>JAADEG010000071.1 GCA_013153525.1 Thermodesulfobacteriota bacterium
ACTTTTCTACCCTTTAAAATTTTTGCTGCTACCTCCAAGTCCTCAAGCCTTCCGTTAGTGCAAGAGCCTATCACTACCTGATCAATGTAGATCTTCTGGGGAAGCTCTTTTACGAATCTCACATTTGAAGGAAGGTGTGGAAGTGCCACCACGAGGTCTATCTTTGATACATCGTATTCTCTAACTTCTACATACTTTGCTTTTTTGTCAGCTTTTAAAACAACGGGATCTTTTTTCAGTCTGTCCTTTACATAAGCAAGGGTTTTTTTATCTGGCTCTATAAGTCCTACTTTTCCTCCTGCTTCAATTGCCATGTTGCACATGGTAAATCTTTCTGCCATGCTAAGTCTTTCAATAACCTCTCCTGTAAACTCCATTGCCCTGTAAAGGGCTCCGTCAACCCCAATGTCTCCGATAGTGTAAAGAATAAGATCTTTTCCAGATACCCAGGGCTTAAGCTTCCCGTAATAGACGAACTTCATACTCTCTGGAACTTTAAACCAGGTTTTACCCGTGATCCATGCTCCAGCAAGATCTGTTGAACCAACCCCTGTGGCAAAGGCACCAAGTGCACCGTAAGTGCATGTGTGGCTGTCTGCACCTATTACTATGTCTCCTGGACCTACAAGCCCGAGCTCTGGTAAAAGAGCGTGTTCTATTCCACAGTTACCTCCTTCGTAATAGTGCACGATTCCATACTTTCTTGCAAACTCCCTGCAAATTCTTACCTGCTCAGCACTTTTTATGTCCTTGTTAGGTGTAAAGTGATCCATTACGAGCACTATTTTTCTCGGATCAAAGACCTTACCAATACCAGTTTCTTCAAAAACCTTAATAGCAAGCGGACCTGTTATATCGTTTGCAAGTGTTAAGTCAACATCTATTTCTACCAGCTCTCCTGGCTCAACGACTTCTCTTCCAAGCTTTTCTGCAAGAAGCTTTTCTGCAAGTGTCATGTGTTTCTTACCCATAACCTCACTCCTTATAAGGATTTACAAACTTTACATTTTACTTTTTTTCCTGTTTTTTGCAATAATAAAAGAACCACGCTCCATGTATAATCTAAAGAATCTTCAGACTTAATCAACTTTTGCCAAAAATCCTCTGCAACATCTTCCATCCCCGCAAACATAAAACTCCATGAACCTCTTGACTTAAGTACTTCCAACCACTTTTTTGCAGAATAACACTCTTTAACCTCGTAAATTTTCCAGCTTTTTTTCATTCCGTCAAAAAGTTCTACAGTCTTTTTCAAAGAGTAAGTCCGGTAAACCGAGGCGTATCCTTCTTTTTTAAGAAAAACGAAGATTTTTTTTAAAACTTTTCTTAAAAAACTGCTTTTACACGAGTCTATAGGTATTGAAAAAGCACAAATTCCCTCGTCTTTAAGCACATTAAAAAGCTCTTTCAAAAACCCTTCTCCCATAAACCAGTGACAGCAAAAGTTGCCTATTACAAGGTCAAACTTTTCTCTAAGAAAACTTAAGTCTCCTGCATCAGCCCTTACATAAAGACAATCTGGAAGTGTTTTTTTAGCAGTCCTGAGCATCTCACAAGAAATGTCAACACACACCACTTTTGAGGAGGGAAATCTTTTTAAAATCTCTCTCGTAGCTACACCCGTGCCTGAACCAAGTTCAAGCACTTTTTTAGCTTTTAGCCCAGGATACACCTCCTGCAAATAATCAAAAAGTGCCTTTGCAATGTTTGAATAAAAAGCAAAGTTTTCTGGAATTTCGTACTTTTTAGGAGAAAATACTTCTTCACACCTCATCTCTTAACAACTTCTTCAAACACTCCACGAGTTCTGAAGAAGTAATTACATCGTTGTGAAAGGAATCACTTAACGAATAACAAAAAATCCCCTCATTTTTAGCGAGTTTAACAAATTCCTGCACGCTTTTTATGTCGTTTTTTGCGTAAAAAATAACCACATCTTTATCACCAAAATCCGGATCTCCGAGCCAGTTTAACACATCTACAAGTCCTTTGTAAGGTGCTTCTTCTCTCACCCTCTTTGCTCTCAGGAGGGTTATAAGCTCTTTTCTGTTTCCCTCAAACTCAGGTGTTAAAGGAGGAGATAAAAGTATGTACTTTTTAGCAGAAAGCTTCATTGCAAGCCTTGCTCCAAGGCTGTGACCAAGCACAACCTCAAAACCAGTTTCAAATATATCTTTAGAAAGAAACTCCTCAACATCTTTAACAGTAAGTTTGAGTGGATTTTCTCCGTGACCTGGAAGATCTGCTAAAAAAACTTCGTATCCCATTTCTGCAAGGTTAATTCCGAGAAAAAGCATTTCTTCTTTTTTAAATCCGTATCCGTGAAGCAAAAGAGCGCGTTTTTCAGAGTTTTTTCTGTAAAGCCTAAGCCACCCTTTATGCCTGTCTTCGTACCTAAGAATCAATTCCACTGCACACCTCCTCTATGCTTTGATAAACCACATCGCACAACATCTCAAGCTCATCCTCTGTTATGCTAAGAGGTGGCATTAAAACGATTACATCACCAAGGGGTCTTATAATTACTCCTTTTTTTCTTGCTGATCTTATAACCCTGTGTCCTACTCTAAGTTTTAAAGGATAAGGTTCTTTTGTTTTTTTGTCTTTTACGAGTTCTATCCCCACCATAAATCCCCTTTGTCTTACATCTCCAACCCAGGGAAGATCCCAAAATCTCTGCAATAGCTGAGAAAGTTTTTTTATCTTTGGTTGCATCTTTTCAATCACTTTGTTTTTTTCAAAAAGTTCAAGGTTTGCAATTGCAGCACTGCAGGCAAGAGGATTTCCAGTATAAGAATGCCCGTGATAAAATGTCTTTAGTTTTTCGTAATCGTCGTAAAATGCTTGATAAACTCTGTCAGTGGTAAGAGTAGCTGCAAGTGGTAAGTATCCTCCTGTTATCCCTTTGCTTAACACCATAAAGTCAGGACTAACCCCCTCATGCTCGCAGGCAAACATTTTACCCGTTCTGCCAAATCCAGTTGCAACCTCATCACATATAAGCAAAACATCGTACTCATTACACAATCCTCTTAAAAACTTTAAATAGCCCTCTGGCCAGGGTATCATTCCTGCTGCACCCTGAATTATTGGCTCAATTATAACTGCAGAAAGCTCAGAGGCATGTTTTTTAAATGCCTCTTCTAAAGCAGAAAAGCACTCTTTATCACAGCTTTTAGGCTCTTTATTCCAAAAACACCTGTAACAATAAGCTGACGGCACTTTTACTGACTTTATGACTATATCCCTGTATATCTGATGAAAAAGTGAGATTCCACCGACCCCCACTGCTCCAAGAGTGTCTCCGTGATAAGCGTTGTAAAAAGAAAGAAAGGCTCTTTTTTCTTTAATTCCCTGATTTTGCCAGAATTGGTAAGCCATTTTTAAAGCTATCTCAACTCCTGTTGAACCGTTGTCAGAGTAAAAAACCTTGGTAAGCCCCTTAGGTGCTATTTGAACGAGCTTTTCTGCAAGCCTGATAGAAGGCACATTTCCTATACCAAGAAGCGTGGAATGAGCTATTAAATTAAGCTGTTCTCTTATAGCTTCGTCTATTTCTTTAACCCTGTGTCCGTGAATGTTTACCCATAAAGACGCAACTCCATCTAAATACCTATTTCCGTCTATGTCAATAAGGTAATTCCCCTCACCTGCAATGATAATAGGTGCGTTTTCTGTTTCGTATTCCTTCATCTGGGTAAAAGGATGCCAGAGAATGTGCGTGTCAACATACCTCAATCTTTCCTTCTCCTCTTCTGTTAACTTTTCCCAAGGATTCATAAGATACCCTCCTTAAATGCTTAATTTCTCGCAAATTTTTAAAAGCGTTTCTTTACTTATGGACTTTAGCTTTGGTATAACTCCCAAAACTTTTGCTCCTGTAAGCTCTGCCAAGGTTTTAATGTTGTCTTTTTCTATAATCGTCAAAGGTTGAGTTGCCTGATTAAAAACTATCCCTGCAAGCTCAAGCCCGTAATTACGAATAGCTTCTACACTGAGAAGAGTGTGATTAATCGTGCCAAGTCCTGCTCTTGCAACGAGTATTACGGGTATGTTTAAAAGTTTTATCAGGTCTCTAATCAAAAAGTCTCTTCTAAGAGGAACGAGAAGACCTCCTGCTCCTTCAACGAGAAGATACTCGTACTTTTCTTTAAACCTCTTAAAGTCTTCCAAAATTTTTTCTACTTTTATCTCCTTTCCTTCCACCTCTGCAGAGAGATGAGGTGATGCTGGAAGCTTAAAGGTGTAAGAACAAAGGTTTTTAGCATCCTCCTTAAGCCCTAAAATCGCTTTACAAAAACCTGCATCCTCTGGCTCATCCCCCTCTACTCCTGTTTCAACTGGCTTAAAGTAACCCACGCTTTTTCTCTTATTCTGCAAAGCAAGACCTAAGATTGCAGAAACTAAGGTCTTTCCCACCCCTGTGTCAGTGCCAGTAATAAAAAAGGCGGTGCCCACTTCAAATAACCTCCTTTTACGAAATTTTGCTTAAAGCCTCTTCCAAAGTATCTGCAAGCAGGTCTAAGTCTTCCTCTGAGTGCATGGCTGAGAGACTTATCCTGAGTCTTGCTGTGCCTTCAGGCACCGTAGGTGGTCTTATTGCAGGAGCAAAAATTCCCTTTTTTGCTAAGTATTCGGATACCTCAAGGGTTTTTCGGGTATCTCCTATTATGATTGGAAAAATTGCAGTAGGAAATTCATGCGTCTTTATACCTTTGTCCGAAAGTCTTCTTCTTAAGTATTTTATGTTTTTCTGAAGCCTTTTAACATACTCTGGCTCTTTTTTTATTACCTCCAAAGCTTTTATCCCAACTGCAACAGCAGAAGGTGGCAAAGCAGTGCTAAAAATCAAGCTTCTTCCTTTGTTTACGAGGTAGTCTATTATCACCTTTTCTGCACACACGAAGCCTCCAAGAGAGGCAAGAGCCTTGCTTAAAGTACCCATGCAAATTATTCTGGGAGACCTAAGTTTAAAAAACTCAAGCGTGCCTCTGCCACTATCTCCAATTACTCCTGTTGCATGGGCATCGTCAAGTAGCACGAGTGCGTCGTATTCCTCTGCAAGTTTAAGAATTTCTGGTAAAGGAGGTATGTCTCCGTCCATAGAAAAAACGCCTTCTGTAATAATAAGCTTGAATTCGTAATCTTTATGTTTTTTTAAAAGCTCTTCCAAATGGTTTGTGTCATTATGAAAAAATCTAAAAAATTTTGCTCTACTTAAGAGTGCTCCGTCTATAATAGATGCATGAGCAAGTTTATCACAAAAAATAGCAGACTTCCTTGAACAAAGAGCTGATATAATTCCTATGTTTGCAGTGTAACCACTTGAAAAAACGAGACAGGAAGGAAAGCCTTTAAACTCTGCAAGCTCTTTTTCAAGCCTTTCGTAAAGAGCGTGACTGCCGGTAATAAGCCTTGAAGCACCTCCCCCTGTTCCGAATTTTTTAACTGCCTCTACGGATGCCTTTATCACCTCTGGATGATGGGTTAGTCCAAGATAATTATTTGAACCGAAGTTTAAAAAAACTCTACCCTCTACTCTAAATCTTACGGGTGATACGGGTTCACAATACCTGATAGACCTAAAAAGCCCTTTATCCTTAAGTTCTTCTAAGGTTTTTTCAAATCTTTCAAACATTTTAAATTATATAAAGCTCATGAAGTTTTATAAAGTTAAGGTCTTCTTCAAAGGAAACTCCTTTTGTGGTTAAGTAATTTCCGGTCATAAGGGCATTTGCTCCTGCGATAAATATCCAGGAGCTAAAGTCTTTTAACACCTGTTTTCTTCCTCCAGCTATTCTTATGTCTTTTTCAGGCAAGATCAGTCTTAAAAGTGCAATTATTCTTAATGCCTCGAATGGCTCAAGCATTTTCGTACTTTCAAGTGGTGTTCCTTTTATGGGAATTAAAAAGTTAACAGGAACAGAATCCACATCCAGCTTTTTAAGGGTAAGAGCAAGAGAAAGCCTGTCCTCCCATGTTTCACCAATTCCAAAAATTCCACCAGAGCACACAGAAAGCCCTACTTCTTTTGCTGACTCAAGGGTTTTAACTTTGTCGTAAAACGAGTGGGTGGTGCATATTTTTGGAAAAAATTCTTCAGAGGTTTCAAGGTTGCAGTGAAGCCTCGTAAGCCCGCAATCTTTTAAGTACTTTATTTCTTCTTTAGAAATTAGTCCTACAGAAGCACACAAACTAATTCCTACGGAGGTTAACTTTTCAATGATTTCTCCGAGTTTTAAAACCTCTTTTTTGCTAAGTTTTATTCCACTCGTAACGAGACTAAAGCGTTTTACCTTGTCCTCTTTTGCCTTTTTAGCAAGTGGTACAATATCTTCTGCTTCAACGAGAGGATAAACCTTAACACCTGTTTTGTGTTTTGCTGATTGAGCACAGAACTTACAATCACCTGAACAAGCTCCACTTTTTGCGTTAACTATTGCACAAAGCTCTACGACATCCCCTTTGTAAATTCTTCTTAAAGTATTTGCTGTGCATAAAACCTCGTAGAAGTCTTTTTTCAAAAAGTTTTCTAAAACCTCTTTCATCAACTATCTCCTGCAATTTCGTTAACTTTTGTTTTACATTTAAAGTTAACAACTTTACCTTAACACATCCTTTCCCAAAGTCAACTTTTGAAAAACTTGACAACCTGTGTTTTGAATGTAAAAATCATAACTATGAAACTTAAGTTTCCGATTGGAATTCAGAGTTTTGAAAAGATAAGGACTGACAATTATTATTATGTTGATAAAACTCGCTTCGTTAAAATGCTCGTTGAGGAAGGTGGTGGGTGCTTCTTCCTCTCTCGTCCTCG
>JAADEG010000035.1 GCA_013153525.1 Thermodesulfobacteriota bacterium
CACCTTCTTCGACGAGCATTTTTACGAAAGGAGTTTTGTCTACATAGTAATATCCCTCAGTTCTTATTTTTTCAAAACTTTGAATTCCAATGGGAAACTTAAGGTTCATAAGTACAAATTTTTACTAATGTATTCTATTTTGTCAAGTACATGTTAAGGGGTTGTCTTGACTTAACAAAGGTTCGCTATTAACATTTAAAATGAGACTACTGTACAATTTTGTTCAGGTTAAAGAGGATGTACAGAACGGGAATGTATACAGACGGATTCAATTGGTTTTTATTCGCTTTGTTAGGTATTTTACTGACTTTTATGATTTTGGAACCCTGTAAAGTCGTTGAATATCCGAGGTTCGTTAATTGGGAAACCATGATTTCTCTTACAGCTCTTCTCGTTTTAACTTCGGCTTTAAAGTACAGTAACTACTTTAACTACATTGCTTACAAATTTTTAAAAAACTTTAAAACCGAAAGATCCTTAGCTTTATTTTTGATTCTTTTTTCTGGAATTCTTTCCACATTTTTGACCAACGACATCACTCTTTTTATCGTAGTTCCCATAACTTTAAGTATGCAGGACTTAATAAAAAACGACTTGAATCGCCTCGTTATAATGGAGGCTCTTGCAGTAAATGTAGGTTCTACCCTTACCCCTATAGGTAATCCTCAAAATCTGTTTTTGTGGTACAAGTGGAAACTTTCATTTATTTCCTTCGTTTTTAAAATGTTGCCAGTAGTAATCATAATGCTTCTTTTACTCGTGAGCTTCGTTTTTTTGCTGTTCCCTAAAAGAGATATTGAATTAACCAAATCTAAGATCGTTCCCAATTACGACACCAGGTTATTTAAAATTTCTTTAACACTCTTAATAGTGTTCGTAGTTGCTTTAGAGTTAAAACACGAATTATTAGCTATGTTTCTCGTTTTGTTCGTGGTACTTTTATACGATAAAAGGATTTTTAAAACCGTTGACTTTTTGCTTCTTTTGATGTTTGCTTTAATTTTCGTTGACTTTCACCTCATTTCAGAATTAACTTTTATAAAAAAGTTAGTTTACTACTTTAACATGAACTCTCCAAAAGATGTTTTTTTGTTTTCACTCGGGGTTTCTCAGGTTATGAGTAATGTACCTGCAAGCGTATTCGTTTCTAAGTTTTCAAACGAATTTTTTGCCATAACTGCTGGGGTTAATGTGGGAGGTAATGGATTTATCCTTGGTTCTCTTGCTAATCTTATAGCCGTAAGACTCGCAAATAAAAGAGGCCTTATTTTAAAGTTTCATAAAATTTCTTTGCCATTTTTCTTTATTTCAGCCTTTTTAATCTGTATCCTTATATTTTAAGTTCGTTTAATTACAAAATTGTTATAACAATTCCACTTTTTTTCTTTCTTGTTTCAAAAATGTTTCAAGGTTACATTGAGGTTTTCTTTTTTTAAGTACAAGTGTTAGTCGTAATTCCCTGAAATTACGCACAAATTAATACAAAAAGTAAGACTTTAAGATGTTTTATGAATTTAGGCATGCCTTTTGAATGTAAGTACAAAAACTACTTAGAGGAGGGGAAGGATGAGAAAAATTGAGGCAATTATTAAGCCTTTTAAACTTGAAGAGGTAAAAGACGCTTTAGTAAAAGTGGGTATAGGTGGGCTTACAGTTATGGAAGTTAAGGGATTTGGGGAACAAAGAGGTCAAGTAGAAGTTTACAGAGGTAAGGAGTACAAGGCTGACTTTCTTCCAAAGGTAAAAATAGAGGTAGTGGTAAAGGACGAAGATGTAGAGAAGGTTATAGAAGCTATTTTAGAATCTGCTTATACAGGAAAAATAGGAGACGGTAAAATTTTTGTTTTACCCGTTGAAGATGTCGTAAGGGTTAGAACCAAAGAAAGAGGAGAAAGTGCAATTTAATTTTTTACGAAAGCAATAAAAAACTTTAAAAGAGGAGGGGAAGGTATGAGAAGGTTGAGTATGTTAGCCCTTTTAAGCTTTTTTGCAATTTTGCTAAGTTTTCATCCTGCTTTTGCAGGGGAGACTGCCAAGTTAAATTCTGGAGATACTGCTTGGATGCTCGTGTCTACTGCTCTCGTAATGCTTATGACGCTTCCAGGACTTGCAATTTTTTACGGAGGCCTTGCTAAAAGAAAGGATGTTTTAAATACTATAGGTATGTCTTTTGTAACCTATGCAATAGTTTCAATCTTGTGGATAATTTATGGATACAGCCTTGCCTTTAGCGGTAACATCTCAGGAATTATCGGAAACACCGCTAAGTTTTTTATGAATGGAATTAGTATTCACAGCCTCTCTGGAACTATCCCAGAGTATGTATTCGTTGCGTTTCAGCTTACCTTTGCAGCTATAACCGTGGCATTAATCAGTGGATCTTACATAGAAAGGATGAAGTTTTCTGCTTGGGTAGTTTTTACGGTTATTTGGTTTACAGTAGTTTACCTCCCAATTGCTCACTGGGTGTGGGGTGGAGGATGGCTTTCTAAACTTGGTGCTCTTGACTTTGCAGGTGGAACTGTCGTGCACATAAACGCAGGTATTGCAGCTCTCATAGGAGCACTTTTACTCGGTAAGAGAAAAGATCCAAATTTAAGGCCTCACAATCTTACCTTAGTCGTGATTGGAACGGGATTGCTCTGGTTTGGATGGTTTGGATTTAACGCAGGTTCTGCTCTTGCTGCAAATGGACTTGCAGGTATAGCTTTTCTTAATACTAACACCGCAACTGCAGTTGCAGCTATTGCATGGATGATTACCGAGTGGATTGCTACTGGGAAGCCAACTATTCTTGGCCTTGCTTCTGGAGCAGTTGCAGGACTCGTTGCTATTACGCCTGCAGCAGGTTTCGTGAACATTAAGGGGGCAATTGCTATAGGAATTATTGCAGGTGTAATACCGTACTTTATGGTTTCTACAGTTAAGTCAAAACTGGGTTACGACGATGCACTGGATGTATTTGGAATTCATGGAGTAGCAGGTATTCTTGGAGCTTTACTTACCGGAGTATTTGCAGATCCCTCTGTAAACGGTGCTGCGGGTTTGCTTTACGGTAATCCAGGACAGCTTTGGACTCAAGTAGTAGCTATAGCTGCAACCATTATATACGACGCCATAGCAACCCTCGTAATTCTCGGAATAATCAAGGCTGTTATGGGAATAAGGGTTTCTGAGGAGGACGAATACGCAGGACTCGACAGCTCTCAGCATGGTGAAAAGGCTTACAATCTTGGAGAATAATAAACTTAGAGGAGGTGTAGTTATGAGACTGAGGCTGGTAAAAGTGTCAGCAGTAGCTGCAGGTATTGCTACCGTCTTAGCAGGAGTAGGACTGGCAAGGGGAGCAGCCATTGATACCAAGAGCTCTTTGGGAAAGGTGAGTATAAACGGAGCAGTAAGCACTTACATTCTTTCTGGTACCAAAGTAGTAAATAGCGATAGAAATACTTTTTACGATGTAGGCTCAGCCGTAATAGACATTTCTAAGGAAGCTTCTCCAGTAGGGTTTGAAGTTCTTGCAGGAGCTTATGCAACGCCTGTTTTGGGTAGTCCACTTTCCTATGCAGCAGATACCACCAAGACATTAAGTCCTATACCAGTTGCATATCTTAAATTTAAAGCAATTAAAGGGGTGGAACTCGACATAGGTAGAATGCCGACTCTTATAGGCTACGAATCTGCCTTTACTTACCAAAATCCCTACATCCAAAGAGGGCTCGTCTGGAACATGCAGCCGGTTTTGCACGACGGGATAAGGGCTTCTTTTAGTTATGCTGGTTTTGACTTTAAAGCAGGGATAAACGACGGATACTATTCAGCAAGCACCAAAACTACGGACGGAAAACTCGTGATTTCTCCAGCTGTAGAGTTTAGTATTTCAAAAGAGTTAAACTCTAAGCTTTCTTTAAGTTTCAATTGTCTTATTCCTTCAAAAAGTGCTAAGCCCAACGATACTGCTGATCCTGCTAACAAAGAGCAATACGACATAGTTGGAAGTTACAGTTTTGGAAAGTTAAGCGTGGGCTTTGATACACTTTATGTTTACGCTCCTAAGGACGACGAAGCTGGGGTTCCTGAAGCTGCAAAGGCATTTGGAACGGCGCTTCACTTTTCCTACTTAGTGTCTCAGAGCTTAAGTCTTAACGCAAGGCTTGAGTATGTTAAGGACTTTAGTGACAAAGGGCAGATAGATCTTGTAGGCCTTGGAGACGACAATTCAGCTGTTACCTTTACTCTATCTCCAGAGTACGAGGAGGGAAGTTTATTCGTAAAGGGAGAGTTGTCTTATGTAAAAGCCAGCAAAAACTTTACTTATAAGAATAAAGATTTTCAAGTAAGAGGAGGTTTTGAAGTTGGGCTAAAGTTCTAATTCCTCCCCCTTTTTCATAGCCTGCCCCTCGTGTGTTTCTTTCTGCGGGCTCCTGCCCGCTTTCTTTTTTTTTAATATTTGTTAAAATATAAAATATGAAACCTTTATTAGTTTTTACCACTTTCAACTCTAAAGAAGAAGCCTTTAGATTGGCAGAAAAGCTCGTTGAGCAAAAGTTAGCTGCGTGCGTTCAAGTGATCGAAGGAGTCAAGAGTATTTACTTTTGGAAGGGAAAGGTAGAAAGAGAAGAAGAAGTTTTAGTTATTGCCAAAACCACTTCAGATAGGTATAAAGAATTAGAAGCCTTTGTATTTAATTCTCATCCTTACGATGTTCCTGAAATAGTGGCTGTACCAGTAGAAGAAGTCTTAAAAGAATACTTCACTTGGTTGAAAGATTCTTTAAAGTAAATGAGTTAATGCAAAACTTCTTTAAAATTTTAAGAACTTTAGACAAAATTTTAGGTAGTTTTTTCGTTTTAAGCTTTTTAGTTTTTTCTAAAGTATTATACGGAAAGTTATCACCTTTTAAAAAGAGTTCAACAAAAGTCAAAAGTATTTTAGTAATAAGACTTTGGGCATTGGGAGAAAGTATTTTAACTTTACCAATGATTTCCGTTTTAAAAAATAACAATTTTTTGAAAGTAGATGTTTTAGTTAGTCGTAGAAACAAAGAGGTTTTTGAAAGTGTAGACTTCGTCGACGATGTTTTGTTAATAAGCGACTTTAAAAGATTACTGTCCAACTTAAGAAATTACGATTTGGTTATAGATACTGAACCATATTTTTTCTTTTCAGCTGTATTAGCAAAGTTTTTAGGTAAAAAAGTAGTAGGTTTTGCAGGATTGTTTAGAGACAAACTTTACGACTTCAAGGTAAAGTATAAAGACGATTGTCACGCAGTTCTTAACTTTTGTAACTTGTTAAGTCCTTTAAACATTCACTTTTTTCCAGAGAAGCTAATTTCCATTAGGTACACCAACGAAGATAAAGTTAAAGTGAACGAATTGCTAAATAGCTTTAATTTAACTAATGGAAGATTAATAGGTATTCATTGTGGTACGGCTGAGACTGCTCCTTGGAGGGGGTGGAAAAAACAAAAGTTCGCTGAACTGATAAGTAAGGTAGCAAAGATGGGTTATTTTGTAATTTTAACCGGAGGTAAGAGAGAATACCTCTTAAACGAAGAGGTTATAAGCTTAATTAACGAGGAAAAAATTAAAAATAAAGTTTTTAATTTTGCAGGTAAGACTAACTTAAGAGAATTAGCTTACCTATTAACTAACTTTGAAGTATTTATTTCTAACGACACAGGCCCTATGCACCTAAGTGCTGCCATGGGAACTAAAACTATTGGATTATTTGGGCCTAATTTACCAGAAAGGTTTGCTCCTTTTGGAAAAGGAAATGTAGCTATTTACAAAGCAAGTAACTTAAATTGCTCTCCTTGTATAAATGTACATAAAGGAGAATTTAGAAGTTGTAAGTTTAATGGAAAGTGCATGGACTTGATAGAAGTAGAAGATGTTTATAAAGCTTTTCTACAGTTGATAAAAAAATGAAAATTTTACTTTTCAAAATAGGTGCTATTGGTGATACTTTAATGACTACTCCTTTGATTAGACAATTGAGGAACAATTTTAAAGATGCTATTATTGATTACTTAATAGGTAATTATTCTTACGAAGTTTTAGAAGGGAATAAGTATTTAAATAACATAATTAAATTTGACGAAGGAGTGTTTTTTAAAAAAGATATAAAAGAATGGCTAAAGTTAATACTTAAAATAAGAAAAAGAAAGTACGATGTAATTATCGTTTTAGATAAACACTGGATTTTTAACTTTACGGCATTTTTGTTTGGAGCTAAAAAGAGAGTAGGTTTTGATAGATTTGGTGAAGGAAAGTTTTTAACATACAAAGTCCCCTATTTTGGAAGAAAGCATGAAGTTTTTTATTATCTGGATCTATTAAGAGGTTTAGGGGTTGAACCTAAATACAACGACTGGCAATTGGAAATATTTTTAAGCAACGAAGACTTAAAATTTGCTGAAAACTTTTGGAATGAAAATAACTTAAACGAAAAAGTAGTTGTAGGAGTTTGTCCTGGAGGAGCTGTTAATGTTGGAGTTGAAAATGACGACTTAAGAAGGTGGGATGTTAAAAATTATATAGAATTGATTAAAAGATTGATAAAGAGAGGTTTTAAAGTTTTATTAATTGGAGGAAAAACGGACAAAAGTATTGAAAGAAACATTTTGAAAGAAGTTAATTGTCTTTCTATGATAGGTAAAGTTTCTTTGAAAAAGAGCGCAGCTCTGTTACGAAAGTGCTCAATCGTTATTTGTAACGATAGTGGACCAATGCACTTAGCATCTACAGTTAATGAAGTAATAATAAGTATTTTTGGCCCAACTAATCCTTCA
>JAADEG010000007.1 GCA_013153525.1 Thermodesulfobacteriota bacterium
CTCGTTATAATGAATAGGAATGTATATAGGGGAGGGAACTCCAAACTTTACACAAATTCTCATTATTTTTTAGATTAAAAAACTTTTTAAAAAAGTCAATATTTTAATAATATTTGACAATTACTCAAAAATGTTTAAAATCTAACCTCTACAAAAATATTTGAAATATCTTATTTTTAAGAGATCAGAGCAAAATGAAAAAAATAGTTTCTTTTTTGCCGACTTTTGAGGCTGATGTTAACATTTTTCAGTTTGAACCTCTTACTCAAGAGCTAATAAATGCTATTTTGCAAGCTAAAGCAGTAATCTTTCCTCCTTCTATAACAAGTGAGGTTTACTTTTTCGTAAAAAATTTAAACATACCAGTTTTTCCTGAATACACTTATAGATTTATGTATCCTGGTAAAGTAGGGCAAACCCTGCTTTTAAAGTCTTTAAACTTGCCTCACCCTAAAACCATTATAATTCCCAGAATCTGCGGACTTGAGGAAAATCCTTACGAAAGAGAGCTTGAGCTAAGCTTCCCACTCGTTCTAAAAGGAAACTTTGGAGACGAGGGAAGCGAAGTATTTTTAATAAATAATAAAGAAGAATTCAATCAAACTCTTAAACTCGTCAAAAAGTGGGAGCTTTCTGGAAAGTTTGGTTTTTTGCTTCAGGAATACATTGAAAATAGTTTTGACGCAAGGGCTGTGGTAATTGGAGATTGGATAGGTGTCTATTTTAGAGAAGGAGGTTTTAAAAAGAACATCGTACAGGAAGGCAAGCTGATACCCTCTCCTGACAAAAACTTAGAAGAAAAAGTGATAGAGCTTACAAAACTAATAATAAAAAAGACTGGATTTAATTTAGTAGCTATAGACTTTTTGTTTAAAAAAGACGAACCACTCGTGTGCGAGTTTAACTTTACTTTTGGAAGAAGGCTCGTGGGAGAGGAGCTGTATCAAACTTTACTAATCAAAGCAATAAAAGAATTTTTGAAGAAGGTTTAAATGAAAACTTTTTACATAAAAACCTTAGGGTGTAAGGTAAATCAAATAGAAAGCGAATACATCGCTGACACTCTAATAAAGCAGGGCTATCAACTTGTTCGTTGGCAAGAGGCTGATGTCCTTTTGCTTAACACCTGCATAGTTACACACAAAGCAGAAAAAGAGTGTAGAAAAATTATAAGAAAGTGGAAAAAAGAAACAAAGGCGATTTTGGTTATAATGGGTTGTTATCCTCAGGCATTTTTAGAGAGCCTTAAAAATTGGATAACCAAAGAAAATTTGAAAGAAAGAACGATTATTTTAGGACAAGTGGAAAAATTAGAGGTCGCTGATGTATTAAAGGCACTTACTGAAGGAAGGCTTAAGCTTCCTTATGTAAAAATAGACGGACTAACTAAGGAAACTTCTTGCAAGCTTCTTGAATGCGAGAGGCTTTATTTTCACTCAAGAGCGTTTTTAAAAGTTCAGGACGGATGTGATCAATTTTGTACTTATTGTATAGTTCCTTATGCAAGAGGTAAGCCAAGAAGTGTTCCTCTTGAAGAGATTATTTTTCAGGCAGAAAAACTCGTAAAACGAGGTTATAGAGAGCTCGTTTTAACAGGAATTCACCTTGGTAAGTGGGGAAAAGACTTAGGGCTTGACTTCGTTACTCTTTTAACTGAGCTTGAAAAACACTTAAAAAGGTTAAACATCCCGATAATTTTGAGGTTATCCTCTATTGAACCAAACGAAGTAACTCAAAAGTTTTTAAACTTCATTAAGACGAGTAAGTTTATTGCTCCCCACTTTCACATACCACTTCAAAGTGGATCAAACAGAATTTTAAAAGCAATGAACAGACCTTACACGAGGGAGTTTTACGAAGAAGTCGTTTTTAATTTAAAAGAGATTTTTCCTGATGCAACCATAGGAGCAGATGTCATTGTTGGCTTCCCTGGTGAAACAGAGGAAGACTTTAAAGAAACTTACGAGCTTATTGAAAACTCTCCTTTAAACTGGCTTCACATTTTTCCTTATTCCGTAAGACCTGGGACTTTAGCAGAAAAAATAAATCCTAAGGTTCCCCCAAGTGAAATAAAGTTTAGAGAATCGCTTCTGAAGAGTTTAATTCAAAAGAAGAGAAAAGAATTTTTAAAAACCCAATTAAATAAAACGAAAAAAGCAATAGTTGAAAAAAAAGAAGACGATTTTTACAGGTGTATTACAGAAAATTACCTAACTGTTTATGTAAAAGGAAAGGAGCTTAAGCCAAAACAGCTTATATTATTAAGTATTAAATCTTTAAACGAAAAAATTTTAGGAGAAATTCTAAAAGTTATGTAAAATTCATCGTTTGATTATAATTTTATTAGTGTTATACTAAGATATAAAATTTGGAGTTGTTGTTTGAAAGTAGCTAATACTAAGTTTTATAAATTAGTATTTTGGACTTACATTGTAATAATTTCTTATCTTGCTTTTTTCCCTCATACATCTTCTTCAATTCCTAACATAGACAAAGTAAAACACTGTTTGGCTTTTATCGTATTTGCTTTTTTAGTTCAAAAAAGTTATAAAGTTGGTAATTTGTTAACGATGTTTTATGTGGTGCTTTTTGGTGCCTTTATAGAAGTTGTTCAGCTATTTATTCCTTATAGAAATGCAGACATTTTTGATTTATTAGCAGATGTAATAGGAGGACTAATAGCTATATTAACGAAAAAACTTATAACGCTTTACATGGTTAAAAATGAGAAGTTGTCTGACCTTGACACAAGATAAAATGAGTATTAACATAAAGTTTATAAAATTCAACTTTCTAATTTCTCAAGTTTAAGGAGGTAAAAAATGAAAGAATATACGCCTCATCTTGAATTTACTGAGGAAATAACTGAAGACATAGATACTCAAGTTGAAAACCTCGGTCCTTGCAAAATCCCTAATCCTATGAAGTTACCAGAAGCCTGTTTTATAACTGACGATACGAGAGTTAGTTTAAGAGTAAATTACAATTATTTAAAAGAAAACTTATCTCAAGGAAAAGAAATCCCTTCTCTTGAAGTTGCAGGACCAAGACCGTTTATTTACTTTGATCCTTCCAAGGTAAAAGCTGGAATTGTTACCTGCGGAGGTCTTTGTCCTGGAATAAACGATGTCATCCGTTCTGTGGTAATGACTTTGTATTATTCTTACGGAGTTGATAAAATTTTAGGATTTAGATACGGACTTCAGGGATTTATTCCCAAGTACAAACACAAAGTGATAGAGCTTTCACCAGATCTCGTTAAGGACATTCACACAATGGGTGGTACATTCCTTGGAACTTCAAGGGGACATCAGCCTATAGAAGAAATCGTGGATACACTTGAAAGGATGAACATACAAATTCTTTTTATGATAGGTGGAGACGGAACATTTCGTGCAGCTTATAAAATAAAAGAAGAAATAGACAAGAGAAGACTCAAAATAGCGGTTATAGGTATTCCTAAAACCATAGACAATGACATATGGCTCGTTTCTAAGACATTTGGTTTTGATACTGCGGTAGAACTTGCTTGCAATGCCATAAGATGTGCGCATACAGAAGCTATAGCTGTGCCTTATGGAATAGGGCTTGTTAAACTAATGGGAAGACATTCAGGATTTATTGCAGCAGCTGCTACTCTTGCAACTAAAGAAGTTAACTTTTGTATAATTCCTGAAATGGATTTTGACTTAGACGGACCAAAGGGATTTTTGGCAGAGCTTGAAAGAAGACTTATTGCGAGAAAACACGCAGTTATCGTGGTTGCTGAAGGAGCAGGGCAAAAGTATGTACAAAAAGATCCTCCAGAATACGATCCTTCTGGAAACATAAAACTTGGAGACATAGGAAAGTTTTTAAAGGAAAAAATTCAAGAATACTTCAGTAAGAGAGAAATCCCTGTGGTTATAAGATACATAGATCCAAGTTACATTATTCGTAGTGTACCTGCAAATGTGGAAGACCACATTTATTGTGGATTTTTGGGACAGTACGCAGTGCACGCAGCAATGGCTGGTAAAACTGGAATAATGATTAGTCACATAAACGATCAATTCGTACATGTACCTTTAAAAGAAGCGGTAAAAAGGAGAAAGCAAGTAAACCTGCACAGTAGATTCTGGCTCTCGGTTCTTGAATCTACGGGTCAAGGACCTCTTAAAAACGATTAGTTTTAAGAAAGAGGTTAAGCGTGAAACGATGGAAAGCCTTGAGAAAGTTTGGGGATACTTTATGTTTAATACTTTTAACATTGGTACTGATTACCCATTCTGCCTTTGCAATTTCGCACAATTGTGAGTTTATAAAAAAAATAAACTTAAACGGAACTTTTTCTCAGGTCTCTGGTTTTTTAATAGGAATTAATCAAGATCAGGCTATTTTAGATGTAGGAGAAAATAACGGGGTAAGACCTGGAGACCTTTTTACGGTATTTAAAAAAGGAAAAAAAATCGTTGATCAAAAAACTGGTAAAACCCTTGGTTTTGAGTTAATACCCGTTGCTATAGTCAAAATCATTAATGTAGATCAGGACTTCTCTACGGGTATCATAATTTCTGCTGAAGGTGAAATCCCGGTTCCAGCAAGAGTTAAAAAGTTTTCTCACTTAAATGTTTTACTCTTAGGAAACGATACTGCGTGTTTGGGAATTCTTAAGGTTAAGTTAAAGCAGTTTCTTTCAGATTGTCACTTTTTTTTACTTACTAAGTACAATTCCAAAGATCTTCCTTCTTATGTTTTTAAAAACAAAATTTCTTTAATATTCTGGCTTAAAGATTCAACTCTTGAAGTTCTTGATTCAGATCTTAATCCTATAAAGATATTTTCTCAAAATAAGCAAAAAGTCGTTCCTAATTGCGAATTCTTTAAGTTTTTACCAGTATTAAAGCCCCAGGTCGTTGCTAAAATTCCAGGAGATGTTATTGAAACCAAAGTAGTAAAAAACAAAGACTTAATGTTGTTCTATTTGACTCCTTATTCCTTAGTGGTAAGAAATTTAGATAAAAACGAAAAAGTCGCTGAATATAAACTTGACGGAACACCTCTATGCTTTTTTATAAGTAACTCCGGCAAAATAATAATAAACTTATTAAAAGAAGACACTCCAGTAGCTGAAATTTTAGAATATAAAAAAGATAACTTTATTTTTTTAAGTAAAGTAAAGGGATATTTGAGTTTTGCACCAAAAAAAGAAGAGGTTTATCTTTTAAAAGACGGTAAGGTTTTTAATGTTAATTTTAAAAATGGAAAAATAAAGCTTTCTTTCGTTGAAAATTTACCAAAAGGTCTATTACCTTGTTCTGTTAGGGTCTTAGACATAGATGGAGACGGAGTATTGGAAATTATAGGTATTAATTCAAAGGGAAATCTTGTCGTGTATAGAAAAAACATGCTTTTGTGGAGATTTCCTTATAAACTGTGGGCTTGGTTTAATACCTCTCCAATTAAGTATCCACCTTTTACTTTTGACCTTTACGCTTCTAAAGAGCTCGGTAACTACTTGTTCGTATCTTACATAAACTTCCCTCTTTCTCCAGTGTTAAGTGAGCTTGAAACAGTACCTTTGGATGCAGCTATGTCTAAAGTAATAGTGTTAACCTATAAAAATGGATTTAGCTTTAAAAGCATCATTCCTGCAACTTCTGGATTTATAACTGGTTTAAGTGTACTAAAAGATTCTCTTTACTTTAGCGTGTTAAGAGGAAACTACAGAGAAAACACTTACACCTTAATTTTTAAGGCTAATTTTTAATCTTTCTCTTTCTCTTTCTCCTTCTCCTTCTCTACGGTGATTACGGTGTGAACATTTCCTCGTGGATGGAAGTCTCCTATTACTTTAAGTTTGCGAGGTTTAAGTAAGTTCCAGAGAGCGTCAAATATTTCGTTGGTTGCAGACTCGTGAGAGATGTATCTTGATCTGAACTTGTTTAACCACAGTTTAAGAGACTTTAGCTCTACGATTTTTTTGTCTGGAATGTAAGAAATTTTAATCGTGGCAAAATCTGGATAACCAGACCTTGGGCAAAGACAGGTAAATTCTGGAAAGGTGATGTCTATAGTGTAATCTCTATCAGGATACGGATTTTCCCATGCCTCAAGTTCTGCCTTTTCTATTTCTATTTCACCGTACTTTTTTTCTTGCCCCATACTTCTATTTTATCACACTTAAAATTAAAACAAATCTTTATTGTTAAAAATTTGCCTTTCAAGGTACTTTAAGCCTTTTTGAGTAAGGATTCTTCCACGCTTCGTTCTTGCAATAAAACCAAGTCGTATAAGAGCTGGCTCGTACATGCTTTCCATTTCTTCTGGAGATATGTTAGAAGACAAAGCAAGTGACTCAATTCCTACTGGACCGCCTTTAAACTCTTTGTAAAGGGTGATAAGACACCTTCTGTCTTCTGGACCTAATCCCCAATCGTCTATTTCAAGAAGCTTAAAAAACTTGATTACATCTTCGTTCGTTATAACTTTTCGTTTTTTGTTTTTAGAGAAAACAAATTCCTTTACTCTACTGAGCAAGTTTAATCCCTGTCTTGGAATACCTTTAGCAGCCTTAGCAAGTTTGAGAGAGGCTTCGTCCTCTAATGTAAAACCCTGTTCTTTAGCTGCAGACTTTATGATTTCTTTAAGTTCGTCGTCTGTGTAATAGTCAAGCTTAAAAGTTAACACGAATCTGTCTCTAAGGGGAGCAAGGCACAAGTTAGGTTTATTAGTAGCAGCAATAAGGGTAAACTTGGGAAGTTTTAATCTTACCGTTTTACCAGTGTTTCCCTTACCTATAAACAAGTCTAAAGCAAAGTCTTCCATAGCAGTGTAAAGTATTTCTTGACAGGACTTTGGCATTCTGTGTATTTCGTCTATAAATAGTACATCTCCTTCTTTAAGACTCGTAAGTAGAGCAGCAATAACGCCATTTCTGTCAAGCACAGGACCAGAGGTTACTTTAAAGTCCCTTCCAAGTTCAAATGCTATAATTCTTGCAAGAGTGGTTTTGCCAAGTCCTGGAGCACCAATAAAAAAGGTGTGAGGAAAGATGTCGTTTCTTTTTTTTACGGACAAAATATATACTTCAAGTTCTTTTTTAATTCGTGATTGCCCAATAAACTCAGAGAGAGAAGAAGGACGCTTGTGCATTACTTAAATTATAACTTAAAAAGAGATTTTTTGGAGATACGAGTAAATGTGTAAAATTTGAAAAAAATGGTAAAATATTAAATAGTCTTGAGGAATTCAAAATAAGAATTAAATTTTTCTAAGGTAGCGGGCGTGGCGGAATTGGCAGACGCTGTGGACTTAGGATCCACTGGGGATATTCCCCGTGAGGGTTCAAGTCCCTCCGCCCGCACCAGGTTATTTCTTGGTTTCAGGATTTCCCCTTTCTCATTAAATAGCAAAAGTCTCAATTTTTGTAACTAAAGTGTGACTAAAAATTCTGTCTGCAATCCTACATACTGCTTCCTTCAAAGAAATTCAAAGAAAAGAGAAGAGGTAAATCTTATTAGAAGATTGATTTTTGAGACAATTTTTTCTATATGGCTGTTAAACCTTCTGTAAGTAATGCAAATGCCACTAAGTCTGCAGTTAAGATAGAAAAGAAAATAGAAAAACATTACAAAAAACACCACAAGAAACATCACAAAAAACATCACAAAAAACACTATAAAAAACATCATAAAAAGCACCATCATAAAAATTTAAAAAAAGAGAGTAAGAAAATAGAGAAAAAGTCTTAAATAAATATTTTCCCTCTCGGCTTTTTAAAGCCGAGAGGGTTTTTTGATAAAGGTAGATTTTAAAATTTTAAAAAATAATTATGCAAATAATAACCGAGAAAAGATATACTTATTACAAACAAAGTTATAGAAAGTAAAGGTACGGAGTACATCGTGTCGCAATTCCCTTATATATTAGACAACATTCTAATCCTCTCCCTTCTGCAATTCCTTATACATCAGGGAGGGAATAAAAGAGTATTAAATATAATTAGTCACATCGCACAATAGCTATTTTGTAAATTTTTCACTTAATTAAATGTCAAATAGTAAGATTTTTTCTGATTATATTATAAAGGGTGTACAAAAGTAAATTTTAAAAAGGGGGGTGAGAAGTTGGAGCCTTTATTCTCAGACTTTTACGAAGAAAAAGGGTTTTCTGAAGAGTGCAAGAAGTGTTCGTTAAGAAAACTCGTAGAATCCAAAGGAGGTAAAGTAGATGTTTATAGCTGGGAAGCAGGAAGTCCTATAGGTTTTATAAAGATTCAGGGATGCTCTATTCCAATACCTTGTAAGAGAAAAAGGTATGTTTTCGTGTTCTGGGGAGTTATCGTTGAAGGAGATCTGTTTTACGAAATAAAAGACAGAATAGAGCTTTTGTTACAGGGAAAAGTTGACATAACTAAAGAGGCATTTGAAGTTTTAAAAAAGCTAATAGGATTTTACATAAGTAAAGACAAACTAATTCAAGGACTTAAAAACACCAATCCCAAAGGAATTAACAAAATTGAAAAAGTAGTACGAGCTTTTATAAAAGCAGATGTCTCAGGATGGTTTAAGTATCCTTACAATGCTGAAGAACACTGCATTTTGTATGCGTTAACCATAAAAGATCCACTTTTAAGTGCTCTTTCTCAGCGAAAACTAAACGATGCGTGTTTGATGTGTATAGACTACATTTGGAATAACAAAACGATTTTTATTAATTTATGCCCTGTAGAAAAGTGTGCGTGCCTGTGCAGAATGACCACAGGCTCAGAATTAGAAAAGATAGAAGAAACTAAAAACGAATATCCTCAATTAGGACAGGTCTTACTTGACTTTATGAAAGACAAACTTGACCTCTCCGAAAGTCACTGGATGTGTATATTTAAAGGTCTTTTTGCAGAAGTAATGAAAAGCGTAGAAGTAAAGTCAGACTAATCTTCTAATAAACTGCAATTCCAGGCTGAAAGAACGAAAAGACCATCTGGATAAAAGTCAAATTGACACAGGTGAAGGTAGTCTATCTTCGGAGTAAAGTAGTGATTTATAGGAAGGTTGAATAATAAAATAAAAAAATTCCTTATAACTCCACTATGAGTAAAACAAACGAATTCTCCATCTTCTTCATTTTTTAAAAAATAATTAATAAAACTTTTAATTCTTTCTTTCATTTCTCTTAGTGATTCTCCATCAGGAGGTCTGAAGTTTTCGTCAGTATAAAACTTTGAAAATTCTTCTTTTTTGGATAGTTCTTCCCAGCTCTTTCCACTCCACTTTCCAAAGTCAAGCTCCATTATTTCTTCTCTAATTTCAAGAGGGATACCTGCTTTTTCAGAAAGAAGTTTTGCAGGATACAAACACCTTCTAAGAGGACTTGAAAACACCTTTTTAAAAGACCTCTTTGAAAGAATATCTACCAGTTTTTCAGACTGCTCTTTACCCTCTGGACTTAGTTCTACATCTGTTCTACCGTAAAAAATAGAACTACCACAGGCTGGTTTGCCGTGTCTTATAAGGATTAAACTCTTCATAAACCCTAAAAAATACTTGAGTAATACTTAGCAAAATGCTATAATTAAACTTAGTTCATTTTAAAACGAGAGCTAAATAATGCAAGAAGTAATAAAAAATTTGAGGTTCTGAGGTATAAAAGTGCTCATATTCGTTCTTGGAGGCACGCGAAGTGGTAAAACCAAGTACGCTTTAAATTACGGAGAAAACCTCTTTCACTTTTCCAACTTTTTTTACATTGCTACTGCAGAGCCAGTTGACGAAGAAATGAAGGCTCGGATAAAAGAACACCAAGCCTCAAGGAGTGACAAGTGGCAACTCATAGAAGAGCCGATTAAACTGTGGGAGGTTCTTGATAAAATTCCAGATAGCTCAGTAGCAATAATTGACTGCCTTACCGTTTGGCTGGGCAACTTGATGAATTATCAAATGGATGTTAAAAAGTGCTGTGAGCTATTTTTAAACTCTCTTAAAAAGTTCGTTTCCTCTACAGAGCACTGTATGATTTGCGTGGCAAACGAAGTGGGACTCGGAGTCGTTCCAGAGACGAAAATGGGAAGAGACTTTAGAGACATCGCAGGCAAGCTAAATCAAGATGTAGCAGAGCTAAGTGACGAAGTCTATTTTCTGGTGGCAGGATGTCCTCTAAAACTAAAAGCTATTTAAAAAAGGTCTTTTTGTACTCTTTTGCAAGCCTGTTTATTGCGTTTTCTTTTTTAGTTTTTTCTATTTTTTTGTTTACCAATCCCATCGTCAACTCCCCAATTTTTAAAAACCTTTTGTCTTCTTATTTGAGTTCAAAAGCTAATGTTTTGTTAGACTACAAAAGAGCAGAGCTTAACCTGTTTAAAGGAGACTTTAAAGTTTACGACTTAAACATTAGTTCAAAAAGATTCACTTTTAAAGTACCCTTTACGAGCGGAAGATTTACTCCTGTAAGATTACTTCACAAGAAGTCTCCTTTAATAAGCGTTTATGTTGAGTCTCCCAGATTAACTTTAAAGGCAGGTAATGGAACTACATCGTTTGAGAAGGTAAAAAAAACTTTAACTAAGGTTTTTTCCATACTTCAACCTTTGTTTTTAGATGTGAACAATGGAAAAGTGGTGTACTTTAAGTCTAAAAAAGCCTACGAATTTTACAAAATTAAACTTTACTCTCGGTTGGTTTCAGGACAGGTCTATTTCTTAGGTAGATGTTATGCCAAGAGGCTTTTTAAGATCCTGCAGGTGAAAGGAAGGGCTTCTTTTGAAAACGGAATGTTTTTAGAAGCAGGATTAAAAGTTAAGGGATTAAACGCAGGTGCAATAGTTGAAAAGGTGCATCACTTTAAGTTGAGGAGCTTTATTAATGCTCAAGCTCAAGTGTCCTTTGAAGAAGACACCTTAAACATAGGAATTGCCGTAGGAAAAAGTACGATTCTCTTAAAACCAGAACATTATAACAAAGAACTTGGTTTTTTTGTTGAAAAGGCAGGAGGAATAATAAGTCTAAACGAGAATTCTTTTACCTTTAATCTTGATCCAATTTTGATTTCATCTCCTTACATAGCGGGATTTTTAAGCATTACGAAGTCTAACGAGTGGAGACTTAATGTAGGATTAAGAGAGTTTACTGCAGGTCAATTAGAATACATTTTGGCTTCTCTTTATCCTGGTAAAAAGTGGGTTAAAACTCTTAAGTCAATCGTTAAAAAAGCAAACTTTTCTCGGATAAGTATAACCAGTGTATCTAAAAAGTTTAAGTCTTTGTTTAGTACGAAAAAAATTAAAATAAAAGCAAAAGTAAAGCAGGGAGAAATATTTCTTAAGTTTCTTCCTCTTAGCGTTAAAAAAATAGGTGGAAGAATTTTTTTATTTAAAAAGTTAATAAATTTCTGGGGAAAAGGTAAAGCACTTAATTCTTCTTACATTACTGCAAATTATGTAGTTATAGGATTCCGTCCCAAATTCTGGATAAAGTTAGAGTCAGACTTAAGCATTGACGCTAAAGATGCAAAAGAGTTTATCGTAAAGTCTAAAATTTTTAAAAAAACTTTAAAAAGTTATGCGTCTAAAATTAAACCCAAAGGACACATAAAAGGAAAACTCCAAGTATTTTACGAGTCCCATACCCATCCAAAAGTAAAATTATTTCTATTTTCAAAAAATCTTGCATTAGCTTTTAAAAATTACGAATTCGTATTAGACGAAGCATCTTTGACTTACAACTCAACCTGCTTAGTAATTAACATAAAAAAGGCTTTTGAGGAAGGAATAGTTTTGAAAGATTTTAACCTCAAAATTTTTCTTCATTCAAAGGCATATAGTATAAAAGTTGGATATGTAAAAGTAACCAATAAGTTCGTAAGTAAACTCAAAGAGTTAGAAAAGTTAAAAGATATCGTTAAAAAGTATCAACCTGAGGTTAAGATCTTAATAATTAGAGATTTAAAAGGTAGCTTTAACAAAGAAGACCTTAAAAAACTCGTTTTTTTAAAAAAATTAACAGCTGAATTTGAAGTTAAAAAGTTTTTTCTCAATCTTCCACTTTTTAAACCTACGCCTTTTTACATACAAAACGCTACAGGTAGGTTTAACCAGGGGGAGATCGTTTTAAAAGGAGAGTATCAGGCAGGAGATTCAAGCTTTAAAGGAGAAATAACTTTTAATGTTTTAACTAAGAAGTTAACATTAAAGTTATCAGGGCTCGTTTATAGAGACCTTTTTTACGCTTTGTTTCACAAAACCAAAAAGTTTAAGTGGTTAAAAATAAACTTTCCCATTTTGGTTAACTTCGTTTTTTTGATTAAAGAAAAACGAAGGATCTTAGGTAATGCTACATTTTCCATAGCTGGAGGAAAAGCAAAAACAGAGTTTTTAAAGACCTCTGGTTTAACTGAAATACGAGGAAATTTTTCTGCCCCTCACTCAAGTTTTAAGTTTAGTTTTACGCATTCTGGAAATGACACGCAGGTGTTCTGGAATGGAACTGCAAACTTAACAGAAATAAAAAGAATTTTTACTAAAGACTTTTTGATCCAAGGAGGAGAAGTAAAAGGCTGGATAATAGGGAAAATAAAATCCCCTTTAAATTCCTTAGAAGCTTACTTAAAACTTTTGTCTGGGCTTAAAGCCAAGGTAAAAGTTAGAATGCTAACCAAAAAAAACATTTTTCTTTTTGACTTTTTTGCAACGGGAAAGAGTTTTGGGATTTATGCAAAAAGAATTTTTTTTAGGAATCAGGACTTTGCAGGCAAGTTTTTTTACAAAAATGAGACTTTAAGTGTTTACCTCAACGCTACCACGATAGATCTTAGAAGTGTAGTTTCAAAAAAGAAAAAGGAGAAAAATAACTTTGCTAAAACAAAGCTCAAAGTAAAAGGAGAGTTTTTTGCTAAGGAGGTCTTTCTTCCAAAAGGGTATCAAATAGAAAACGCAAGTGGTAAATTCGTTTACTTATTAGGACAAAAAAAACTACTTTTAAGGCTTAAAAAAGCAGAATTTGGAGGTATAAGCTTAAACGGCATGTTTTTATTTACTCCAGAAAAACGGTATGTATTTATAGACATAGGTCCTTCTGAAGGCAACTTTTCTATTCTTGCAAAGGCTCTATCTTCCAAGAGAACTCTTATTAAGGGTAAGTGTAAGATAGTGGGATTTTTTTATTCAGTTGACGGAAAACAGATTTTAAAAAACGGAGTTGGTAAGTTTGAACTCGTTTCAAAAAACGGTTACATACAAAGAGCTCCACTTCTTGCGAGAATCCTTGCTTTGTTAAGTCCTATAGATGTCTTTAAGGGAAAACTACCTAATCTTGAAAAGGGAACTATTTACTACGATACCTTAGAGTTTAAAGGATATTTAAAAGACGGAATTATGCACATAAGCAAAGTTTATCTTTCAGCAGCAGGTTTTAGGCTTTACGGTAAGGGAAAGATAAACATTTTGAATAAAAAAATTAACATGGTGATATATGTTTCACCCTTTAAAACCCTTGATGTGATCCTTGAAAACATACCGGTTATAGGTAAAATAATTATGAGCAAAACCAAAATGCTCGTTTATGTTCCCCTTTATGTAAAGGGAACCACTGATCATTATCACATCAAACTTCTTAACATAAAAAGTCTGGGTAAGGGTATTTTAGATCTTTTTGCAAAGTTGATAGGTGGTATAGAAGAATTTAAAAAAGTGAGAAAACAGGTGGAAAAACGCAAGGAAAATTGGATAAAAGTTAAAAATGAACTCATTAAAGAATTTGCCAGAGATTCTCTATGAGGATAAGTACTTAATAGTGGTTGACAAACCTGCTGGAATGGTTGTTCAGGGAGCAGGGACTTCTGAAGAATCTTTATTTTTGTGGCTTAAAAGATATTTAAAAGAAAGAAACAACTTAGAAAAAGAGCCTTTTATAGGAGTGGTTCACAGGCTTGACAAACCCGTTTCAGGACCTGTAATTTTTGCAAAAAGAAGTAAAGTCGCTGCAAAGTTCTTTGAGCTTTTTCAAAGTAAAAAGGTCGTAAAGATTTATGTTGCTAAGATAAAAGGAAGAATAAGAGGAGACGGTATCTGGAGGGATTACTTTGTGTGGAATGTAGCAAAGAAAAAAGCAGTACTTTACGACGAAGAGGTGGAAGGGAGCAAACCAGCAATAACCTGTTTTAAAGGCTTAGAAAAAGGCTTGGTATTGCTTTCACCTATTACTGGGAGAAAACATCAATTACGAGCGGTTTTAAGTAAAAGAGGATGTCCTATTATCGGAGATACTAAGTACGGCTCCCATACCAAAGTGTTAAAAGGAAAAGCTATACTCCTCCACTCAATTTTCTTAGCCTTTCCTCATCCTATGACCAAAGAATTAATTAAAGTATTTGCTAAGCTACCTGATTATTTTTTCGTTAAACACCTTGACAAAAGAGAGATTTTGGAGTTTTTTTATAAGGTACTAAAGATTCAGGAGGCTGAAAATGTGCCAGCCTAAGGTTTACTTGATAAGTGGAGGAGAAGAGAAAGAAATTTTGAGGGATGTAATAAAGTTAAGGTACGACGGAGAAGAAATTGTGCTTGAAACCCTGTTTGAAGGGGAAACCAGAATAAAAGGCAGGCTTAAAGAAATAGACTTTTTAAAGGCAAAGGTGGTGATAGAAGATGGAGGAAAAACATAAGGAAGATTTACCAGTTTTGTGTGCTACTTGTGCTTGGAGAGAAAATTGTAATAAGAAGTTTACCATGGATAATCGTTCCCCTGTTAAGTGTCCGGATTACTCTCCAGACATCAGGTTGTTAAAAAAACAAAAGGAGGAGGAAAAGGAAAGTTGATTCAGCACTGGCTCAGAGAAAAAATTACAGAAGCAGTAAAACAGACATTTCCAGAGGTTGAACTCCCTTGGTTTGAGATTGAAAAGCCTAAAAAAGAAGAGTTTGGAGATTATGCTACGAATGTAGCTTTGGTTCTTACGCGAAAAGTTGGCAAGCCTCCTATGGACATCGCTTCGCAACTTAAAGAAGTGCTTGAAAAAGGAGAACACATTAAAAGCATTGAGGTTGCAAAACCAGGTTTTATCAACTTTCGTATAAAAGAAGAGTACTACTTTAGCGTAGTTAAGGAAGCAATAAGCTTAAGAGAAAACTTTGGTAGAAGTGAGCTGGGAAAAGGAAAAAGAGTCATCGTGGAGTTCGTTTCTGCAAATCCAACTGGTCCTCTTCACATAGGACACGGAAGAGGAGCAGCTTACGGAGATACTCTTGCAAGGCTTTTAAGTTTCGCAGGTTACGAGGTGATAAGAGAGTACTACATAAACGACTACGGAACTCAGATGAACATACTTGGTAGGTCTGTGTGGCTAAGGGCAAAGGAGTTAAACGGAGAAAAAATAGACTTTCCAGAGGATCACTACAAGGGTGCTTACATATACGACATCGCAAAAGAGGCTTTAAAAAGGTATCCTGACCTGCTTTCCTTAGAAGAAGAAAAAGCAATTAAAATTTGTACTCAGCTTGCAAAAGAACTGATTTTAGAAGACATAAAAAGAGACTTGGAAAACTTTCGCGTATCTTTTGACAACTGGTTTTCAGAAACCTCACTTTACGAAGAGGGAAAGGTAGAGGCTTTAATAGATAGGTTAAAAGAAAAAGGACTAATTTACGAAAAAGACGGAGCCCTTTGGTTTAAGTCAAGTGAGTTCGGAGACGAAAAGGACAGAGTAGTCAGGCGTTCAACAGGTGATTACACTTACTTTGCAGGAGACATAGCCTATCACTACAACAAGTTCGTTGAAAGAAGATTTGATTTGGCGATTAACCTTTGGGGAGCAGATCATCACGGCTATGTTAAAAGACTAAAGTCTGCGGTTAAGGCTCTTGGAATAAACGAGGACGCCTTAAAAGTTCTGCTTATTCAAATGGTTAACCTTATTGAAAAGGGTGAAAAAAAGAGTATGTCAACCAGACAAGGGGAGTTCGTGGAGCTCAAAGAGCTTATAAAGGATGTAGGGGTTGATCCAACGCGTTTTATATTTTTATCCCGTTCTTCAGATGCTCCTCTTGACTTTGATGTGGAACTTGCCAAAAAGCAGTCTCAGGAAAATCCGGTTTATTATGTTCAATACGCTCACGCAAGAATATGTAGTGTTTTTAGAAAGGCTAAAGAAGCAGGAATAGAAGAGATAAATTGGGACGAGGTGGATTTTTCAGTGCTTAATCTTGAAGAGGAACTTAAACTTTTAAAGAGACTTGAGGAGTTTAAAGAAGTAGTTGAAAACTCAGCCCAAAACTTGGTTCCATACAGAATAACTTACTTTTTGCTTGACCTTGCAAGAGACTTCCACGAATACTACACCAAACACAGAATTCTTGGACAAGACGAAAAGCTAACTTATGCAAGACTCGGACTTTGTGAAGCGTGTAGAGTAATTTTAAAAAACGGACTTAACTTGTTAGGAGTTTCGGCTCCAGAAAAAATGTAAAAAAGGAGGAACCATGGCAGGTAAAAAAGAAGGAGATAGCAAGAAAATTAGGTTTGAGTTTAGTAGGCTTGGTTTTGCCTTTGTGGTACTCGTTTTTCTGTGCGTTGTAGTGTGGAGTTTTATTTTTGGGGTATGGATAGGTATAAAGTTAGGTAGTAAACCTGAACAGGAACTGACTTTAAAAGAAGCACCTTTAACGAGTTATCCTCCTGAGCAAGAAGTAGCAAATGTTTCGTCTTCTATGGTTTCTAAAGAGGCTTTGTTTAACAAAACGAGCGTTACAGAAGAAAAGGTTTCCAAACCCAAGGTTGAAACTAAGGTAGAAGCTAAGAAAGAAGCTAAACCCAAGGTTAAAGAAAAGAAAAAAGAAAAAGCAGTTGTTAGTAAAACTAAGGAAAAATTGCACGAAACGAAAAAGAAAGTTAGCAAGAAAAAGACAATCAGGCATGTTAAAAGGACTAAGAGAGAGGTATATTACGCAGTTCAAGTGGGTGCTTTTAGTAAGTACGAGTTTGCAAAAAAGATGATGAAAAAGCTTCAGTCAAAAGGTTTTAAAACGGAATTATTAGTTATAAACAAAAGAAAGAAAAAGATTTACAAAGTGGTAGTAGGTAAGTTTCACAGAAGGAAGGAGGCAGAGGTAGAAGCAGTTAAGGTTAAAGAGATTCTTGGGATAAAAGGTGCTTTTGTAATAGAGGTGAGAAAAGGGTGGTAAGAAAGGCAAAGCTTTCGGATGTTAAGTACATTTACAAGTTAATTTTACACTTTTCTCGGAGGGGGGATGTTATTCCGAGACCTATGATAGAGTTGTACGAACATGTAAGAGACTTTTTTGTGTATGAGGAAAGGGACTTAATAGTTGGAGCGTGTAGTTTGCACATTTGTTGGGAGGATTTGGCAGAGATAAGATCTCTCGTAGTTAGTGAAGAGTATCAAGGTAAAGGGATAGGGGTTAGTTTGGTGAAAGCGTGTTTAGAGGAGGCAAAAGAGCTTGAAATTCCAAAAGTTTTCGTTTTGACGAGAGTTCCTGAATTTTTTGAAAAGTTAGGTTTTTCACGAATAGAAAAAAGTGAATTACCTCACAAAGTTTGGGCGGATTGCGTAAGATGTCCTAAGTTTCCGGAGTGTGATGAAGTGCCACTAATAAAAGAAATTGTAACTTAACCAAAAAAACTCTTGACTTTTTGGAAAAATATTATATAAAAAATAACAAAGGTTAGGCAACCTTTCCAAAAAAATTAAAAAAGGAGGTGCATGACATGCCTACAGTAGAGTACAAGGGAAAGGTGTTTGAAGTTGACGAAGACGGATTTTTACAGGGTGGACTTGACGCATGGTGTAAAGAATGGGTTGAGTATGTAAAAGAACAGGAAGGAATTCAGGAGCTTACAGAGGAGCATTGGAAGGTTATTAATGTGCTCCAAGACTATTACAAGAAAAACGGTGTTGCTCCAATGGTAAGAATTCTTTCTAAGCTCACCGGATTCCCATTAAAGAAGATTTATGAACTTTTCCCCTCTGGTCCTGGAAAGGGTGCATGTAAGATGGCAGGACTTCCAAAGCCAACAGGTTGCGTATAAAAAAGTCAAAAAGGGGCAGTGCCAATCTGCCCCTTTTACTTAAAAAGGGTTCTCTTTAAATCTCATCAAAAAAAACTTCTTTTTTTTGTTCTAAAGTTTAAAAATTTAGTAAAATTTTTAATATAGTATTTCAATTTTTTAAATAATTTTTAAAATTAGGATCGTGTTATGTAAAATGGTTGTAATTTTTAGGAAATAATTTATAATTTAGATTTAGTGTAAATTGCGGGCGTAGCTCAGAGGTAGAGCACCAGCTTCCCAAGCTGGGGGTCGCGGGTTCAATTCCCGTCGCCCGCTTTTTTATTTTTTAAAAAATTTATAAAGAGGCTCTTTAATAGCTATGTACGAGGACATAAAAGAAAAAATAAAAGAATTAATAGAACTGCCTATCATACAAAGAAGGATGGAACTCGTTGACATAGAGTGGAAGCGCGAAAGAGGTGGATGGGTCCTAAGACTTTTCATAGACAAACCCGGTGGCGTCACGATTGGAGATTGTGCTAAAATAAGCGAGCTCGTTGGAAAAATCCTGGATAAAGAAGACATAATACATCACTCCTACATGCTTGAAGTTTCTTCTCCAGGTATAGAACGCCCACTCGTTAAAAAAGAAGATTACGAAAGGTTTAGGGGTGAAAAAGCTAAAATTACCCTGAAAGAGCCTATAGAAGGAAGAAAAAACTTTACAGGAATAATATTGGGAATATTTGAAGATAAAGTAAGAATTGAAGTAGATGGAAAAGTTTGGGAGTTTTCTTTTGAGCTTATTAAAAAGGCAAACTTACAGCCTGAAATTAAGTTTTAAGGAGTTAATCTATGCAACAAAGTGAATTGAAAAAGGTAATAGAAGCACTTAGTAAAGAAAAAGGGCTTTCCAAGGAAATAGTAGTAGAAGCACTTCTTGAGGGAATTAAAACTGCAGCAAAAAAGAAGTTTGGTAATAAGGCTAAAATAGAGGTAAGATACGACGAAGATCAAGGCGTTATAGAAATTTACAAGCTTAAAGAAGTCGTTGACAAGGTGGAAAATCCAGAGCTTGAAATTTCTCTTGACGAAGCCCGTAAAATGGCTCCGGATGTTAGAATAGGAGACATAATCGGAGAAAAGATAGAACTTAAAGACCTCGGAAGAATAGCAGCTCAAATAGTAAAACAGCTCTTTTCTCAAAGACTTAGGCTTGCAGAAAAACAACTTATTTACGAGGAGTATAAGCACAAACTTGGAGACATAGTAAGTGGTTATGTGCACAGATTTGACAAAAGAGGAGTTATTTTGTCCTTGGGAAGAGCAGAAGCACTTCTTCCTGAAGAAGAACAGGTGCCAGGAGAAAAGTACATAAGGAGTCACAGAATAAAAGCACTCGTAATAGAGGTTTATCGTCAGCAAGAGCCCCAGATCGTTGTTTCAAGATCACATCCAGCTTTCGTTAAAAAACTTTTTGAAAAGGAAGTACCTGAAATTCAGGAAGGAATCGTTAAGATAATGGCAATTGCAAGAGAGCCTGGATCAAGAACGAAAATAGCAGTTACTTCAACGAATCCAAATGTTGATCCAGTAGGAGCTTGTATAGGAGTTAGAGGTTCAAGAATTTCCGTTATTCTTGAAGAATTAAACCTTACCACGAGAGACAAAAGGGAGTATAGAGAAAAAATAGATGTGGTTTTGTGGGACGAAGATCCAGCTAAGTTCGTGTATAACGCTCTTGCACCTGCTGAATGCACCAAAGTAATCGTTGACGAAGAAAATAGAACCCTTGAAGTAGTCGTGCCTGACGATCAGCTTTCACTTGCAATAGGAAAAAAAGGTGAAAATGTAAGACTTGCTTCTAAACTCGTGGGCTGGAGAATAGACATTTTAAGTGAAACCCAATACTTGAGAAGACAGGAACCAGAATTTTTAAAACTTTTACAGGTAACAGGACTTTCTGACGAGGTAGCTGGTTATCTTTATGAAGCAGGAATAAAAGACCTAAAGACACTTGCAGAGACACCAGTAGAAAAGGTGGCAGAACTTACAAAGCTGTCTCAAGAGGAGGCTGAAGAGGTTATAAAGAAGGCTAAACAGGCTTTAAGTGAGTAAAAAAGGGCACATACCTGAAAGAACCTGCGTAGTTTGTAGAAAAAAGTGTTGTAAGTACGAACTCGTTAGATTTTGCGTTAAAGGAGACAAGGTGATAATAGACGACACTCACACAGCAGGAGGAAGAGGAGCTTATACCTGTCCCTCTTGCATTTTTCAACTAAAAAAGAAAAAGTATCTAAAAAAACTTCTTTACGCTTTAAGAGCACAACAAGTAAAAGAGGTAGAGCTTCCAAATGTCTGAAAAAGAGACTTTAGAAAAGTTAAGACAAGAAATTGACAGTGTTGACAAAGAAATAGTCAACCTTTTAAAAAAACGCATTTCACTTGCAAAGCAGATTGGAGAAATAAAAAAAGCTCTTGGTAAAGACTTTTTTGACCTTGGTAGAGAAAAAGAGGTATTAAAAAAAATACTGTCTTTTAATCAGGGTGAATTTCCAGAGGACACTTTAAGAGTTATTTATTCAGAAATAATAAAGGCTTGTCGTTCTGCCCAGCAAAAAATAAAAGTGGCTTATCTTGGTCCAGAAGCGACTTTTAGTCACATCGCTGCGCTTAATTACTTTGGAACCTCTGCAGAGCTCGTGCCAGTTGAAACTATAGTAGATGTATTTGAAGAAGTTAGTAGTGAAAGGGTTAACTTTGGAGTAGTACCTATAGAGAATTCTATAGAAGGGGTCGTTGCAACCACCCTTGACTCCATATACGAATACGGATTAAAGGTGTGTGGAGAGATTTACGAGTCTATTTCTCATCACCTTATGAATCAAAGTGGAAAGCTTGAAGACATAAAAAAGATCTTGTCTCATCCTCAGGCTATAGCTCAGTGCAGAAAATGGCTTAGAAAAAAGCTTCCCTCAATTCCTATAGAAACCGTTCCTTCAACTGCATTTGCTGCAAAGTGGGCAGCAGTTGACGAAAAAGTCGGAGCTATAGCAAGTCTTATGGCAGCAAAACTCTATCACCTGCAAATAGTAGCAAAAAATATAGAAGACATAAAAGGTAATTCCACGAGATTCTGGATAATAGGAAAACAAACAGTAGAACCTACTGGAAACGACAAAACCTCTCTTATTTTTAGCGTAGCAGACAAACCAGGAGCCTTATTTGAAGTTTTAAAGTGTTTTGCTAAAAGAGGTATAAACCTTACTAAAATAGAAAGCAGACCCTCTAAGCACGAACCCTGGAAGTACATCTTTTTCTTAGATTGCATAGGGCACATAAAAGAACCTCACATAAAAGAGTGTATAGAAGAAATGCAGGACTATTGTTTACAAGTAGTGTGGCTTGGTTCTTACGAAATGGGAGAGAGTAAATAGGAGGTGAAGGAAGATGCCTATTTACGAGTACGAGTGCACGAAGTGCGGTAAGAAGCTGGAAGTTTGGCAAAAAATTACAGAACCACCTCTTGAAACCTGCCCAGAGTGTGGTGGAAAATTAATAAAACTCATAAGTCAAACGAGTTTTATCTTAAAAGGCACTGGCTGGTATGTAACTGATTACGCAAGAAAAGAAAAACAACAAAAAGATAAAAAAGAAACCAAAAAGGAGTCCTCTAAAAAAGAAGAAACTAAAAAGTCTTCAGCTAAGGAAACGAAAACTAATTAAAAAAGGCTTTTCGTGTTATACGAAGATCTCATTTATCTTTGGTTGGGTTTTTTACTATTTGAATTTTTTCCTGAAACTACAGTTTTAACAGGTTTTTTCTGCGTATTTTTTCTAATATTAAAAGAGCTGTTTTTTTTAGTAACCTTAGTTTGGTTTAAAAAAAGAAGAGTTTTACCGATCTTTTTTAATCCTTTTTTGTTTTTAAACTACACACTGGATCTATGGATTTTAAGTCTTAAACACTACTTTTTAATGCTTCCTTTTTCCTCACTTCTCGGTTTTCTCTGGTTTTTTCACTACTACCTAATTTTAAGGCTCGTAATATTCCGACTTGGCAAAAATTACATAAAACTTCTGTTTGGTTTAATCTTACCAATTTTCTTAATAATAATTGCAGAAGGGATTTTTGAAGCACTTAATGTTAACATAGCTCCTCTTGAATGGGGAGTGTTTTTAATCATTTTATTTTTTTCTCCGATTTTTATGGTGAAATTCTTTCCGTTTAGTCCTTTAAAAGATCCTTATTGGAGGGAGCTCATATCGGGTTTTTTAAAAAATAACGGGGTTAGCGTAAAAGAAATATACATCTTAAAAGACATTGGAAGAAAGCTTTACACTGCCGGAGTTTTAGGTTTTTTACCAGGGATAAGGTATCTCTTTTTTTCTTCTCATCTTCTTGAAGTTTTAACCCCTGAAGAGGTCCTTGGAGTTCTTGGGCACGAAATAGGACACATTAAGAGAAAACACAGTCTGTGGCTTTTGATCCTTCTTATTAATCTACCTTTTTTTCTTTTAGCCTGTTTATTCGTCATTATGTATGTCTTTTACTTGATTTTTCCTGCGGAATTTAACAAAGTAGTTAATCAGGATACCTTTTTACAAATAGCTTTAGCAGTGTACTTTATAACTGCGTCTTTTTTTTATGTAAGATACGCCTTTGCCTTTTTTTTAAGACAGTTTGAAAGGGAAGCAGATGTATTTTCTACTTTACTTTTAGGAAGCGTTCAACCATTAATAACTGCTTTGTACAAAATAGGGCACTTGAGTGGAGAGATTTACAAAAAAAGCTGGCATCACTACGGGATTTTAGAAAGAATAGAGTTTTTACAAGGTTTAACCTCACCTCAGGAATACCTTTTAAAAAAAGGAAAAAAACTAAGGCTAAGTATTTTGTTGTGGCTTAGTATTAATTTGTTTGTAGTTGGCTTGTTTTCTTCACAAAGTTTATTTGAGAAACTTTACAAAGTTATTTCTTATGTTTAAAATTTAGTAAGCAATGCTCAGGGGAAAGTACAAAACTTACGACAAACTTTACATCTATATTTTAAAAGGTTTCCATCCAGAATTGAGAAGTTTGTCTGACGAAGACCTAATAGGAGTGTGGGAAGAGGATGGAATAGGCGTGCTTTTTTTTCACAGGGAAAAAGACGAGCTTGTTAACTCTTTGTGCAAAAAACTTGGTCTTGAGCTTGAAGAAAAGGATGTAGTTAATTATAAGGAATGGATGGAAAATCGTTTTCCTCAACCAATTCAGATTGGAAACATAAGTATAGCTCCTATATGGTGTAAGGGGAATTGGGACATAGTGTTTGATCCAAGCGTAGTTTTTGGGGAAGGAAGGCATCCTACGACTTACACTGTGCTTGAGCTTTGCTGGGAGTTTTACGAGTCTTATGGATTACCCAAAAAGGTAATAGACATCGGATGTGGAACAGGGGTGTTAACTTTGTTTTGGGCTTACCTTGGAAGTGAAGTCACCGCAATAGACATAAATCCTTTGTGCGTGGAAGTTACTTTAAATAACTTAAAAATGAATGGTTTATCTTCAAGGGTTAAGCTTTTGCAGGGTGATGTAAAGAAGTTTTTACCATTAGAAGGGGAACTCGTAGTAGCTAATCTTTATAAAGGGCTTATTTTGGACCTATTTGGTTTGCCGTCATTTTGGACTTCTGATTATTACATAGTCTCTGGTTTTAGACCAGATATGGAAGAAGAAATAAGATCTGCTCTTTCACCGTTTTCCGTGGAAGTGATAAAAAGAAAGGAAAAGGAAGGTTGGGTTTCGTGGCTTTTAAAAAACTTTAAGAAACTTTAAAGGGGGACTTCGTAGATGATTTTAGCAGTTGACATAGGTAATACTTCTACTGTGTGTGGGGTATTTGAAGAAGACAAAGGATTAAGAGCTATTTTTAGTTTTAAAACTCAGGAATGCGTGTCGCCTGAAGAGCTACTTTTAAAGCTGAAAGGTTTTTTAGAACTCTACTCTTTAACTTTAAGAGACATAAAAGGGGTTTGTATAGCGTGCGTGGTTCCTCCGGTGCTTAATTGGTGGATAGAGGTTGGTAAAAGGTGGCTTGTTAGAGAGGTTCTTGTTGCAAGTGCAGAGACAGTTCCAATAAAAATAGACTTAAAGTATCCAGCTGAAGTAGGAGCAGATAGACTTATTAATGCCCTTGCTGCTTGGGAAAAGTATAGAAGTGGACTTATAATAGTTGACTTTGGAACCGCAACTACTTTTGATTGTATTTCAGAAGACGGAGTTTATCTTGGAGGAGCAATAGCTCCAGGACCTGGTACATCTGCAGAGGCACTTTTTAGGAAAACTGCTAAACTTCCAAGGGTTGAGCTTGAAAATCCTCCTGAGTCAGCAATAGGTAAGGATACGATTTCAGCTATAAAAAGTGGATTTGTATATGGATTCGCATCTCTTACAGACGGAATGATAGAGCGTCTTTCAAAGGAAATGAGTTCTTTTACACAAGCTATTGCAACAGGCGGGCTTGCAAGTATAATTGTTCCATATTGCACGAAAATAAAAAAGGTTGAGCCTTATCTTACGCTGGAGGGGCTTTACTTCTTATGGAAAAGGGTAAAACCATAGGTATAGTCGCACCCTGTAGTCTGCCAAATAACATAGAGCTTGAAGCAAGTATTTCTTACTTAAAAGAGTTTGGTTTTGAAGTAGAGAACCTGTCTAAGTACTTTAGTGCTCCACCTTTTAAAAAGGCGAAGGTTTTGCTTGAAATTTTAAGCTCTGGAGAGTTTTCTTGGTTGTGGGCTGCAAGAGGGGGAGCAGGTGGAATTAAACTACTACCTTACATAAAAAAACTTGCTCACGACTTTGAACCTAAAGCAGGTTTTATTGGATTTAGTGACGCAACGATTTTACACTCCTGTTTATATTCTATTTATAAATATAAAATACCTCTTCTTCATGCTCCTGTAGTAACTATGTTACCCTATGTTTGTAAAGAGGTACTTTTTACTTTAAGAGACATAATAACGAAGAAAACCAAAGTTATAGAGCTAAGAGGTAAGACTTTTTTACCTGGATATGTTAAGGCGACTGTTTTAGGAGGTAACTTGGCGAGCTTTAGTGCCCTTTGTGGAACGGAGTGGTTCCCAAAAGAGCCTTGTATTTTGCTTTTAGAAGAAATTAACGAGCCAGCTTATAGAATTGAGAGGTGGATTTTTCAACTAATTTTTAACTTAAAAGAGAATTTGGTAGGAATTGTGTTTGGAAATTTGGGAGAGGGGATAGATCCTTGTAAAATTTTTCACGGAATAAGAGAGTTTTTACCAAAAGGTGTGGTAGTGGGTTATGGGTTTAAGATAGGGCATTGTGAGAACAACTTTCCGTTTTTCTTTGGTAGAGTAGCAGAGTTAAAAGCAGAAAAGCAGGAGGCTATTTTAAGGCAAGAGGTTATTGGGTGACTTAGGTGATTGGGTTGAAAAATTTTTAAAAGGATTTAAAATTAAAACCTGGACTAAGGAGGAGTGCCCGAGTGGACGAAGGGGTGCGGCTGGAAACCGCATGTACGGGGCAATCCCCCGTACCGCGGGTTCGAATCCCGCCTCCTCCGCCAGTAAATGCCGGCGTAGCTCAACCGGCAGAGCATGGGATTTGTAATCCCAGGGTTAGGGGTTCAAGTCCCCTCGCCGGCTCTTT
>JAADEG010000022.1 GCA_013153525.1 Thermodesulfobacteriota bacterium
GATATTGGAGAGTGGGAAAAGACCAATTTTGATAATAGACGAGATACAGAAGTTGAGGGATGTGTATATAGAGAATGGGAACGGAGAGAGGGAACTGCTTAAGGAGTTTTTAAATTTTTGTGTGAGGCTAACCAAGGAGACCCATTTAAGTCATGTAGTGATTTCGACATCAAACACAGTGTTTATAGAGAGAATATATAATGATGCAAGATTAAAAGAGACAAGTAGGTTTAAAAAGATTGATCATTTAAGGAAAGAGCAGGTAGAGGAGTGGCTTAATTACGAAAATTTTGATAAAAGTGAGATAGAACTTGTGTGGGAGTATTACGGAGGTAACATTTCAAGAATTTTAGAGGCAATAAAAATAAAAAAGAAAGGAAAAGAAAACTTAAAAGAATTTTTAGAGAGAGAGGCGTGGCTTGCATATACAGAGATAGACGAATTTTTAGCAGAATTTAAGGGAAAAGATGTGGATTACTTTAAAGAGGTAGCGAAATCTATTGTAGATAATGGGTATTATGATTTAATGGGGTTAGAAAAAGAAAAGAGAGAGTTTTTGGCAAAGTGGGCAGAGAAGGAGATACTATTTTACGATCCTCTTGAGCTTAGAGTAACGGCAAACAGTAAAATTTACGAAAAAGGACTTGAGATTTTGTTAAAAAAGTTATAGGAGGAAAGCTAAGGTGATAAAAGTAGGAATCGTAGGAGCTACAGGCTACACTGGACTTGAGCTCTTAAGAATCCTTGAAAATCATCCTGAGGTTGAAGTTAAGTTTATAACATCACGAAAAGAGGCGGGAAAAACCCTTGGAGAACTTTTTGGTTGGACTGGAAGGTTTTCCAGTCTCGTTTTTCAAGAACCTAATCTTGAATCTCTACCTTCAGAAGTAGATGCAGTTTTTTTATGTCTTCCCTCTGGAGAAGCTCAAGAATTTGCAAGTGCGTTTTTAAAAAAGAATGTAAAAGTAATAGATCTATCTGCAGACTTCAGGTTTAAAAATGTAAAAACCTACGAAGAAACATATAAGAAAAAACACGCTTATCCTGAGTTGTGCGAAGAGGCTGTTTATGGATTGTGCGAGGTATTTGAAGAGGAAATAAAAAAAGCAAAACTAATAGCAAATCCAGGTTGTTATCCAACCTCTATATTACTACCTTTAATTCCTCTAATAAAAAACAAGCTTATTTTAAAGGACTCAATTATAGCAGATTCCAAAAGTGGAACTTCTGGAGCTGGAAGAAAGTCTGACAATTACTTTAGTTTTTGTGAGGTAAACGAGGACTTTAAGGCTTACAAAATTGCGTCTCACAGACACACCCCAGAAATGGAAGAAAAATTAAGCCTGTTTTGTAAAAGTGAAGTAAAGCTCGTATTTACTCCGCACCTTTTACCTATAAACAGAGGTATATTCTCAACGATTTACTTCAAACCTACTACAGACATAAACGAAGTTTACGAATGTCTTAAAGAATTTTACACAAATAAACCCTTCGTTAAAGTTTGTGCACCAGGGAAAATACCAAGAATAGCAGAAGTCAGGGGTACTAATCTTTGCAAAATGTCCGTGTTTAAAGACGAAAAAAGGGGCTGGGGAATAATTACTTCGGTAATTGACAATCTCGTCAAAGGTGCAAGTGGACAGGCTGTACAGAACTTAAACTTAATGTTTGGATTACCAGAAGAAACAGGACTTCTAAGTTCCCAGCTTTTCGTATAAGCGTTATGAAAAACAAAGTAATTCTCATAGGATACAGAGCTTGTGGAAAAACTACCATAGGAAGAGAATTAGCAAAACGCCTTAATTGGGAATTTTTTGACCTTGACGATGTAATTCAAAAAAAAGAAGGAAAAAGTATAAGTGAAATGGTAAAAACTTTTGGATGGGAGTACTTTAGAAAGTTAGAAAAAGAGACCCTAAAGGAGTTTGTCGGAAAAAAAGAAGTAGTTCTTGCTCCTGGTGGTGGAGCTGTTATGCACGAAGACATTATGAAAGAGTTAAAAGCCGAGTCTTTCGTAGTATGGTTGTGGGCTCCTGTTGAAGTAATTATTGAAAGGTTAGAAAAGGACAAAAAAACCAATTTTCAGCGCCCCTCTCTTACTAACTTAGGGCTAAAGGAGGAAGTAGAAGAGGTTTTAAAAAAGAGAATACCTTTGTATGAAAGGTTTTCCCACTTAAAAATAGACACAGCCTCCTTCTCAGTGGAGGAGGCTGTATCTCAAATACTAAACAGTATTAAGAAATGACTTTTACGAGCTCTTCCACCCCACCTATTCTTTCAATAAACTTTCCAAAACGCTCTCCTTTTTTAGCGTTTTCTTTGTAAAATGCTACCAATTTTTTAGCTGCTTCTATTGCCTGTTCTGTGGTCAGATCTTGAGCAAGTTTTTGAGCTAATCTGGGTCTTGGTCCACCGCTTCCACCCACCATTAATGTCCATCCCTTAGGTTTACCTATAAAACCAAGGTCTTTTATACAAACCTCTGCACAGTCGTTAACGCAACCAGAAGCTCCTATTTTGAACTTACTTGGGGTGGGTTCTCCGTGAAAGAGCTTGTCAAGCTCTGCACCAAGTCCAAGAGAATCCTGTTGACCGAGTCTGCAAAATGTCTTTCCAGGGCAAACCTTAACGCTTCTAACGCAAGCTCCTATAGCTGCTCCAGGATCAGTACCAAGCTCCTGCCAAATTGCGTCAATGTCTTCCTCTTTCAAACCTACGATTGCAATACGAGTTGCACTCGTCAGTTTTACTGCCTGTGGTTTGTAAGTTTTGATGACATTCAAAAGCTTCTCCAAAAACTCAGGAGTAATAACTCCTAAAGGAATGTGAGGAACGATTGCATAAGTCTTTTTGTCCCTCTGCAAAATTACACCCTTTTCTCCGTCTTTTAACATAACACCCTCCCTCCTTTATTTTTTGTTTTAAAAGCACTCTTTTACATCTTCAAGAGTGGTCTTTGAAAGATAGGTCTTTATTAACCTGGTTATTTCTTCTATCAAACTTCCGAGGATACACTTTTCTCCTTTACATATAGGTTCGGGATACAAACAAAAGCTCTCTGGTAAAGGACCGTTCAAAATTTCAAAAATTTCAATAAGCAAAATTTCTTTTGGGGGCTTTGCAAGGCTATACCCTCCTTTTGGTCCTCTTACGGATTTTATCAAACCTCCTTTTTGAAGCATCTGTAAAGCTTTTGCCAAGTGGGCTTCTGAAGCCTTTATAACTTTTGCTATTTCCTTAGCAGTTTTTGGAGTATCGTAAACACTTGCAAGGTAAACCATTGCGTGAAGTCCTAAGGATAGGCATTCACTAATGTTTAGTATGCGATTTTGGTTCATCTTTCAACCTCATTGCTATATTTAAATATTATGATACCAAAATATTGAATTTTGTCAACACTTAACTCATAAAAAATTTTTAAAAAATTTTTAAACGAAAAATTTTCTACTTGACAACTACTTTAAAAACTACTTTTTGATTGGTTTTCTGTCAAAAAAGATGTTTTTACCTTTTACACTTAAAGGAATCCCGATAACGATGTCCCCTGGAAGTAACTTCAACCTCTTTGCTGCAACCCCAACAGTGTACATTATTCTGTTATCAACGCAAAGATCCTTAGCCTTTGCAACTGCTGAACCTATTGCAATTCCCATGTCAAGAAGTTTCATTGCACAAATTGGTCCGTTAAAGTCCCCTTCTTTTTTCTGACTTAAAACATCGTTACACGAAAACCCGCAGGCTCCACAATTGAGTCCAAGGGTCTTTTTAAACTCAAGAGCTATTAAAATAACTGCCTCTGAGTTTCTTACATTGTCTGCGTCTCTTTTAAAAAAAGCAAACTTTTCCCCTTTCTCCTCTGCAACCTTTTCCATTTCTTTTGCAAGGGCTTCTTTTTCTTCTTGTTCTGTGATCAAACCAAACTGCAGGTCGTCAACACCTTTTGCCTTAGGAGCTGTTCTTGCTGCGACGAGGATCAACTTAGCTAAGGTTTCAACCACTTCTTTTTCAGGATTTACTTTCATTTTTACCTCCTTTTTGTTAAGTTTTGATTAAATAATATTATAACCTATATTCAAAAATTTGTTTTTTAACATTTTAAAAAATCGTAAAAAACGCAATTTTTTCACCCTTGATTTTATTTTTCAATGCCTTATAATTTTTTCTGAAAAGAAAAGTTTAATTGTTTATTAATTTTTAAAAAATGGTGGTGAAAAGTTATGAAAGAAGTAGAACTTCGTTGCTGTAATTGTGGTAGAAAAATTAATAGTTCTACTTTAAAAATCGGAGCTGGTATAAGGTGTCCTTATTGTAACTCTGATAGAGTCGTAGAAATCATAAATAGACCTAAAATTTTCATGAGGAATTTTAAAAGACCTCACTTCGTTGAAGAACCTAAGAGATTTACTTGATGTTAGTTTTTGGAGCTGGATGCTCCTTTCTTAAGCAATTCAAACAAAAGCTTTAACTTTTTAGGATCTTTTTTTCCTGGACTTGCTTCTACACCAGAACTTATGTCTATTGCATAAGGTTTTAACTTGATTGCTTCAAGTACATTTTTTGGGTTTATTCCACCAGCAAGAAAAATTTTAAAAACCTTTTCTTGAATCACAGGTTTTATCACATTCCAGTTAAATCTTTTACCTGTTCCTCCTGCTTCTCCTTTTACATAAGTGTCAAACAAAATAGCATAAACTCCTTTCCACTCAAAAAGATCTGGTAAAGTATCTTTTATTCTAAAAGCCTTTATAACCTTTCTTAAACCTATTTTTTTGGCAAAACTTAAGGGTTCACTTCCGTGAAGCTGGATAAAATCTGCTCCAAAGTCAAGGGCTTTTTTTACTTCTTCAAACTCAGGGTTAACGAAAACCACTACTTTTTTAGCATTAGTCTCTAAGGACAAAAGTTCTTTAAGTTTATCACCTGTATGTCTTGGTGACTTTGAATAAAAAATAAAACCCAAGTAGTCTGCACCAAGATGAGACGCAAGAAAAAAGTCTTCTTTATTAGTTATTCCACAGATTTTAACTTTTACCATTTTATTTTAAAAAGTAGAATTACAGTTAAGTGACGCTGTATTCGTATCGTAAACACAAGTAACGCTCCCTTTAGAAGAAACTGCTTTCAAAACAAGAGGCTTTTCTGAAACGAGAATTATGTTTTTCGTAACCCCAGACTTCTGACACTTAGAAACCGTTTGTGTAGCATTGGTATCGTTTACGAATATGTCGTAAACGCAATGTCTTATGTCTGAAATAAGTGCAGTTTTAATCGTATTTAACTCGTACTTTGAATAAAAATACATAGCCACCCCGAGAAGCACTCCCAGGATGGCTACCACAGTAATAATCTCTACAAATGTAAAACCTATTTTTTCCCTCAATTTTATTTATTATGAACAACTTGCAGTTCCATTACTGCTAACCGTACAAGTTACTCCTAAAGGAGTACAAGTTGCAGTAGCACTGATGTTACCAGCAGAATCGTTAGAAAAAGTAATACTTCCTACATTTTTCGTAGAAGTAATAACTCCGTCAGGACCACTACTACAATCAGTAACATTAGCACTCGTATTTTCTGCAAGATATGCTACGCAAGAAGAAAGAGCAGTCCTCAAGTCTGCAAGACAAGCCTGCTTCTGAGCATTCTCTCTATATTGCTTAAACTTTGGAATAGCAAGAGAAATTAAAATCGCAAGAATTGCCACAACGATCAAAACCTCAATTAATGTAAAACCTTTACGCCTTTGCACACTTTTCTCCATCGTTCCACCTCCTTTTTTTGTTTTCTATTCTCTTTTTTATCTTAAAATTATTATGCGCTCAAAAATTAAAAATGTCAATACCTTTTGATAAAAATTTCATAAACGCTTAACTTTTTGATTTAGCTTTAATTCAATAGCATACCCTTATCTTTCCCCAAAGCCGATTTTTTTAATAAAATCTCAAGCCCTTTTTCGTAAATCTTGCTATTCGCTATCACCCTTAGCTCAAGTGGATCGTAAAATAGTATCTCCTTCTCTGCCCACTTTGCTAAAATAACTTTCTCCTCTTTAGTAACTCTTTCTAAGGAATAATATCCTTTTTCCACAATTTCCTTTGCAATTTTTATAAATCTATTTTTATCTTCTTCTGAAAAATCTGTTAAATAATCCACTATCTCCGTATATGCAAGCCATGCCTCCCTCTCTAAAAACTTCCTCAAATCCTCTCCCTTCCTAACATCACTTAACATTTTTAATATCAAAGGTATTGTTCCTCCTAAATATTCCCAAATAAGCTTTATATCCCTCTCTGTCAAATTCTCAATCTGTAACCATTTTTCCACTTTTTCCTTTGATAAATGATCTATTTTCATAAACTCTGATGTAAGCTTTAATCTCGCATCATTATATATCCTCTCTATAAACACCGTGTTTGATGTTAAGATTACAACATGACTTAAGTGAAGCTCTTTTGTTAAACTCACACACAAATTTAAAAACTCCTTAAGCAGCTCCCTCTCCCCGTTCCCATTCTCTATATACACATCCCTCAACTTCTGTATCTCATCTATTATCAGTACACACCTCTTTCCACCCTCCCTTATCCTCTCAAGCTCTTCTATAAATACTTTAAACAAGTTTAACTTCTTCTTTTTTA
>JAADEG010000063.1 GCA_013153525.1 Thermodesulfobacteriota bacterium
TTTAAATAAGTGGTCCCCGAAAAAGTTTTTTAGCCCTTAAATTGCAGCCTCTCCCCTTTCTCCAGAACGGATTCTTATTGCCTCTTCCACTTGATAAATAAATATCTTTCCGTCTCCTATTTCTCCAGTTCTCGCGGAATTTATAATAGCAGTTGCTATTTTTTCAACATCTTCGTCCTTACAAACGATTCTTATTTCAAGCTTAGGTAAAAGGTCAACTTTGTACTCTCTTCCTCTAAATTGTTCAATAATCCCTGCTTGTCTTCCGTGTCCTTCAACCTGTGCTACGGTAAGTCCTGGGTGCCCTACTTCTTCAAGGGCACTTAAAACTGCGTCAAGTCTTTCAGGTCTTATTATAGCCCTTATTTCTTTCATAGCATTACCTCCTTCTTATTATTGTAAACTCAGGATATGCAGGTGTTCCGTGCTCTGGAATGTCCAAACCATGTAATTCTTCTTCTGGAGAAACTCTTATACCCATTATAGCATCCATAACTTTAAAGAGAATGTAAGAAGTTATAAAAGCCCAGGCAAAAAGTGCAACAGCACCTATTAATTGAGCAAGAAGTTGACCAAAACCTCCTCCGTAAAGAAGACCTTTTACATACGGTGGTTTAAGAGAATAAATACCGTATGTTCCGTCTGCAAATATACCAACTGAAATAATTCCCCAGAGTCCATTAAATCCGTGTACAGGGACAGCACCTACTGGGTCGTCAATTTTAAGTGCTTCAAGTAAGTATGTTCCAGCTACGAGAATAATTCCTGCGATGATACCGATTACTACTGCTGCCCAAGACTCAACCCAGGCACACGGTGCAGTAATTGCTACGAGTCCTGCGAGAACTCCGTTTAAAGCAATACCTATGTCAAACTTTTTAGTTTTTGCATATACTATGAGCATTGCAGTAAGTGATGCTGCTGCAGCAGCAAGCGTGGTATTTACAGCTATAACAGAGATTCTTAAGTGATGCGCTGAAAAAGTAGAACCTGGGTTAAATCCATACCATCCAAACCAGAGAATAAATACTCCAAGTGCTGCAAGAGGTATGTTGTGCCCTGGAATAGGTCTGGGCTTTCCGTCTTTGTCAAAACGACCATACCTTGGTCCAAGAGCAAGTGCTCCTGCAAGACCCACTATACCTCCTACTGCGTGAACCACTCCTGATCCTGCAAAGTCAACATGCCCTACTCCAAAAGGCAGTTTTGACAACCATCCTCCACCCCATACCCAGTGAGCATAAACTGGATAAATAAACGCACTCACTACTATAGAGTAAATAAGATAAGCAGAAAATTTAAGTCTTTCTGCTACAGCACCAGAAACTATCGTTGCAGCAGTTGCACAAAATACTAACTGCCAGAAAAAGGACAAGTAGGTTTGAACATCGTAATACTTACCAGCTAAAAAGAAACCTGAGGTTCCTATGAGTCCGTGCCAGTCGTTTCCCATTAGTATTGCATAACCAAGTGCCCAAAATGCAAGACAACCCATTACGAAGTCAAGAAGGTTCTTCATCATGAGGTTCGTTGCATTTTTTGACCTGCAAAAACCTGCTTCAACGCAGGCAAATCCTGCTTGCATGAACATAACCAAGAAACCACACAGTAACACCCACACGAAGTCCACTGCAAGTCCTGGGTTTTGCTGAATCGTCTTTGCACCTGTAGGATCCCCAGCTAAAGCTTTAGTAGCAGTTAAAAGTAAAACAAGACTCACCAAAGGTCCAATCCTTTTAAAACGCCTCCATCTACCCATCACCATACCCAACCTCCTTTTAAAGTTTTTTTCTTTTTAAAAGAGCAACTCTTATACCAATTTTTTAGGAATTGCTAAAACATTGAAATTGTCTAACTTTTAACAGATACACGAGAGGAATAAATTTACAAAAATGTAACAAATGAAACAAAAATGAAACAAAAATTACAAAATGGACTTTGTGTAACTAAATGATTACATTAAAACGAATATGAAACTTTTATACCCTGAATCCTAAACAAAGACCCTGGTTGCCAAATCCCGTAATAATCCCCACTATACCCTTGTACAACCACAGTGTTTGACTTTTTAAACGAATACTCCCTATAAAACCACATTAATTCAAAGTTATAAACTTTTATGCCTACTTCTAAACCAGGAGAAATCTTACCTTTAAGCCGAAGTAAAACCGCTTCTACATCCGGTAAGTCAGCTTTGTTAATCGTATAACAAGGATAAATTCCGTAAATTCCTATGCTAAATTTTACTTTTTTGTACCACCAAAAAGCTTTTAAACTCGTGTCTAAATACAAACTTTCCCAAATCTCCGTATAACCACTTACAAATGTTCCATTTGACAAAGTAGTAGAATTAAGCTTTCTTATCCAATTCATTCCTCCCAAATCCAAGGAAAACGAAAAACTTAAGTACTTCCATCGTAAAAACTCGTAAGAAATACCAGAATTCCACCTTATACCTATCCACAAGTTTTTAGTAGTAACGGGAATTCCTTCCATAGTTTCTCCGTTGTAGTTCATAGAAGGTGCTAAAAACAGGTCAAAAGAGCCTTTAAAGGAAACTTTTCTTTTTAAAATAGTAAACCTTATTCCTGGGGACGCAGCAAATCCCTTTTCAGTTAAAATAGTTCGTCCTGAATCGTTAATCTCCTTCCAAAAGAGGTTTTCGTATCCAAAGTAAAGGGTCAAGTTAATTGCAAAAACCTTGGAACAAAAAAATAACACGAAAACTAACAAAAGGAACTTAATTTTCAATTTCAGCTTTCTCCGTTTTTTCTCCTTGACATTATCTTTTTATCATAGTATTTTTAAAAGACAACCATGAAAAAGAACCAGAAGTTTCCTTCAAAAGAGCTTCTTGACAAGGTCTTTATAGCAGACCTTCACATACATTCTAAGTACAGCAGAGCCTGTAGCAAACACATGGAAATTCCGGTAATTGCTAAAGTTGCTCATCAAAAAGGAATTCAGCTCGTAGGTACAGGGGACTTTACTCATCCTATGTGGTTAAACGAATTAAAAGAGCAACTTGAATACGATCCTGAGTCAGGTCTTTATGTCTTTAAAAGTATGCCAGACGGACCAAGGTTTATTTTAACCTCTGAAGTGTCTCTCATTTTTTCACAAGGTAAAAAGAAAAATCGTAGAGTCCACCTTATTTTAATAGCTCCTTCTTTTGAGGTTGTAGAAGAAATAAACTTATACCTTTCAGGGCTTGGGAATCTTTTAATAGACGGCAGACCAACATTTGGAGTTTCGTGTGAAAAACTTACCCTTGACATACTTAAAATATGTCCTGATGTCTTAGTAATTCCTGCTCACGCCTGGACTCCGTGGTATTCAGTTTTTGGTGCATTTTCAGGATTTGATTCCTTGGAAGAGGCATTCGGAGAGGCTACGCCTTTTATTTACGCTCTTGAAACGGGGTTATCTTCGGATCCAGAAATGAATTGGAGAATATCAAAACTTGATCACCTAACCCTAATTTCTTGCTCAGACGCTCACTCTCCTCAAAAACTCGGTAGAGAAGCAACTGCATTTTTTAAACCTCTTACATACAAACAGGTGGTAGAGTCTATAAAAACTGGAAAACTCGCCTTTACCATAGAATTTTATCCTGAAGAAGGAAAGTATCACTACGACGGACACAGAAACTGTAAAGTTTGTCTTTCTCCAAAAGAGACGAAAGCACTTGGTTACAGATGTCCAAAGTGCGGCAACCCTGTTACGATAGGAGTTCTCCACAGAATAGAAAACTTTGCTGACAGAGAAGAAGGTTACATTCCTGAAAACAAGCCTCTTTCCGTACACCTCGTTCCTTTAATTGAGGTTATTGCAGAGGTTTTTAATGTTTCAAAAACTACTAAAACCGTAAACAAACTTTACGAACAGTACATTCAAAAAGCAGGTACTGAATTTGACATACTTTTAAAAATAGACTTAGAAGATTTGGCAAAACTTCTACCTGAAAAAATGGTTGAAGCAATTAAAAGAGTTAGGAAAGGCGAAGTTTATACTCGTCCAGGATACGACGGTGAATACGGAGTAGTTAAAGTTTTTGGAGAAGAGGAAGAGAAAAAAGAAGACAATAGTCTCAAACAACAAGCCCTTTTCTCCACGATTTAAGTTACTTTATATTAAAAACTTTTTAACATCTCAATAAAAGCTTCAATACGAGTTCTAACCTGTTCCTTTATTTTATAAGTACCGTCTTTTTGAAATTCGTAAGGTATGTCGTCAAATTCAAGAAAAAGGGAAGGAATGTTTAAGTCTTTTTTTAATCTATCTGCAAGGTACTTTCTGTAGGCTGGATCCCATTGACAACCCCATACCCCGGTAAATATTACTCCTTTAGCCTTAACCTGTTTAACCCTGTTTAACAACCATTCAGCTCTTTGTTGAATAGAAATCGTAGGTGACCACGGGTATTTGTACATGTAATATTCAGCAATAGCTTCGTATGGATCTTTGTGTTCGTCCACCAAACCTGAAAGATACATAGTTTCGCACACTTCAGGACCGATGAAAATTGCTCCCAAGTCGTTAATCAAGTTTAAAGTGGTTAAGTCGTAACCAGTCTTTTCAGCAGCGTAAATTCTAATAGGATTTTCTTTTACACCTGGTGGTTTTATACCCTTTTTTATTCTCTTTTTTAGTTCTTTGTTAGTTTCCTTCATAGCCTGGACTAAAGCCACTGGATCACCCTGCATGTCAACTATACATGATTGAACTATAGAATTTTCAAAACTTGAAATCGGAGGAATTGGGCTGGATAAAATTAAATTGTCATACTCAATGTATGCTTTTCTAACAGCGTTTATCATCTTTATTCCACGATGAAGGTCTTCTTCTGTAATCTTTTTATTAAACACTTGTTCCATCTTTTTAACAGCGACTTTTAATTGCTCTACTAAATACTTGAATGCCCAAGGCTTTTTGTGAGGTCCCACTGGAAAATCTACTACATGAATAGGAATGTCGTATCCACGAAGTAAGTTGTGAAGACAGGGGACATCCCCCATGTATGTATGAGAGGCATTAAGAAATAGATCAGCTTCAATTACTTTTTCCAGAACCAATATAGGTATAACGGGTTCCCCGGGACAGGACTCAAAAGAACAAAATTCGTGCCCTTTTCTTTGATAAGAATACTTACCTGCCAGATGACATTCAAGAAAGTAAGGAGTTAAACTTCCTATAGTAGAAGCTCCACAACCGTAAATTAATTCCTGAAAAACCTGTCCACAAATCACCACAGGAATACCAGACTTTCTTAATTCTTTTAATCTGTCCAGGGTTGAAAACTGTAGCCACCTATGCTTAAAAACACTTATCAGGTCGTAATCATTTCTAAAGTCAAGCACATGGTGATACTTTTTCAAGTAAAAAATTAGATCCTTTAACATCTTTTTCGGAGAAGCAAAGTCACCGTTTAACAGGGGTAAGCCTTCTGATTTCAAAAATTTCGCAATAAATTGAGGATTTTTTAGTACTGCACTCAGCTTTTTTAAAAGTTGGGAGGCAGGAATGTTCCAATCGTAGAGCTCTGAGCTAATTTCTACAGACTGCATAAGTTATCCCCCTAATTTAAAAGAGATTGATTCAATAAAAGCTTCTATCCTCGTCTGCAACCTTTGAATTTCAGAAGAGCTTACATCCATGTGGATTGGTAAAAAAGCTACACTTTTTACTTTCTGTAAAAACTTCTGAGTCTCATTTACTTTAAAAGAGAAAGGATCACAATACCTTAAAGTTTGATATATAACTCCGTGAATATCATACTTTTTTATTATGTCTGTCAAAAAGTTTAAGCGTTCGTCTTTACCAAGGTCCAAACACTGAGTTGCACCACAGGGTATAGCATGAAGATAGGCTTTAGCAATTGCAGAGATAGAAACTTCTTTAACTTCTATTCCATAGAAACTTCTTAATCCAGAGCAGGTATCGTCTGCTACTATCTTCCCTCCACACTTTTCAACGAGGTCTAAAATTACTTCGTTTTCAGGTAAAATTATAGAACCAGAAATAAGAATTTTTACTTTATTATCACCTTTTTTGATTGACGATGAACCAGCTTCCTTTTTAACTTCTTTGACAAAATTTAAAAACTCAAAAGGATCTAAAAATTGGCTGAGCAGTACCAGTTTTATGAAGTCTTTGTAAGTAATATTTAACCTTTCTTCAAGGTAAGATTCGTAAACATCTATTAATTCTTTTCTTACTTTATCGTACAGCTCAATAGCTTCTTTTAACTTTTGCTCTGTAAGATGGGTTTGAGACAACTTCTCCAGCTCTTTTTTAAGCCATTGTACCTCTGATGTAAAAAGTTCTAACTGATCTTTTTCTGGAGGACGCAAAAGAGGATAAATCAACATTAAAGTTGGTTTCTTCGTGTAAGCTGACAAAACATCAAGCATACGATGAACTACCTGACATATAACGGTCCCACTTAAAACATCAATATTTTGAGAATAGAACGAATCTTCAGCTAAAAAGTTACCTGTAATCAACTTTGCGTACGGGCACATTCTTTCCCAAATAAATACTGTACCAAGGCTTTCGTACGAACTGTCAGTAACGAACACTCTTATGGGTATCAAATCAAGAGCATAAGCTAATTCTACTGGAAAACGAGAACAGAGGTATCCAATTACTTTTCTACCTTTTTTTCTTAAACTTTTTATTTCGTCTTCTCTTTGTTTTATTAAATCAAAGAATATTTTCTCTACCACTCAGATTAACTCCTTACAGCATTAAGTCCCAGTATTGCTGCTCCTAAAGCTCCCGTAAGATAAGGCGAAATTCCAGGCAAACTAACTTTTACACCCAATACTTTTTCAAGAAAAAATTTTACTCCTGGATTTTGAGCAACTCCTCCTGTAAAAACTACTTCAGGTTTTACCCCTATAGACTTAGCCATTGCTCCAACTCTATCAGCAATAGAAAGATGGATACCAGCTGCGATGTCAATTTTGTCAGCACCTGAAGCGAGAAGAGAAACTACTTCTGACTCTGCAAAAACAGCACAAACACTACTTATCTGAGCAGGATGTTTTGAACGCAGAGCAAGTTGCCCAAACTCTTCTAAATTCACTTCCAACCTATTAGCTATAACTTCTAAAAATTTACCCGTTCCAGCAGCACACTTGTCGTTCATTTTGAAGTTTTCAACATTTCCAAACTCGTCAAGTCTAATCACTTTGCTATCCTGTCCTCCTATGTCAATTATGGTTCTTGCCTGTTTATTTAAAGTAAAAATTCCAACAGCGTGGCATGTAATTTCAGTTACTGCTTTATCTGCAAACGGAACAGTGTGACGACCGTAACCAGTTGCAATTATCGTCTTAACTTTCGTTTTATCAATTTTACTTAAAGCTTTATCAAATAAGGTTTGAACAGCTCTTAAAGGAACAGAAGAAGTAGGTAGTACCTCTGAAAAAACGATTTCTTTACTTTCGTCAATAACTACCAGTTTCGTAGTAGTAGAACCTATGTCAATTCCTACAAAATACATTTTTTGTGTGAAAAATTGTTAAAAATTAACATTTATAATTTTAAGTTAAATTTTAAGTTACACAAAAATTTCTTACATGTCAAATAGAAATTGTTAATTAAATTAATAAAGTTTTATTTATAATTCTTATTAAACATGTGCTTTCATTAAACATGTGCTTTTTCGTAAGTTGTAAAAATTTGAAGTATGTGTTAAGATGTTTAAGTTGATATGAAAGTTCTTGTTTTTGGGATAGGAGCTCTTGGAACCGTATTTGCCACATGCCTTAAGGCTGATGGGCATACCGTATATTGTTTCGTAAAACCTCATCACAAGTCCAAACTTGAGGGCAAGGAATTTAAAATCACGGGTTTGTTTGGAGAAAAGTCCGCGGTTCCTGATGGAATATTTACCTCTCCTGAGGAATTAAAAGACAAAGATGTAGAACTCGTAATCCTTTGCGTAAAGGCTTTTGATACGGAAAAAGCTTTAAAGCAGATAAAAGAATTTGCCAAGGAAAATACGCTCATTTTACTTGCTCAAAACGGATACGGAAATTACGAAAAGGCAATAGAGGTATTCTCAAAAAAACAGGTTATCCTTGGAAGAGTAATTTTTGGAGCAAGGGTTATTGAGCCTGGATTTGCAGAGGTCACGGTTATTGCAGACGATGTGGTAATTGGTCAGCCTCATAAAGAAATCCCAGAAGAAAAGTTAAAATACATTGCAGAAACTTTGACAAAAGCAGGTATTCCCACGAGGTATTCTCCTGATGTCTATAAAATTCTCTGGGACAAAATTCTTTACAATTCTGCACTAAATCCTCTTGGAGCGCTTCTTGAGTGTAATTACGGTAAACTTGCTGAAATACCCGAAACAAAAGCACTAATGGACAAAATTATTGAGGAAATATTTGAGGTAACCAAGGCAAACGACATAGAATTAAACTGGAGTTCTGCAGAAGAATACAAAAAGGTCTTTTACGAAAAACTCGTCCCACCAACTGCAGCACACTATCCCTCTATGTATTACGACATAAAATCAGGTAAAAAAACCGAAATAGACGCTTTAAACGGGGCTATAGTTAGGCTTGGAGAAAAAGCAGGTATTCCAACTCCGGTAAACGAAGTCATAACCGCTTTGATAAAAGCTAAAGAGAATCTGGGCTAACTTCTTTTATTCTTCCGTCTTCCAAGAGATAAAACCTGTGTGCGATTTTTTTAAGAAATTCTATGTCGTGAGAAACTACGAGAAATGTTTCTACATTTTTTTTCAAAAACCACACTAACTTTTCTGTAGTTTTTTGATCAAGCCCTGTTGAAGGTTCGTCAAGAAGATAACACTCTGGATTCATTGCAAAAACTCCAGCAAGTGCAACCATTCGTTTTTCTCCACCAGAAAGCTTGTAAATCGGTCTATCAAGAAGGTGAGTAATGTTAAAAAGCTCTGCTATTTCTTTAACGATTTTTAAAACCTCTTTTCTACTTTTACCCTGGTTTAACGGACCAAACGCTATGTCTTCTTTAACCGTTGGACAGAAAAGCTGAGAATCAGAATCCTGAAAAAGAAGCCCTATTCTCTGTCTTACCTCAATAAAGTCTTTGTCCTTTTTTCTTGGTTTCCCAAATATTATTATGTCTCCCTGAGACGGCTTTAAAAATCCCATGATAAGGTAAAGAAGGGTCGTTTTCCCAGCACCATTAGGACCTATAAGTGCTACTTTTTCCCCTTTTTTTAAAGTAAAGTTAAGATTTTCAAATACTTTGGTTTGATTGTATCCAAAGTGAATGTTTTTTAAAGATATTAATTCCTGCACTACTTTACCCATTGAAATACAAAAATTGCGGTACTAAAAAGGATTATTATAGAACCTACGAAAATGTCTCTTAACCTTAGCTTAAAGTGTTCAAGTAATGGAAAAAAACCTTTAAATCCTCTACAAAGCATAGCTTTATAAACTTCGTCTGAGCGCTCAAAGCTCTTTAAAAGAAGAGCTCCAACCAAGTAAGCGTAAGTCTTATAAGTGTGCAGACTCGTTTTTGGAACGAATCCTCTTGCAAGAACCGCTCTTTTTATCTTGGTGTATTCTTCGTGCATTACGCTTATGTACCTGTAAAATAGAAAAAACAGGGTTACGAGGCGGGCAGGAATTTTAAAGTGAAGCATTGCATGAGCAAGGTCAAAAACAGTAGAGGTTGCAATAAGAGCAATCGTAGCAAGAACTATGGCATTACACTTAAGGGTTATTGAAAAGCAATAAATTATACCTGGTACGCTAAACTTGAGGATCCAAAACCTAAAAAAAGGGCTTGATCCATAGGTAAGAGGTACGAAAAGCCAAATAAACAACACGAAAAAATTTGCTGCAAAAAGTCTTTCCATTAGTCCTTTAAACGAGGGTTTTGCTATGATAATTAAAATTACAGCAAAAATGAGGTACATCCCAGGGACTAAAATTCCCTGGGATATCGCACAAAAAACAGCAAAAACAGATAAAGCAATAATTTTTACTCTTGGATCTGTTTTGTGAAAAAGAGAATCCCCTTCTGCAAAAACCTCAAGGTGCATTTATTACCCTTTTCTTCTTCTGATGAGTGCGAAAAGTCCCCACACTCCAAAAATGTATCCAATACCTCCAAGCACATCGTGTATTTTAGCAGCTGCCATCTCTTTTTCAAGCTCAAGAAGCATACTTTTTATAGGTGCTGTTTCCTCAGCCACGACTTCTCTCACGATTCTCTTAAGTTCTTGTGGACTAATACCTTTTACTTGAGTAGTTTGTGAGGTTTCAGAAACGGTTTCGTTTGAAACCTGAGTTTCGTTTTGCGTGTTTTCTCCTATTGCCTCTTCTTCTTTTAGTCCTTCAAGGTGAAACTCAGCAACATGTCCTTCTCCTCCAAGAACCTTTACCGTAACAGGACCTGTGTATTTCACTTTTACCTTAAAGTTTCCCTTTTCGTCAGTTTTCGTAGTTGCGATTTCTTTGCCCTTTGAGTCGTAAACGATGATTTCGCAGTGTTTACAAGGGGTTCCTCCTGAAAAGTAGCTCATTCCTACTATCTGATCAGCTTCTCTATAGGCAAAAACGCTAACCTTGTGAGCCTGAGCTAATCCGTAAGTAAGGAAAATCGCAAATAAACTCACTAACACCAATCTGAATTCCCTACTCATAAAACACCTCCGGCTTTACTTTTAATAAGTAAGTAACGACAAAGCCTGTGATAAGTCCTTCTATAGTTGCAATAGGCAGGTGGACTGCAATTAAGGTCTTAGCAACTGCAAGGAATCTTTTTTGAGTAAGGTAAAGAGCTGTGCTCGTAAATATTGCAGCAAGTATAACCGCACAAAATCCTGAAAGAAAACCACCAATAAAGCTAAGTTTTAGGTTGTCCTTTTTTATCATTCGCCTAAACAAAAACCAGCATATTACTGCTGGAAAAGCCATATCAAAGGTGTTAACCCCAAGAACCGTAAGTCCTCCGAATTGAAAGATTAAAGCCTGAAGCAAAAGTCCTAAGAATATCGCTAAAAACGAACACCATCCCAGAAGTATGCCAACGAGTCCGTTTAAAATCAGGTGAGCAGAGCTCGGACCTATAGGAACATGTATTAAAGAAGCAACGAAAAACGCACTTGAAAGCACTGCAACCTGCGGAAGCTTTTCGTTTTTAAGATTTTTTAACCCTAATATTATCCCTCCAAGAGTTAAAAGCCCTCCTGCTAAAAGAACAGGAGGGGACAAAACCCCCTCTGATATGTGCATTTTATCTTACCCTCCTTGGTTTTGGATATGCTTTTACCCAAAGAACTGCGTCAAGCTCTATAGGATACTCTTTTCCGTCTTTGTAACGATGTTTACCTCCGTAACCTATTGCAGAAAATCCCCACCATCCAGCCCAAGGAATGGTATATTCAAAGTAGCCGTTTTCGTCTGTTTTTACCACCTGGGTTATAAATGCATCAGCAGGTGGTTTTACCCTGTGTCCAACATTAAGGTATTCTACCTCTACATCTATGTTTGCAGCAGGTTTTCCGTTAAAGTAAACCCTACCTCTAAAGGTATTTCCTTCCCATATAGCAAAGGGTTTAATAAGAGGAACTATTTCAGCTTTAAGTCCTATTGGCTTGTCCCAACCTTCCTCCATTCCATAAGCCTCTACATACACTTTGGTTATCTGTTTAATGAACTTTTCCTCTGCAGGTTCGTAATAAAGGCTGGGATCTACATAAAACTGATAAACCCCTGGTCTTCTTATAGTAAAAGTAGTTTCGTACATGTGAACCTTGTGTTTGCTTCTTCTCATAGCAGGTATTAGCTTTGACCTCCAGTGTAAGGGGAATTTTTGTCCATCTACCACTGCACCGCTTTTTATTATCTTAAAGTCCATGTTTGGACCACCTTCCATTGGATGAGTAAACTTAGCTACGAGGCTTATTCTTGGAGACCTTCCTTGCTCAATGTTATCCGTAGATGGTTTTAAGAGCAAAAAGTGAGCATTTGCAAGAGAGGCAGAAAGAAATAACACACTTCCTGTTAAAATAGCACTTTTTACAACTTTATTCATGTTTACCCCTCCTTTAATAAAATTTTTTTAATTTATGTTTAAAAGTAATACTACTTTTTCAAAAAATGTCAACACTAAGGTAAGAGATTATTTAAAGTGAAAAAATGCTCAAGTTGATTTTTATGGTAAAAAAATGTGATAAATACAAAGTTAAAAACAAAAGGAGTAAACTATGGAGGAGGCAAAACTTATAGTAGTAGGAGCAGGACCAGGTGGTATAGCCTCTGCAATAGAGGCTAAAGCAGTGGGTATAGAGCCAGTAATAGTTCTTGAAAAAGCAGACAAAGTGTGTAACACCATTGAAAAGTTTTACAAACCCGGAAAAAGAGTTGACGCAGAATATAAAGGATATAAAGAAAAACCTAAAGGTTTGTGTAGCTTTGAAACCGAAACAAAAGAAGAATTTCTCAAAAGAATACACTCCTGGATTGATAGGTGGAATCTTGACATAAGACTTAAGTCTGAGGTCACTGACATAAAGAAAAAAAACGAAAAGTACGAAGTGTGGGTAAAAGATAATCCTCAATTTCTTACGGATTTCGTTATTATTGCTATTGGAATTTTTGGAAGACCTAACAAGCCTTCTTATTCAATTCCTGCAGAAGTAAAAGATAAAGTATTCTTTGAGCCACCTCTTGAAATACCTGAAGGGAAAAACATTCTCGTAGTAGGAGGTGGGAATACTGCAGCAGAAACTGCTATAAGCCTTTGTGAAAAAAACAAAGTTAGTCTTTCTTATAGAAGAGAGAAGTTTTTTAGAATAAACGAAACGAATCTTGAGATACTAAACAAAAAGGCTGAAGAAGGAAAAATAAGGCTTCTTATGGCAACAGACATAGAGGAAGTAAAACCTGCTGATGGTGGAGTAGAGGTACATTACAAAGACGGCACAGTGGAGGTTTACGACTTAATTTATTATTGTTTAGGAGGAAGTACTCCTAAAAGATTTTTACAAAAAATAGGAATTGAGCTTAAGGATGACGGAACACCAGTGACTGACGAGTTTTTTGAAACGAATCTTCCAAAGGTTTTTGTCGTGGGAGACATAGCTTACAAGCAGGGAAACATTATGAAAGCCTTTAATTCAGCAAAAACCGTTATTGATAGAATCGTTGAAAAATACTTAAAATAGGAGGCAAAATGCCCAAGATTAAGTTTTTACCTTACGATGTGGAAGTAGAGGTTCAGCCAGAGGAGACCATTCTTGAAGCTGCAATGAGGTGTGGTGTTTATATTGACGCACTTTGTGGAGGAATGGGAGCCTGTAATAAGTGTAAGGTTCTTATTGAACAAGGAGAGGTTAAAGGTGAAATAATTGAAGAAAATTACTATAAAGCCTGTGCAACCTATCCTGTTACAGACATCGTGGTTCGGGTCCCTCTTTCTGCTCAAGCAGACAGAAGAGCTCTTATGCGAAAGCCGAGAAGACGCGCATCTGCCCTTTCTCTTGATAGAGAAAAACCCTTTGATCCTCCTGGTAAAACGATTTACATAAAATTACCAGAGCCTTCACTTGAAGACAATGTTCCTGATTGGCAAAGACTTAAAAGAGTTTTAGAAAGTAGTGGTTTTGAAAACCCCGAAGCATCTCTTGATTTCATGAGAAAACTTCCTTCAACTTTAAGGCAGGAAAACTTCTCAGTAGGGCTTATCCTTTACAACCACAAGCCCACTAAAAAGACCCTACTTTTTGACATAATTCCAGGCAATAAGAAAAAAGAAGACTTAGGAATAGCAATAGACATAGGAACCACCACGCTTCAACTTGAATTAATAGACCTTGATACAGGAAAAGTACTTGCTTTTACCTCAGACTACAACCCTCAAATAAAGTACGGTGAGGATGTAATTAGCAGAATAGAATACACCCGTAGAAAAGACGGTTTAAAAACTTTGCAGGAAGCCATTGTTAAGCGTCTTGGAGAGCTTATTTTAGAACTTGGAGAAAGCGCTGGAAAAAGCTTAGACAATGTAAGAGTCGTTTCTATAGGTGCTAACACCGTTATGACCCACATCTTCCTTGGGCTTGAACCAAAGTACTTAAGGTTTGAGCCTTACACTCCTGTTATATGTAGATTTCCTCCTTTTAGTGCAAAAGAAGTAGGACTTCCTCTTCCTGAAACCACTATGGTACAAATTGCTCCCTGCGTTGCAAATTATGTAGGAGGAGACATTACAGCAGGTGTCGTTGCAAGTAAAATGGCTGAAGAAGAACCGCTTACTCTGTTTATTGACCTTGGAACCAACGGAGAAATAGTGGTAGGGAACAGCGAATTTCTCATATGTGCAGCCTGTTCAGCAGGACCTGCTTTTGAGGGTGGAGGAATAAAGCACGGAATGAGAGCAACCCTTGGTGCTATAGAAAGCGTAAACATAGATAGCACTACCTACGAACCAATGGTACTTACCATAGGAAAAAGAAAACCTATGGGACTCTGCGGATCAGGAATTATTTCTTTGCTTTCAAGCCTTTTTAGAGCAGGGCTTATAAACAAAGCTGGTAAGTTTAATACTCACATAAAGCATCCCAGACTAAGAGAAGGGGAAGACGGCTGGGAGTATGTAGTGGTGTGGAAAGAATACACTGCTATAGGAGAAGACATAGTATTCACAGAGGCTGACATAGAAAACATCATGCGAGCAAAAGGAGCAATGTTTGCAGGTTCACAAATTCTTCTTGAATCAGTTGGATTGAGTGTTTTTGACATAGAAAGAGTCTATCTTGCAGGAACATTTGGAACCTACATAGACATAGAAGAAGCCATAACCATTGGGCTCTTACCTGATCTTCCAAGAGATAGATTTTTCTTCCTTGAGAACACGAGTCTTAAAGGTGCAAAATTTGCAATGCTTTACAAAGACGAGCTTTCCAAAATGGAAGAGGTTGCAGGAATGATGACTCACATTGACCTTTCTACCTACCCGACCTACATGGATTATTACATGGCAGCACTATTTTTACCTCACACAAACGAGGAGTTATTTCCTTCTTTAAAACAGGGGTAACTTTAGACCGTAAACTTAAAAGTACCTTTACCCAAAATGTCGTGAAGGTGCAGAATTCCTACGAGTTTTCTGTCAAAGTCTATAACTGGAAGTACTGTAATTAGGTGTTTTTCCATTAGTTCAAGTGCCTCTGAGGCAAGACGATTTTCCTCTATTACTTTTGGATTTTTGGTCATAACATCTTCAACTTTTAAATTCTTAATGTCTCCGTACTTTAAAAATGTTCTTCTTAAGTCACCGTCTGTTATAATCCCGGTTAATCCTCCAAATTCGTTTACTACGAGTACGCATCCGAGACGCTTTTTGTCTATTTCGTAAATTGCGTCTTTCAATAAAGTGCCTTCTTTTACGACTGGTATTTTTTCTCCTGTTAGCATAATTTCTTTTACCTTTACTTTTAACCTTTCTCCCAAACTACCACCTGGATGATTTCTTCTAAAGTCTTCAGATCCAAGCCCTTTAATTTCAAAAAGGCACATTGCAAGAGCATCTCCAAGAGCAAGGGTTGCAGTTGTGCTCGTCGTAGGAGCAAGATTAAAAGGACACGCCTCCCTTGGTATCTTACAATTTACGATTACATCAGAAAGCCCTGCTAAACGACTCTCTAAGTTTCCAGTAAACGCTATTATTTTAATTCCTCTTTTTTTCAAGATTGAAGCAAGCTCACACACTTCAAGGGTGTTTCCAGAATACGAAATAGCAAGCAAAATGTCGTCAGAAGTAACCATTCCGAGATCTCCGTGTAAGGCTTCAACAGGATGGAGAAAAAACGAAGGGGTTCCAGTGGAAGATAAAGTTGCTGAAATCTTTTTTCCTATAATTCCGCTTTTTCCAACTCCACTTACTACTACCCTACCTCTTGCCTGAAAAATAAGTTCTACTGCGTCTGCAAAAGAATAGTCCAAGTTTTTTAATACCTCTTCAAGCCCTTCTTTTTCCAGTTTAAGAACCTCTTTTGCACGGGAAAGTATAAATTCCTTGTCCATACCTTAGGAATCCTTTAATGAAGAATAAAGTTGTCCTCGTTAAATTGAGAAAATTCTGGTTCTATGTCAGGCTCTATGATGATGCTAAGGATTTCAAGAATTTTGTTTACCATGTTAGTTATGAGCTCTTCTCTATATACGATTTGCATGAGCTTTTGTTCTGCCCATTCTGCTTCGTGAACTGCTATGTCTTTTCTCGGAAGGTACTTGTAAATCTGGTAAAAAACTTTCCTCATCTGCATACGCTCTCTTAAGTCGTGAAGAATCCTTCCTGGATCAAGGGGTATTTTTTTATTTATCAAATCTTGAAAGTACTTTATGTCTTCTTCTTGAAAATTCCAAAAAGAATCTATCCAGTCCTTGAGACTAACTATCCTGTCTCCCTGTCTATCTCCGTGTTCCATAGCTCTGAGTTTATACCAATTAGCAAAAAAATCAAGATACTTATAAGGATTGAGTAAATTTTTATAAATGTTAAAATTAAACTCCATGGAGTGGACAGAAGAGGCAAAAGAAACACTAAAAAAGATTCCTTTTTTCGTTAGACCAAAGGTTAAAAAAGAAGTTGAAAAGTACGCTAAAACTAAAAATGTAAAAGTTATTACTCAAGAGTTTTTGCTTGAAGCTAAAAAGGCTTTGCTTGGTAAGCTTTCTTCTTCAGAAAAAGGATACGAAGTCGTAGGGTGCTTTTTTAAAGAGTGTAAAAATACTTTAAAAGATCTCTCTGGGCTTTTGGAAAAGACAGAAGAATTGCTTAAAAAATACGACTTAACAGAGTTTTTGTTAAAAAAGACAGGTGGACACCTTAAGGCTCACAACAAGTTTTTCGTAGGTTTTGCAGGGTGTCCTAACTCGTGTTCAAGAATTCACATAATGGACATAGGGATTCACCTTTTTGTAGAAGTTACATACTCAAAAGAGGTGTGTGAAGGTTGTTTGTCCTGTATAAGTGTTTGTGAAGAAGAGGCTATAGTAGAAAACAAAGGAGATGTAGAGTTTTTTAAAAACAAGTGCGTAGGATGTGGAGCCTGTTTAAAGGTCTGTCCTACTTCTGCTTTAGCTTCAGAATTTACGGGTTATAAAGTTTATGTTGGTGGAAAACTCGGAAGACATCCAAGATTAGCAACCCTTGTAAAGGTGTGCAAAAACGAAGAAGAAGTTTTAGAGCTTATTGAAAAGGCTTTGATTTATTACAAAAAGTTTAATACTAAGGGTGAAAGATTAGGTACGATTATTCAAAAGAGGGGTTTTGAAGAAGTTAAGAAGTTTCTCCTTGAGAGTTAGTTTTAGTCTCTTCCTTAGAAACTTTTCGCTGTTTTGAAGCTGTTTCCGTAATAAAACTCCTGAAAAAAGTAAAGAACTCCTTTGTAAAAACTCTTTTTGCTCCGAGGTAGTGTCTTTTAAAGTAAGGAGAATCAAGTTTGTCAACCGCAAGACCTCTTCTTGATGGAGAAAAGTGCATAAACTTTCCGTTTCCAAGGTAAATTCCCACATGAGAAGGATACCTTCCTCTGGTTATAAAAAATACTAAGTCACCTGGCATGAGCTGTGTTTTATAGACCTTTTCTCCAAGCATAAATTGTTTTCTTGCTGTTCTTGGTAAGTCTATTCCAAACATGTCATAAACGAGTTTAACGAACATTGAGCAGTCTAAGTAACCGTTTCCGTTTCCCCCAAACTTGTAACGATACCTTCTAAATCTATTTGCCACTTCTTTAAGTTTTTCTCTTAATATTTTTTCTTCAAAAGGACTTAACTCAAAGTCACTTAAGCAAAACTTTGAATACTTTTTGTAAATTTCTTCGTCTTTGTATGTAATGGGAATTTTTATAGCTTCTCCAACTACTATTTTGTTAGTGTAGAGATGATTAAACCTCTTTATTACGGAGATAGGTACGCCGTATTCTTCGCTTAGCTTTAAAAGAGTTTCTCCTTTTTCAACGGTGTGAATAATGTATCCTGCGTATTCTTCACACTTCGTTTTTAACTTAAGTACTTTAACGAGAAGACGCTGATGAGGTCTTATGAGATCACTTTTTAAGTGATTTAGTTTTTTTAACTTTTTAACACTCGTGTGAAATCTTCTGGCAATTCTGTAAAGAGAGTCTCCTCTTTTAACGCGATAATAAATCTTTTGAGTTCTATGACAAAATTCAAACTTTCTAAAAAAGTCCAAGTCTCTACTCTTCTTTGGTCTTATAGGAATTTTAAGCACCATACCAGGAAGAGCGTAATAAGTAGAAAGTCTGTTAAAGTTTTTAAGTCCGAGTAAAGAAACTCCGAACTTTTTGGCAATTCTTCCAAGACTTTCCCTATACTTTACGCGATAAGACTTGTATATAGGACTATTTAATAAATACTTAAAAAAAGGATCTTCTTCTGTAATCGCTTTATACCTTACCCCTACTTTTAATAGCTCTCCTGGATGAATTATGTAAGTCTTAAGGTGATTTACTCTCTTCAGCCAGCGAATACTTACATGAAACTTCTTAGCAATTTTGTAAAGGCTATCCCCTTTCTTTACAGTATAGTATATGTAAGTGGTTTGAGTAAATCCTTGAGTTACGATTAAAAAAAACGAGAAAATGTATAAAAAAAGTTTTTTTATTGACATTGGAAAACCTCAAAGTTTCTTTTTAAAAAGTTTCTATACCAGAAAAGCCTTAAATGTCAAGGTTCTTTGCTTTATTATTTCGTAAAATTCGTTTTATTATTAAATTTTTTAGCTGCCTTGTTAACTTTTACATATAGTGTTATATTTAGTTATTATGAAAAGGATAACTTTGTGGATAATTTTCTTAGGTTTCGTATTTGGGCTTTTTTTTAGTAAAGGTTTTTGTGACGAGTTAAATATTCTTTCAAATAAAATGGAAGCTTTTGAAAACGAAGGATTAGTAGTCTTTACAGGAGATGTAATAGCCACGAAAAAAAACTTTAAACTCTCTTGTGACAAAATGTATGTTTATTACGCAACAGACGCAAACGGAAAAAAGCACATAAAAAAAATTATTGCTCTTGGAAGAGTTATAATTGAAACGAATAAGTGGAAAGCATATGCAGATAGAGCGGTTTACTTTAAAGATCAAGAAAAACTCGTTCTTGAAAAAAATCCTAAAATATGGTATGGAGAGAATCTGGTTGAGGGAGACAGGGTAATTATTTACTTCGATCAGGATAAGAGTGAGATTCTTGCAGAAAACAGAGGAAGGGTAAGAGCTGAGTTTCTTTTAAAATGAGCACCCTCGTCGCACGCAACCTTTCCAAGTCTTTTAAAGGAAGAAAAGTGGTAAAAGATGTTAGCGTTATGGTAAAAAAAGGAGAGATAGTTGGATTACTTGGTCCAAATGGTGCTGGAAAAACTACCTCTTTTTACATGATAGCAGGTTTTCTTAAACCTGATTCAGGATTTATACGCCTTGACGAAGAGGACATAACCGAGCTTGATGTTGCAGATAGAGCTCATAGAGGAATTATTTACTTACCTCAGGAAAGTTCGGTATTTAGAAAACTAACAGTTGAAGAAAACTTTAAAATAGTACTTGAAAGAGCAGGAGACAAAAGAAAACACCTTGAAAAGTTGTTGGATTATTACATAGAGTTATTTAATTTAAGTGAGGTTTTAAAACAAAAGGCATACACCCTTTCAGGAGGACAAAAGAGGAAAGTAGAAGTCGTTAGAGCCTTGCTCGTTCAACCCAAGTTTATTTTACTTGACGAGCCATTTGCAGGAATTGATCCTATAGGAATCTCACAACTAAAACACATTTTTAAAACCCTTAAAGAAGAAAACATCGGGCTTTTAATATCGGATCATAATGTTAGAGATACTTTAAAGATATGTGATAGAGGTTATGTAATAGCAGAAGGAACTATAATTGGAGAAGGGACCCCTGAAGAAATACTTAACAATCCTCAAGTAAAAGCTAAATACCTTGGAGAGGAGTTTTTTATTTAGCCATGTTAGACCTAAGACAACAGCTAAAACTAAGCCCTCAATTAATACTAACTCCCCAACTTAAACTGTTTTTAAAGGTTCTTCAATTAAATACCGTTGAACTTAACGAATTTTTGTTACAGGAGGTTCAAGCTAATCCATTTCTTGAGGTTGAATACAACGATTTAGTAGAAATTCCTTCAACAAATGTTGAAGAAAGAGAAGTAAAGTTAAAAGAAGAAATAGAGTACGACGGAGAGGAATTTTACGAAAAGTTTTTACACTTTTACGAGCCTCCAAGTGAAGAGCCACCTCTCTGGGAAAAAACCTTAAAAGCCGAAGAAAGTCTTTCAGAATACCTGCTCTGGCAAATAAGACTAAAAAATCTGTCAAACTTTGAGTTTGAAGTAGCAAGATACATAATTGGAAACCTTGACGACAAGGGATACCTAAGGGTTTCTCCAGAAGAAGTTGCAAGAGAATTTAACATATCCAAAGACAAAGTAGAAAGCATTAGAAAAGTTATAAGATTTTTGGATCCCGTTGGAGTAGCTTCAATAAGTATAAACGAGTGCTTGGATACTCAGCTTGAGTTTCTCGGATACGAAGAGGAAAGTCTTCCAAGAAAAATAGTAAGAGACTATCTTGAACTTATTCCAGAAGGAATAGAAGCCCTTTCAAAGGCATGTTCTGCTCCTGAAAGTGAAGTAGAAAATGCTGTAGAAGTTATTAAACAGCTTGATCCGTTTCCTGCGAGAAACTTTTTTTCTGAAAAAGATGTCTATATGGAGCCTGATTTGGTGTTTTACAAAGACGAAGAAGGCTGGAAAGTTGAAGTGGTAAAAGATAACAGCTTTTCCATAAAGTTTAACGAGTATTACAAGGAATTTCTGAAAAACAAAGCCAAAAACGAGGAATACAAAAAGTTAAAAAAGTTTTTAAGAGAAAAGATGAGAGACGCAGAAGCTCTTCTTAAAGCAATAGATAGCAGGTACTCAAGTCTTTATCGCGTTGGAGAGGTTATTTTAAGGCATCAGGTAGAATTTTTAGAAAAAGGGACTAAGTACTTAAAACCCCTTACCTTAAAAATGGTTGCAGAACAAACAGGACTTCACGAATCAACCATAAGCAGAATTATTTCTCACAAGTATGTTCAAACCCCTGACGGGGTTTATCCCTTAAAGTTTTTCTTTTCAACTGGATACACTTCTTCAAAGGGAGAAGCTGTCTCAGCAAAAGCTGTAAAGGATTACATAAAAGAAATTATAGATTCTGAAGACAAAAAAAAGCCTTTTAGTGATAGTGCCATAGCCAAAATTCTCAAGGAAAAGTACGGAATTAAGATAGCCAGAAGAACGGTTACCAAGTATAGAGAAGAATTGGGGATACCTTCTATAAGGGAGAGAAAACAGAGGTAGGGGGACAAAGATGTTTTTAGCCTTTGATTGCGAAGGACCTTTAACTCTAAACGACAATGCTTTTGAGTATTGTAAGTACAAAATTCCTAATGGAGACAAGTTTTTTACCAAAATTTCAAGGTTTGACGACTATCTTGCAGACATAAAAAGGCGTCCTAATTACAAAGCCGGAGACACACTAAAACTAATTCTTCCCTTTTTAAAGCTTTTCGGTGCAAATAATCAAGAACTTAAAGAATTTTCAAAGAAGACCTTACTGTTTTTAAAAGATGTACCTGATGTGCTTTCTGAACTTGCTAAAAAGTATAAAGTTTTTATTATCAGTACGAGTTACAAACCCTATCTTGAAGCATTGTGCGAAGTAACTGGATTTCCTATGGAAAATGTGTTCTGTACAGAGGTTGACCTTGACGGGGTTGAACTTTCGGAAAAAGAAAAACAAAAGCTTGAGGAGCTTTTTAAAGAAATAATGGAATTACCTGAATTTGAGCTTCCTTCTACTGCAAAAACTCCAGAAGACCTGGATGCCTCTTTGTTAGAAGTGTTAAACCGACTTGAGGAAATATTTTTTGAAGTAGTGTGGAACATGGAAATCGGCAGGTTTTTAAAAGAGGTTAATCCAGTTGGTGGAAAAGAAAAGGCTCGCAGTTGTAAGTTGATATCTGAGAAACTCGGAGAACCTCTTTCAGAGGCTACATACATAGGAGATAGCATTACAGATACAGATGCATTCAAACTCGTAAAAGAAGGAGGAGGAATAACCATTTCTTTTAACGGAAACAGGTATGCTTTAAGAGAAGCTGAATACTATTGTCTTTCAAACAGTGGAAAATTTTACGCTGATCTCGTGGAAAAATACTTGGAAAAACTTAAAGATGCATTAACTTTTCCTGTAATAACAGAGACTTACGAATTTGGTAAAATACCTGTTGAAGAAGAAGAATTTAAAAAAGTCGTTGAAAAAAGTGAGGCTTACAGAAAAAGGGTTAGAGGAGAAGCTATAGGAGCCTTAGGATGATTCCTTTACAGGACATTCTTCCAAGACGAAAACCTCCTGTAATGACATGGCTCATTATTCTCATTAATGCTCTTGTATTTTTTCACGAATTACACTTAACTCCTTATCAAAGAGAAATATTTTTTCAAACCTGGGGATTTATTCCTGCGAGATTTTTTTCAAGTACTGCAACTCTTCTGGTAACTGAACCTTTTTATCAAAAGTACTTAACTCTTATAACTCACCTATTTATTCATGGAAGCTGGTTTCACATAATAGGAAACATGTGGACTTTGTGGATTTTTGGAGATAATGTTGAAGACAGGCTTGGACCTTTTAGATTTTTAGTTTTTTATCTGGTTTGTGGAATTTTAGCAAGTCTTTTTCACGGATATGTTTATCCAAATTCCACCATTCCTGTAGTTGGTGCTTCTGGTGCAATTTCTGCTGTAATGGGTGCATATTTTGTAATGTATCCTTTTGCAAGAATAGTAGTTTTATTTCCTCTGCTATTTATTCCTTTAATCTTTGAGGTACCAGCGTTTTTATTTTTGATTTATTGGTTTTTTATTCAGTTTTATAGTGGACTCTTTTCCCTTGTTGTGCCAGGAGGAGTTGGAGGAATTGCCTGGTTTGCTCATGTAGGTGGTTTTGTCTCAGGAATGGTGCTTCACAAGGTCTTTTGTAGAAAAGGCTGTAGGTTTTATCCAGACGAATACACGGTGTTTGGGTCTTTATTCGGTATAGACAAAGACTAAAGTTCTTAAAAAACTATAAAGGAGGGCTAAAACCATGACAGGATGGGGAGATATTTTCTGGTTACTCTTCTTTTTAATGGCAATGCAACCATTTTTAAAACAAAAGTTTTTGGAAATAGCAAGACAGAAAACCATAGAAGCAATAGAAAAAAAGCGTGGATCACGAGTAATTTTACTCGTTCACAGACAGGAAACCATGAGTTTTTTTGGTTTTCCTGTAATGAGGTACATAGACATAAACGACTCAGAGGAAGTTATAAGAGCTATACACCTTACTGATAAGGATGTGCCAATTGACATAATTTTACACACACCTGGTGGATTAGTTCTTGCAGCACTTCAAATAGCACTTGCAATAAAAAAACACCCTGCAAAGGTTACTGCTTTTATTCCTCACTATGCAATGAGTGGAGGAACTCTTATAGCACTTGCTTGTGACGAAATAGTAATGGACGAGCACGCAGTACTTGGACCAGTTGATCCTCAATTAGGACAATATCCAGCAGCTTCAATTTTAAGAGCGGTTAAAAGAAAACCCATAGACAAAGTGGATGATCAAACTCTTATTTTGGCAGATGTTGCTGAAATGGCTCTTAAACAAATGAAACAGAATTTAAAACTTATTCTTGACGACAAGTATCCTCCAGAAAAAATTGAAGAGCTTGCAGACATTCTCTCCCAGGGATACTTTACTCACGACTATCCAATAACTTTTGAAGAGGCAAAAAGGCTTGGACTTCCTGTTAGCAGTGACATGCCTGTAGAAGTATATCAGCTTATGAAACTCTTTCCTCAGCCTGTTAAAAGTAGTACTTCTGTTGAATACATACCTTTACCAAAGAAAGGAACGCATAAGTAAGTTTATGAAAAGCCTTGAAAACCTTATCAAAGAAGTATTACATATTGTTAAAGAGGCTGGAGAATACCTTTTATCTGTGCTTTCTTCAGAAATTAAAGTTTACAAAAAGTTAGAAATAGAGGTTTTTACAGAGGCTGATAAAAAGTGCGAGCAAATTTTAACAGAAAAACTTAAAAAGTTACTTCCAGAGGCAACTATAGTAGGTGAAGAAGAATTTTCTGAAAAATCTATAATTCCTAAGGGAGTTTATTGGTTAGTTGATCCGATTGACGGAACAGTAAACTTTATTCACCGAATGCCTTGGTTTGCGATTTCAGTAGCACTTATGCAGGAAAAAGAACCTATTTTAGGAGTAGTCTATAATCCCGTAACAAAAGAAATGTTTTACGCAACAAAAGGCAAAGGAGCTTATTTAAACGGAAGTCAAATAAGGGTTTCTGAGGAAAAGGAAATTGAAAATTCTCTTCTTGCAACGAGTTTTCCTGGAGAATGCAAGAAGAAGGGTTTTGAGAGGTGTTATGGGCTATTTAAGGAATTAAACCTCGTTTCTCAGGGTGTAAGAAGGTTTGGGTCTGCTGCACTTGATCTTGCGTATGTTGCCTGTGGTAGGTTTGACGGATTTTGGGAGCCCTATCTTAAGCCCTGGGATACTGCTGCTGGAATGCTTTTGGTTTTAGAAGCAGGTGGAAAGGTAACAGACTATTCAGGAGAAAAGTATCATCCTTTTAAAAACAACATCGTAGCATCAAATTCTTCAATCCACGAAAAGTTAATAAGTTACACCTCAAAATACCTCAATCTTCTTTAAAACTTTCAAGGAGTTCTTTTATTCTTGAAAGGTCAACGGTGTAGCTCGTTTTGCAAAAAGAGCACTGCACCTCAACTGGTTTTCCTTCCTTTAAAAACTTTTCAAGCTCCTCTTTGCCAAGGGCAATTAGCGTCCTCTCAACTTTCTCAAGACTACAGGTGCACCTGTGTCTTACTTCCCTTTTCTCAAGTATCTCTATGTCTGGAAAAAGCCTTTTAAGTATGTCCTCTGGAGTGTGTCCCTCTGAAAGTAGTTTGGTAACAGGTGGTAACTCCTTAAGAAGTTTCTCAAGCTCTTCCACCTCTTCTTCTGTTGCGTCTGGAAGTTTTTGCACTAAAAATCCTCCTGCAGTAATTACGCTTCCGTCTGTATCAACAAGAACTCCAAGTGCAACAGCAGAAGGTATCTGTTCAGACACAGTAAGGTAATAAGCAAGGTCCTCTGCTATCTCTCCAGACACGAGCTCTGTTGAGCTCTGATAAACCTCTTTAAG
>JAADEG010000068.1 GCA_013153525.1 Thermodesulfobacteriota bacterium
GAAGGCTTTCCGTTAGAAAGCTGTACAAGTAATGTTCTGGTGGACAGGAAACCTCTGGATGATTATCTAAAATCATTTGTAAGAAAGTAGTTCCTGACTTAGGACTACCCGTACAAAAAACGAGTTTTATACTTTCAAGCTCTGCCCAGTTCATTTTTTAAAAATTGAAACCAATTTTTTATCTTTTTAGAAAATTTTTATTACTAAAAAGCACTCATTTTCACCACTTATCTACGAATTCCCTTTCCATAATGTTTTTATTTTATAACAAAAATTATGAAAAGCAAAAATGTTTCAGATAATTGGATAAATAACAAAAATTTTAAATCAAAATACAGCCCCACTCTTGATAAAAGGTTTGCAAAATTTTTTAGTTATGCTATATTTGGGAAGAGCTTTCAGGAAGGAGGGAAAGGGATGTTACACATCATAAAGGAAGTGGAAAAGAAGTACATGAGATCCGATCTTCCTAAGTTTAATCCTGGGGATACGATCAGGGTTCACTTTAGATTGAAAGAAGGAGAAGAGAAAGAAAGAATCCAGGTTTTCGAGGGGGTAGTTATAAGAAGAAGAGGTTCTGGTATAAATGCTACCTTTACAGTGAGAAAGGTTTCTTTTGGAATAGGAGTAGAAAGAACCTTCCCCTATCATTCTCCTAGAATAGAAAAAATAGAGATCGTTAAAAGAGGTAGGGTTAGAAGAGCAAGACTTTACTATCTTAGAGAAAGGTACGGAAAGGCTGCCCGTATTAAGGAGAGGTTTGATAACAAGATTATGGAATAATAAATTCTTTGATAATGACCTTTTAAGTTTCTTAAAGAGTCAAGGGTATAGTCTGATTGCTGGAGTTGACGAGGCAGGCAGAGGTGCACTTGCAGGACCTGTGTTTGCCTCTGCTGTAATTTTTCCCGTAGACTTCTCTTACAAAGACATAAAAGATTCCAAACTCCTAACGCCTTCTAAAAGGAAAAAGCTCTTCAACTTCATCGTAAGAATTGCAGTGGACTTTTCCATTCAAAAAGTAGATGTTGAGGAGATAAATCGTATAGGCATATTTAAAGCAACTTTAAAAGCTATGAAAAAGGCTTTGGAAAGCCTTTCAATTACCCCTGACATAGCTTTAATAGACGGACCCTTTCTAATACCCGAATACTTACACCCTCAACGAGCCGTGGTAAAGGGTGATAGACTCGTGCCAGCAATTTCTGCAGCTTCTATACTTGCAAAAGTTATGAGAGACGAGTACATGTGTTCCATATCAAAGCATTATCCAGAGTACGAATTTCACAGACACAAAGGCTACGGGACTAAACTTCACTTAAGTCTTATCAATCAACACGGAGCCTGTAATCAGCACAGAATCTACTATAAGTGTTTCAGAAAAAAAGAGGATGAAAAAATTTTTTAAGAACTTATCTTCTATAATTAAAGGAAACTACGGTGAAAAATTAGCCGAAAGCTACTTGAGAAAAAAGGGCTTTGAAATTATTGAAAGAAATTACAGGCTTAAGTTTGGTGAAGTTGATCTAATTGCTAAAAAGAAAAAGTTATTGGTGTTTGTCGAGGTAAAAAGTGATTTTAGCAATAAAGAATTTGGAGCAGAGGAAAAGGTTGACTTTAAAAAACAGCAAAAAATTTTAAGGGTAGCAAGGTATTACATTTTGAAAAATCCAAACTTAATGAAGAAAATAGAAGAGATAAGGTTTGATGTTATAGTCGTTAAAAACGACGAGGAGGTCGTGCACTATGAATCCGCTTTCTTTGAAGAAGGAGATTTTACCAGGTATTAGTTTAGAAAAGCTAGTTGAAATAAAAGAAGACGAACTCGAAAGGGCTTTATCCTCTTTAAAGTTTCACGAAATCTACGAAGCCGTAATAAACGCTCCTTGGGAGCTAAAAAGTAAAATAATTTTAGCCTCTCCTTATCCAGAAGGATTGGTAAAAAATCTTCCTCCTCAGGAGCTTTTTCTTACCTTAAAAGCAAGCTCTCTTGATGTTGCAGTGGAACTAATTTCCTATGCTAAACCTTCTCAACTTCAATTCTTTTTTGACATAGACACTTGGTATAAAGATAGAATCAAGGCTGACAGAGTTGCATCTTGGATAATTCTTCTCTTTCAAGCAGGTGAAGACAAGGTTTTAGAGTGGCTAAGAGTTGTTGATTGGGATTATTTAATAGCAATTTTTCAAAGATTCGTAAAGGTTTACAAAAAACCTGACGAACTTGAACTTGCTGAAGCCCTTGACTTTTTGCCAGACTATACCCTTGACGACTTCTACTTTATAGAATTCAAGGTAGAAGCCTTGGAATTTTACTTTAGAAGAATGATAGAAATTTTAAGAGAAGAAATGCCAGAAACCTATTTTGCACTTATGGAATCCATAATCTGGGAAATTCCTTTAGAGGTCGAAGAAAGGGCTTATAGGTGGAGAAACGGAAGGCTTGCAGATGAAGGTATCCCCGAATACTTTGAAGCATTAGACATATATACACCTTTACATCCAAAGAGTTTGAGAAAAATAGACACCAAGTTTTTACCTTTAGAAGGTGAGGTACAACCTAGTATTAACATAATGCTTTACGGAGATACAGAAGAACTTTTTATATCCAGAGTCATCTCCGAGATAAGAGATAAGTATCAGATTTCTCGTATAAAAAAAGAGTTAGCTTGGATAAGCAATAAAGTTATCATCGTTGACAATGTGGTAATAGACGAAATAGAACAGGTAAAGCGTAGTTTGGAAAAGGTGTGGGGATCCTTGAACATAGGAATACAATACCTTTCTATGAACAATCTGGAGGTAGGAAAGAAGTTCTTGGAGAATCACTTTCTTGAGGACATCTTTAGGGTTGCTCAAACTGTTCTAAGAGATTTAAGAAGGTTCGCACTTTCCATTGTAAAAAGCAAGGACTTTGATCCAGCAGTTCTTAGATATCTAGATCAACCTTATGCAGGTTACTTAAAGGGAGTTTTGGTTAAAAAACTTAATCAGATCAAGCTATTTCAACCTTCAAAGATTGGAACTTCTGAGGAGTACACGATATTTAGAAAACTAGAAGAAGTAAACACTGTAAGAAGATATGTAGAAGAGATCGGTTACATGGCTCCTGTTATGGAAAGGGCTTTTGGTTCTGTACTTGCGTGGATAAAAGAAGTTAATCAGCCTGATAGAAACTTTGATGCCAAATTTTTGACCTGGAGTGGAGTAATAGCCACGGCTCTTGCAAACTGGATTTGTAAAGGGGAGTTTAAGTTTAAGGCACTTCCTGCGAGTTTTTGGAAAGAATTTTTGAATAAACTCTTGCAAAAAGAAGGAGATTTTTGTAAAGTTAGAGCTGAGGTAAGGGAAGAGATGTTTAAAAACTTCGAAAAATTTGTCAAAGCTTATTGGTATTACGAACCTGAGCTGCTGAACTCGTTTCTTGAGTTTGTTTTAACAAAAATTGAACAAGAATTTAAGACTATAGACTTAGAAAATCCACAAGAACCAAAGTATCAAACCCTTATACTGGTTGCTCTCAATGATTAGACTTTTTGGGAGGAAGTAATGCAAGAAGTAAAAATAGGTTTATTAGGGTGTGGAACAGTAGGTACAGGAGTTTACGAGCTTCTTGAAAAGAATAAAGATATCATAGCAGAAAGAACAGGGTTTAAACCCGTTATTAAAAAAATTCTAGTAAAGAACAAAAAAAAGGGACGTAAAATTCCAGGAGACCTCTTAACTACGGATCCTAGAGAAATTTTGCAAGATCCAGAAATTGAGGTCGTATGTGAACTAATAGGAGGAGAAGAGCCTGCCAAGACTTTTATTTTAGAGGCACTTGACCAGGGAAAAGAGGTCGTTACCGCAAACAAAGCCGTGCTTGCAAGTTACGGAGAAGTCATCTGGAATAAGGTGGCAGAAAAAGACAGATTTTTGGGTTTTGAAGCCTCTGTAGGGGGAGGAATTCCTATAATAAAGACTCTGAAAGACTCTTTAGTAGGGAATAGAATAAATTCAATAATAGGCATTATAAACGGAACCACTAATTACATTTTAACCCGTATGCTTGAAGAAAGACTAGGCTTTGAAGAGGCATTAAAAGAAGCTCAAGCAAAAGGTTATGCAGAAGCAGATCCTACTTTAGACATAAACGGCATGGACTCTGCACACAAAATAGCAATTCTTGCTTCTTTAGCCTTTGGCTTCTTTATTCCTGTAAAAAAAGTATATGTAGAGGGAATAGAAAGCGTAGATCTTTTGGATCTTGAGTTTTCTAGAGAATTTGGATATGTAGTAAAGCTTCTTGCATTTGCTATTAAAAAGAAAAACGAAGTGGAAGTAAGGGTTCATCCTGCTCTTATACCTCAAGACCATGTATTAGCTTCTATTCGTTTAAATTATAATGCTCTCTATGTGACGGGGGATTTCGTGGGAGAAATTTTATTGTACGGTCTAGGTGCTGGAAAAGAACCTACTGCAAGTGCAGTTGTTGGAGACATCGTTGATGCAATTTGCTATAGGTATGCAAAAGGATGTATTTCAAGAGTAAATCCCTTGACTAAATCGTCCAATTTCTGTAAAATAAAACCAATGGAAGAAGTTGAATTTAAGTATTATTTTAGATTCTCTGCAATTGACAGACCAGGGGTTTTGGCAAAAATTTCTGGTATTTTGGGAGAAAATCACATAAGCATTTCTTCCGTAGTACAAATAGGAAGACACAACGAAGGAGGATGTGTTCCAATAGTTATGATAACCCACGAAACTAAAGAGAAAAATGTTAGGAAGGCTTTAAAACAGATTGAAAAGCTCGATGTGGTCACGGATGTACCAAAATTTTTAAGGATTTTATAAGATGATAATAAAAGTAAATAAAGGCTCTTTTCAAACAGCGAAAGATCAGGATGTAGAGCTTCAAACGGATTATCTTGGAGGAGGAACTGCACTAGCTTTTGTTGACAAAAAAAATGGTGTAGCTGGACTTTGTGTCTATGTACTTCCTTATAGGGAATACGACATAGAGCTAGATACAGGAGAAATGGTACTTTCAGGAGAGTCTCTAATTCCATTGTTTTTAGAGTCTCTCAAAAAGCAAGGTGCAGACTTTGCTTCGGGAAAGTTTGTTATAATAGGAAGAGGGTGTTACAAAGAAGTACCTCCAGAGCTTGACCTATCTTTCGTTAACTTTAAAGTAGCTAAGGGCATGTTAAAAAAGTTTTTGCTAGACGATACAGAGGTGATTTTAAAAGAAGGACCAAATAGTAGGTTTTATGTAGGCGTAGATGCAAAAAATGGAAAAGTAAAGTTATACTTAGATCAAAAGGAAGAAGAGCTGTGAGAGAAGAACAGGTTCTTGATAAAGTTTTTGATAGGGTAGAAAGTATTCCAACTTTTCCAAAGGTAGCACAGCAAGCACTTGAATTGTTAAGAGAAGAGGACATAGACTTCAAAAAACTTGAAAAGATAATAAAAAGTGATCCTGGAATAGTTGCTAATTTTTTGAAAATCGTTAATTCTCCAGCCTTTGGATTGCCTCATAAAATAGATTCTCTTTTCAAGGCTTTTATGTTTTTAGGCGTTAATCAAATAAAGTTTATAATTATTGCATCAGTTGCCAAAAATTACTTTGATAGAGACTTAAAAGGTTACAGTTTAAAGACCGAAGAAATTTGGCTTCACTCCATAACTTGTGGTTTTATAGCAGAAGAACTAGCTTTTCACTTGGATCTTACTCCTACTAAGATAGAATCAATTTACATTGCTTCAATATTGCACGACATTGGGAAAATAGTATTGGATCTTTACTTGGAAATAGAAGAAGATGAATTTTACGAAGTTATAAACGAGCATCCAGATTGGGATTTTATACAAATAGAATGGGTAGTATTAGGCGTGGATCATGGTTTAGTAGGAGCACACTTATTAGAGAGGTGGAACTTTCCAAAGTCTATAACTTTTGCTGTAAGAGCGCATCACGATCCAGATCTCATGATACAAAGCGATGTAGCAAGTATAGTAGGACTTGCAAATGCCCTTACGAACTTACTTGGAATAGGACAGGGGATAGATTCTTTTTATTACAAACTCCCTAGTGAACTTGTCAAAAATCTTAATTTAAGTCGTGAAAAGTTGTATAAATACTTAAAAATAGGTTTTCATAAAACTTTGATTTTCCAAAGAGAATTTTAAGATTTAACTTTTGACAAAACTTATCTTTAAACTTGTATTTTTAATTTTTTGAGTTATAATTTAGGTGTCCTCTAAGGAAGGTCGGGGCGTAGCGCAGCCTGGGAGCGCACCTGCCTTGGGAGCAGGGGGTCGGAGGTTCAAATCCTCTCGCCCCGATTTCATC
>JAADEG010000003.1 GCA_013153525.1 Thermodesulfobacteriota bacterium
GATAAGTTTAAAAGAGGAAAAAGAAATCCAAAATCGCTACAAAACTATCTTAAAAAGTGATGTAGCTTTATTTATTCAAGAATTAACTTTAGTTTATAACTCAAACGAGGAAATAGTAAACGGACTTTCGGCTCTTATGAAAAAACTTATAGACGATAAGGATCCTATTTCTCACGCTAAGGAGGTGGTTTCTAACTTTGAGCGTTATACTAAAGGAGCCGTTGCAACTATTTATCAACTTAAAGACGGCATTTTCGTACCTGTAGCCTCTACTCAAGGAAGTGGAATTACCATAACCCCTCAGGACAGGGTTTACGCTTACTTAAAAAGTGGCAAGGTGTTTAAGGGAGTATTTTTTAAACAGGGATTTTCAGTTGAGGGTAGGTACTATCCTATTTTAAAAAGAGGCCTTGTCAAAGGGGCTATTTTCGTTGGCGTAGATTTAAGAGAACTTTTACATAACTTTAAAACTACTTTGAAAAAGGTTAAAATCGGTAAAAGCGGTTACATATATGTAATGGACTTAACTACTAAAAGATTCGTGTTTCATCCAGAGAGACAAGGAGAAAACATTTACTCTTTAAAAGACATCACTGGAAAGTCCATAGTTCAGAAGATGCTGATACATAGAAAAGGTATTATGGAGTATACGGTTTCCAGAAATGGAAAAGAGGAAACTTTACTCTGTGCTTATCAGTACTTTGCTCCTTACAAGTGGTTAGTCGTTGCAACCATCAGAAGTAGTGAAGTGTCTGCAGCTATAAACAAACTTAGATTTATGCTTATAGGACTTAACTTTATTGCAGCCATTATAGTAGGAATCGTAGTGTTTTTAGTAACGAAAAATTCTTTAAAGACTATTCCCGTTATTGCAACTACTTTGGAAAAGCTTGCAGAAGGAGACTTGACTCAAAAGTTTAACTTTAGTAATAAGGACATCCGCAGAAAGGACGAAATAGGAATGCTTATTTCTTCTATATTGAAATTGGACAGCTTTATAAAAGATTCTTTTAAAGGAATAAAAAGATCTATAAACTCTGTCAAGACTGTTATTAATGTTCTTGAAGATAATATAGTTCATGTAAAGGAAAAGGCAGATACACAACATGCACTTACTAATCAACTCGCTGCAGCTTCTGAGGAGATGACTGCTACTATTGCTGACATAGCTAAAAATGCTACTACTTCGGCAGAACTTGCTACTAAAAGCGCAAAGGTAGCAGAAGAAGGTAAAGAAAAAGCGGAAAACGCAGAGCAAACCATATACACTACTAATCAAGCGACTCAGCAGTTAAAGGGTACCATTGATCATTTAAGTGCAAGTGTGGAGGAGATAGGAGGAATAGTCGGATTAATTAAGGACATTGCAGATCAGATTAACCTGCTTGCCCTTAACGCAACCATAGAGGCAGCAAGGGCAGGGGAACACGGCAAAGGCTTTGCCGTGGTTGCAGAGGAAATTAGAAAACTTGCAGAGCGTACAATAAAGGCGTCAGACGAAATTGCGGAGAAAATAATCGCCGTACAAAAAGTCAGTAACGAAACCCTTACTCAAATGGACATAACTGCAAAAGAAGTAGAAGGTGCAATTGCAGCGTTGCAGACAGTAAAAGACGCTCTTTTGAAAATAGTTGAACACTCAAATCAGGTTAAGGACGCCATATCTCACATAGCTGCAGCTACGGAAGAACAGTCAATTACCAGCGAAGAGATAAACAAACATGTTGAAGAAGCAGCAAAACTTGCTTCAGAAATAAAAGAAACAACTTTTGAAGTTGATGATGCAGTTGGCTCCTTAGAAAAGGTTGTAGAAGATTTGGTAAAAACCGTAGAAAAAGTAAGACTATAAATTTTTCGCTATGAGTGATTGACATTTTTTTTAGAGTTTTTAATATAGTAAAGAAAGGTAATTAATCCTTATAAGAAGGAGGGGAGTAATATGACCACTTTTGACGAAGATATTCTTCAAGATTTTTTAGTAGAGGCAAAAGACACCATAGAAAATCTCGAAGAAGGATTTATAGAGCTCGAGCAAGACAAGTCTAACATGGAGATAATTCGTTCTCTTTTTAGAAGTATGCATTCTTTAAAGGGGGCTGCGGGTTTTTTTGGATTTAAGAGTCTTGAAAGTATTGCCCACTTCTCAGAGGACATATTAGCTAAGGTGAGAGACGGGCTCGTCGAACCTACGGAAGAGATTATAGACATTTTGTTAAGGGCAGTTGACTGGATTAAGTACATAGTTAACTACATAGAACAAAACAAACAAGAACCCGTAGAGGATCAAATTCTCGACTTTTTGGTGGAGCTTTCAAACTTTAAAGAAAAGCTTGGAAAACAAATAGAGGGAAAACAAACCGAGGAGAAAAAAGCCGAAGAGACGAAGCCAGAAGAAGCCAAAGAGGAGAAAAAAGAGGAGAAAAAGGAAGAAACTAAAGAAGCAGCTGCTGAGGGAGCTGAAGAAAAGAAAGAGGAAAAGGCAGAGGAGAAAAAAGCCGAGAAAAAGGAAGCTTCTAAACCTGCTGCTCCCCAACCTGCACCTAAGACTAAGAAGAAGGATCAACCCGTACCGACTCCGATGATAGATCTTACGGAAACTCACATCAAAGTAGATGTTAAACTTCTTGATCAACTCATGAACCTTGCTGGAGAGCTTGTTCTTGCGAGGAACAGGGTGGTTCAGCTTGCTCAGAAGATTATGGACGAAGAACTTACGAGGAGTGTTCAGGCACTTTCTATGATTACTACTGAAATGCAAGAAACTATTATGAAAACCAGAATGCAACCCATAGGGATGGTTTTTAACAAGTTCCCCAGAATAGTGAGGGATCTCGCAAAGGCACTTGGTAAAAAAGTAAACCTTCACCTCGAGGGAACTGAAACTGAACTCGACAAGTCTATTATAGAAGCTATAAAAGATCCTTTAACACACCTCGTTAGAAACGCTATTGATCACGGAATAGAGCCTCCTGAAGAGAGAGTTCAGGTAGGAAAGACGCCTGAAGGAAACTTGATTCTTAGAGCTTATCAAGAAGGAGGACAAGTCGTAATCGAAATCGAGGACGACGGAAGAGGTATAGACATAGAAAAAATAAGAAAAAAAGCCATTGAGAAAGGATTTTTAACTCCTGAAGAAGCAGAAAGAGCGAGTGAAAAAGACCTTCTTGCTTTGATATTCAAACCTGGTTTTTCTACTGCAGAAAAGGTTACCCAGGTTTCAGGCCGTGGAGTTGGAATGGATGTCGTTAAAACTAACATAGAGAAGCTTGGAGGTTCTATAGAGCTTAATACTGTTTACGGAAAAGGTACTACGGTAAGGATAAAGATACCTCTTACCCTTGCAATTATTCCTGCGCTTATAGTGACTTCTGGAGATTACAGGTACGCTATACCTCAGGTGAACCTTAAAGAGCTCGTTAACATCGAGCCAGAAAAAGATCTTTTAAAAGTGGGAGATACTGAATTTTACAGGCTTAGAGGAGAAATAATTCCAGTACTTAGACTTTCCCAAATACTTAAACAAAATGGAAAAGAACATGCTCAAAAAAATCTCGTTATTCTTACTACTGGAGAAAGAATTCTTGGTTTGCTTGTTGACGACATTTTTAATTCTGAAGAGATAGTGGTTAAACCTTTAGGAAAGTGGTTTAAAAACATACCGGTTTACTCTGGTGCAACCATTATGGGAGACGGAAAACTCGCTTTGATTCTTGATGTAGTAGGATTTTCTAAGTTTATAGGGCTAAGCGTGGAAGAGGTAGACAAGCAGCACGAACTCAAAGATGTAAAAATAAAGAGCTCTAAAGAAGAAACCTACTTCATACTCATTTTTAAAGTTGGTGAAGAAAAACTTGCCATACCTATTGCACTTATTTCTCGTCTCGACAAGGTTAAAGCCGAAAGTTTACAGTTCGTAGGAGGAAAAGAGGTTATAATTTACAACGACAAGGTAATTCCCGTTATAAGACTTGAGAACTACCTGCCTCTTCAGGGATTGCCACCTCAGGAAGAATACAACATTTTGTTTTTTACCGAGAGAGATAAGACATGTGGAATAATCTGTTCTGAAATCGTCGACACCTTTGAAACGACTTTAGAAATAGAACACGGAGTTTACGATACCCCTGGAATAATTGGACACAAGATTATAAACGGAAGTACCGTGCTTTTTATCGACATTTACAAAGTAATAGAAATGTACGATCCAACTTGGTTTATAGTTAAGCGAGAAGAGGAAGAGGTACCTAAGAAGATCCTACTCGTGGAAGATTCTCCGTTCTTTAGAAACATGATGAAAAACTACCTTGAAGCCTCTGGATACGATGTAGAAGTAGCTACTAACGGAAGAGAAGCTCTCGAAATTTTAAATACTGGAGCGAGCTTTGATGTAATAATAACCGACATAGAAATGCCAGAAATGGATGGTTTGGAACTTTTGAAAACTCTTAAGAGTGATCCAAAGTATCAGAACATACCCGTGATAGTAGTAACGGCACTTGCAGGAGAAGACATTAAGAGAAAGGTGTTCGAGCTCGGTGCTGACGGTTACGAAGTTAAACTTCAAAGAGACAGCGTACTCGAAACCATAGAGAGACTTACTTCACAAAAGAAGGAGGGATAAAACATGAGCTTAGTGAAAAAAGACGACGCAGGAATAGTGGCTGAAAAGTCTTCAAAGTCTTTAGCTACTCAAAAGACGATGACTTTCGTCACTTTTTACATGGGAGACTTTCTTTTTGGAATTCCTGCGGAACAGATAATGGAAATTAACAAAGACATAGAAATAACTCCCGTCCCTTTAGCAGAGGACTACATTTTAGGAATCATGAATCTTAGAGGACAAATAGTTACCGTTATGGATCTCGCTAAGAAGGTTAAACTTCACACGGAAATCGTTCCTAAGATCAACTTAATAATTAAAAACGAAGGGGAAGCTCCGGTTTCTTTCGTCGTCGAACAGGTTGGAGAAATCCTCGAAATTCCCGTTGCAAAACTGGAAAAACCACCTGAGAAAATCGAGGGTATTTCAAGGGAGTACATAAAGCATGTGTACCAGCTTCCAGAAAAGCTCGTGTTAATTCTCGATGTGGAAAAGATTTTGAGTTAAAAAATTTTTAAATAGGGGGATCTTAATTATGAAAAAAATTAGTATTAAACGTATTGTTCAAATTGGATTATTAATAGTAATTTTTATAGAAATTTTTAATTTGGTGGTTAGTTTCCTTTGGATAAATTCTAGTAGTGAATATTTAGAAGATTTAAAAAATTATTATAATCTTCAACAAAAGGTTACTCTTTTGGAAGGTGTAAAATATAAAGTTACTGATATTTGGCAGTATTTAACAGATGCTTCTCTTACCAAAGATCTTTCTGAGGTGAAAGAAATTGCAGAACCTCTTTATAAAAGTGTTCTTAATGATATAGATAGATTACAAAGTTCTTATGCTAAAAATAGTGAAGAGTTTATAGAATTTAAAGAGTTAAAGATTAGATTGAATAAGTTTTGGGAAATAGGCACTAAAATGGTTAAAGCTTATTTAGTAAATTGGAATGAAGGAAATAAAGTTATGGAAAATTTTGATAATATTTCTCAGGTATTGTTAAATCGTTTAAATATGATTGTAAAAAAAGAAGAAGAAAGATTAAAAAATAGATTACAAGAAATGATAAATATGGCTAAAGTCCAAAAAATACAAGCAATTTTACAAGGTATAGTAATTAATTTATTAGGAATAGTGATTATCTTGCTTATGTTCTCTATAAATTTAAAAGTTAAACTGGTTCCTGAAATAAAGAAAGTAATAGAAAGAATTGCTAAAGGGGAATTAAACTTTGAAATAGATATTGAAAGTGAAGACGAAATAGGGGATATTGCTAAAAGTTTAAAAGAACTTCTTAAAAATATGGGAGGATTTATAAAAGAAGTAAAAGAAGCATCTGGAGCTTTAGCAGCTTCAGCAGAGGAGCTAAGTGCAATTACAAATCAGTTTAAAGTTAGTGTAGAGACTCAAACTGAGAAGGCAACGCAGATAGCTTCTGCTGCAGAAGAGATGAGCGTAACCGTGGTAGACATAGCCAAAAATACGA
>JAADEG010000069.1 GCA_013153525.1 Thermodesulfobacteriota bacterium
AGAAAAAAGAAGAAAAAGAAAAAAACAACGAATTCAAGCAAAAACCTCCTAATAAAAAAGAGCCTAAGCCTCAGAAAAGCCAAGGTTCTAAGTCTGGATCCAATAAAAAGGACGAAGAAAAAGAAGAGGCAGACGAAAAAGTTAAAATTCCTGCTTTACAAAAGGAAGAGGTATTTAGTATCGGAGAGATTTTTAAGTTAAGGCAGTTCATCTTTAAAAAAGATAGAGTAATAAGAAACACTGGTGGAAGAAGGACAAAAAGCAAGACCTTAGTAAAAGGAGCAAGATTCGTAAGAAGCGTGTTATTTAGCAAGGACAAAGACATAGACATATTTGGAACTTTAAAAACAGCAGCGCCTTTTCAAAAGATAAGAGGTAGAAAGGATAAAGTTATAATTTACGAGGAGGACTTAAGGTTTAAGGAAAAGGAGAAAAAGGTTGGACACCTCGTGGTATTTGTGGTTGATGGTTCTGGTTCAATGGCTGCAAGGCAGAGAATGCTTGCAACCAAAGGAGCAATTTTTTCTCTGCTAATGGATTGCTATCAAAAAAGAGAAAGGGTTGCAATGATTTTGTTTAGAAAGTTTTCAGCAGAGGTGGTGTTGCCTCCAACTAATTCAGTAACACTTGCTTACAAAAAACTAAAAGAATTGCCAACAGGAGGAAATACCCCTCTTAGTGCAGGATTGTTTGAGGCTTATCAACTTATAAAAAAGCACCACTTAAAGTTTCCCTACGACAGGGTTATTTTACTTCTTCTTACAGACGGTAGAGGAAACATACCTATTAAACCAAGAGAAGACCCAATGAAAGAGACTAAAAACCTGTGTTATTCTTTAAAAGAGCTTTGGTATGTGGATCCCGTGGTAATAGATACTGAAATAAAGGACGATGTTTTAAGATTTGACCTTGCAAAAGAGCTTGCAGAATGGCTTGACGCAAAGTACTTCTGCTTAGAGGAACTAAAGTCTGAGTCCTTAGTAAGCATAGTTAAAAACATGTTTTATCAAAAAAGCTTCTCTTAAAATCTCTCTTGTCTTAATGTTAATTTTCTGTATTATATATCTTTGAAAAGTCTTTCGTAACAAAATTATGAAGAAAAGTTGTTATTTAATTTTACTAAACTTTTTATTTCTGTGTGTAGCCTGTTCACCTCCTCAGCCTTTTAATAGTCCTAAATTAGATCTTCCTAAAAAGTTTAAGTATTACAACAATTTTACTTCTCAGTGGAATTGTTCTTATTGGTGGAAAGACTTTAACGATCCAGAGCTTGATTTTCTAATTAGTCAAGCGTTAAAGAAAAATTACGATCTTAGACTTATTTCTGAAAAAATAATAGAAGTGCAGCAAATTTTTAGGCAAGCAAGAGCAAGAAGATTTCCGTGGTTAAGTCTAAGTGGAGAGGCAAGTACGATACACTTTAATACTTCTTCGGGTAGTAGCTCGGCTTTTACTACAGGGGTACTTCCAGGAGCTATACCAACCATGCCTTCTACCTCGTCAAAAGATCACATAGAAGAATACAACTTATCTTTGATGGCTTCTTACGAAATAGACTTTTGGAACAAACTTAGCTCTGCTGAAAAGGCTGCAAAGTGGAGTCTTATCGCTACGAAGTGGAACAGAGAAATAGTCGTAAATACTTTAACTGCCGAAGTAGCAACTCAATACTTTAAGTACATTTATTTAACGAAAAAACTTAAGTTATTAAAAGAGCGCCTCAAGTTATTGAAAAAAGAATTAAATTTTTTAAAAAGTCGCTATACAAAAGGAGAAATTTCAGCAATTTTACTTAAAAGGAAAAAAATTGAATACCTCAAAATTCTTTCAACTATACCCGTCCTTGAAAAGGAGCAAGAAGCAACTCTTCAAATACTTTCGGTTTTAATTGGAAGTTTTAAAGAGGTGAAAATAAAAAATAAAAATAAAGACCTTCCTGAAACTTTGGTAGATCTTCCTGATTACATGCCTTCGGACTTGTTAAAGCGAAGACCAGATGTTAAAAGAGCTGAAGCACTGCTTAGGTCTGCTTATGCAGGATACGCTTCTGCTTGGGCTGAAAGATTTCCAAGTTTTTCTTTAACTGCTGGAGGTGGTTTTATAAGTAATGAATTTAAAAACTTTTTAAGTGGGGACAACCTATTTTGGAGGCTTGCTGCAGGAATCACCGCACCTATATTTAATGCAGGCTTTTTTAAAGCTAAAACCAAAGCTGCTTATTCAAAGTACAAACAGGCTGAAATAGAATACGCAAAAACCGTTTTAAATGCCTTTTGGGAAGTGGAAAGGTGCCTTCTAAACGAAGAAAAGCTTAAAAACGAGCTAAAGGTTAAGAAAAAACTCTTCTACGAGACAGAAGACCTTGCAAAGTGCGTAAAACTTAGATACGAAAAAGGAGTTGCTACGATAATAGATGTAATAGAGGCTGAAATAAGCGTAATAGACGCTAAAATTTCTCTTCTTGATGTAAAGTTTGCACTATTAACCAATAGAATAGCTCTTTACCGTGCACTTGGAGGAGGAACCAAGCTATGCAAAGAAAAGTAATACAAGTCGTAATAGCTATTGTTATAGTAATTGCTGGAGTAATGATTACAAGGCATTTAATTCTTACGAGACCTCACTTAAAAACGAAAAAAAGAAAAAAGCCCATTCCTCTTGTTAAGGTGCTAAGGGTTCACCTGCAAAAGCATCAAATTTTGGTAAAAGCTGACGGAGAAACGAGGTGCAAGCACCTCGTTAAAGTTAGTGCAGAAGTTGCAGGAAAGGTTAAAAAGGTGTCTCCACTCTTTGAAGAAGGAAACCTGGTTAAAAAAGGAGAACTTCTCGTTAAGATTGATCCAAGAGATTACGAGGCAAGCGTAAAACTTGCAGAAGCAGAGGTAATGGAGGCAAAAAGCCGTCTTGCCCAAATTCTTGCAGAGTCAAAAAGTGCAATTGAAGAGTGGAAAGAATTAAGAGGAAACAATACGGAAATCCCTCCTCTCGTAGCTAAAACTCCTCAAGTAAAAGCTGCAAAAGCAAGACTTAAGTCTGCTATTGCTAATTTAAAAAAGGCAAAACTTAATCTGGAAAAAACTAACATTTTGTCTCCTATTGACGCAAGAGTACTAAAAAAGGATGTTGATGTAGGAGAATACTTATTGCCTGGAAGAGTAATAGGGATTTTGTGTGGAGCAGACGAAATTGAGGTAATTACTCACATTTCAGAAGATAAAGCAAAGTGGATAAACATTCCGGGATTTAATACAAAAAACAAAGGCTCTTTTGCAATCGTAGAGTTTAACGGTAAAAAGTGGGTTGCTCGTGTTTTAAGAGCAGGTGGAGAGATAGATCCTCAAACCAGGCTCATACCGGTATTAATCAGGGTTAAAGAGCCTTTTAAAGACAAGCCTCCTCTTTTACCCGGAGCCTGGGTAAGAGTGTTTATAAAAGGAAAAACATTAAAAAAAGCGGTTATCTTGCCCTATTCCTACCTTCACCAAAAAGAAAACGGTAAGTGGTATGTGTGGATTGTAGATAAAGAAAACAGACTAAGAGTAAAACCCGTTAAAATTTTGTACATGTACGAAGACAGAGCAGTAGTTCAAGGTATTAAAGACGGAGACAGGATTGTTATTACAGAGCTTGAAGCAGTTACACCTGGTATGAAAGTGAGGGTCGTTAAATGAAAAGAGCAATAGCGTGGTTTGCTGAAAATCATGTTGCAGCAAATCTTTTAATGCTATTTTTCCTGGTTGCTGGAATCATCTCAGTGCTTACTATAAGGGTGGAAATTTTTCCTGATGCAGTTCCTGATCAAATAAGAATCACCGTTGAGTATCCAGGGGCATCTCCTTCAGAAGTTGAAGACGGAGTAATAAAACCTATAGAAGAGAAAATCGCAGGGCTTGCAGGAATAGACACCATAAAGTGCACAGCAAAAGAGGGCTTAGGAATAATTACCATAGATGTGCTAAAAGGCTGGAATACTGACGAGCTTCTTCAGGATGTAAAGTCTGCTGTTGACAGGGTTACCAATCTGCCAGAGGATGCAGAAAGACCTATCGTAGAAAAGGTTATAAGACGCTATCCAGTAGTCACGATTGCAGTCTATGGAGATGCAGAAGAAAGGGTTTTGAAAAAGATTGCCGAGCACTTAAAAGACGAGCTCGTTGAGCTTCCAGGTATAACTGAGGTCAGGCTCTATGCTTCAAGACCAGCAGAAATTCACATAGAAGTACCTGAAAAGAACTTGAAAAAGTATCATCTAACTCTTCAGCAAATTGCGTGGATAGTGAAACAAAATTCACTTGATTTACCAGGTGGTAAGGTAATTCTTAAAAATAGAGAAATACTCGTTAGAACCAAAGGAAGACTTATCAGAGGGAAAGACTACAAAAACATCGTCGTACTTGCAAAACCCGATGGTTCAGTGGTTAAGCTCGGTGACATAGCAGTGATAAAAGACGAATTTAGGGACGACATGGAGCTTGCTGGATACTTCATGGGTAAAAGAGCAATGATAGTTCAGGTTTTTCGCGTGGGAAATCAAAACGCTCTTAAAATTTCTTCAGAAGTAAAGAGATTTCTGGAAACAGAGTTTAACAAAACCCTGCCTCCTGGTATTAAAGCTACTGTTTACTTTGACACCTCAAGTATCTTAAGATCCCGTTTAAAGCTACTTTTAAAAAATCTTGCAATAGGAATGGTCTTTGTAGTAATAATTCTTGGGCTTTTTATGAATGCAAGGCTTTCCTTTTGGGTAACTCTTGGAATCCCTGTATCTTTTGCTGCAGCATTGTGGCTTTTACCAAAGTTTGATGTCTCCATTAACATGATATCTCTGTTTGCGTTTATTCTCGTGCTTGGAATAGTGGTTGACGACGCTATAGTCATTGGAGAAAATGTTTTTAGAAGGCGGGAGCTTGGAGAACCACCCCTTCAGGCAGCAATAAACGGCACTATTGAAATGGCTCAACCAGTAGCATTCGCAGTGCTTACAACTGTTGCAGCGTTTTATCCTCTTCTGTTTGGTTCAGGAGTACTTGGTAAGGTAATGAAAAACATACCTATAGTAGTAATCCTCGTTCTCTTAGGATCTCTTACAGAGGCTTTTTTCGTTTTGCCTTCTCACCTTGCAGGAAGTAAGTTTGATCCCTCAAAAAAGAAAACAGGACTCGTTTCTAAGTATCTTGAAAAATTCGTAAACGGTCCTTTCGTTAAAGTTTTAAAACTTTCTATCAGATGGAGGTACATCACGGTTGCACTTTTTGTGTTTGTTTTGTTTTTGTTTATGGGGCTGTGGATTGGAGGCAGGATTAAGTTTACATTTTTCCCAAAAGTTGAAGGAGACGACATAAATTGTTACATTACTATGCCTGCTGGAACTCCTTCTGAGAGGACCTTGGAGATTGCAAACAGGATAGAAAAAGCTGCAAGAGAGGTATTAGCAGAAGAAGACAAGAAAAGACCTGGCAAGCCGTCACTTTTTAGGTATTCTCTTACCATGCTCGGCGTTCAGATGCTCACTCACGGACCTCATGCAGGTGTACTTGACATAGGTTCACACCTTGCTCAGGTAACTATAAAACTTCTTCCTGCTGAAAAAAGAGAGGGAGTAAGTGCAATAGAAATTGCTAAAAAATGGCGCCAGAAAGTGGGTCCTGTACCTGAGGCTAAGTCCCTTGTTTTTCAAAGTGAGCTTTTTAGTATGGGAAAAGCCATAGAAGTAAATCTTTCTCATACTAACGAAAAAATTCTTATAAAAGCAGTAAAAGAGTTTGAACAAAAGCTTAGGTCTTTTCCAGGAGTTTATGATGTTACTGACAATTACATTCCAGGAAAAGAAGAACTCAGAATAAAACTCAAACCTCGTGCAAGAGAGCTTGGAATAACATTATCAGATGTAGCTCGTGAAGTAAGAGCTGCGTTTTACGGAGCTGAGGCATTAAGATTTCAAAGGGGAAAAGACGAGGTAAGGGTTCTTGTTAGACTTCCAAAAGAGGAAAGACATCAATTGGGAAGGCTTTACGACCTTTGGATAAAAACTCCATCTGGCAAAATGGTACCTCTTAGAGAAGTTGCAGAAATTAAAAAAGCAAGAGGATATGTTGCCTTACACAGAATAGACTTAAAAAGAGTAATAACGGTAAGTGCAGATGTTGACGAAAAAGTGGTAAGCTCTGCAAGGGTAAGAAAGGCTTTAATTGAGGAGGTTTTACCTGAGCTAAGGTCTAAGTATCCAGGGCTTTTTTATAGTTTTGGAGGAGAAGGAAAAGAGCATCAAAAGGCTTTTGCAGATGTAAAAAAGGCATTTCTTTTAGCAATGTTTTTAATTTACGCACTTCTTGCAGTTCCTTTAAGGTCGTTTGCTCAGCCACTTATAATTATGTCTGCAATTCCTTTTGGTATAATAGGTGCTTTTATCGGGCACATACTTCTCGGCAAGCCCCTTTCCATTTTGAGTATGTTTGGAATAGTAGGGCTTGCAGGAGTGGTGGTAAACGACGCTCTTATCCTCGTTGACGCTATAAACAGGCTAAAAGCTGAGGGGATTCCTCTTGAAGAGGCAATAGTTCAGGCAGGAGTAAGAAGGTTTCGTCCTATTATTTTAACCACCCTTACCACCTTTGCAGGGCTTATGCCAATGATAACTGAAAAAAGCCTTCAGGCTCAGTTTTTAATTCCAATGGCAATAAGTCTTGGATTTGGAGTACTTTTTGGAACTTTTATCACTTTATTTCTCGTACCGAGTGGATATTACATCGTAGAAGAATTAAGGGGCAAAGCTATCTCTTAGAGAACTTAGCAAAAAGCCTTTCAAAAAACATGTAGGTCTCTGGAGGTCCAAATAACCTACAAAATAAAATGTAAATCGTGCCTCCAGCTAAAATAGAAGAAATTACGATTACAGCAGAAGAGTGGAAAAAGTGCGTTATTACTTTTAGCGTTAAAATTAACATTCCTGAAGCCAAAAACAAACTCAAAAAACTCTTTAAAAAGAACTTCGCTCCTCCAGGTTTTAAAATAAAAAAAGAAATGATTAACAAAAACACGCACTGAAATAGCAAAGAGCCTGCTGTTCCAAGAGCTACTCCGTTTATCCCCAAGTGTTTAATAGTTAACAAAATAATAGCCACATTCGTAACCACTGCAATCACGCTACCTAAGGCAGGAATGTAAGTCTTACCAAGTGAGTAAAAAAGAGGAACCGTGGTTTTCGTAAGTCCGTAAAACGGAAGTCCCACTGCGAGAATTTTTAAAATCGTGGATGTTGCTATGGTGTCTGAGGGAGTAAACCTACCCCTTTCAAACAAAAGGGCTATAATTGGATGGGAAAGGCAAAAGAGTCCAATAGCAGACGGTATAGACACACTTAAAGAAACGACCAAGGCTTTTGCAAATATCTCCTTTGCAAGAGTAAAGTCTTTTCTTGCTATCTGTCTTGAAAGCTCTGGTAAAAGTGCCTGAGATAATCCAACTCCAAAAAGCCCCAAAGGTACATACATAATTCTAAATGCGTAAGAATACCAGGAAATAGCACCTTTTCCACAAGAAGTTGCAAAGTAAGTATTTATCAATATGTTAATTTGCACTACTGAAAGCCCAAATATTACGGGAAGAACGAGTTTGACTACCTCTTTAAACTCAGCATTACCAAAGTCAGGAGCAAACTTAAACCTGAATCCTTTATTTTTAATAAGTGGTATTTGAAAGCACAGTTGAAAAAGTCCTCCGCACAAAACTCCTATTGCCATTGCGTAAATAGGATTTATTCCAACTCTTATAAGTAGGTAATATCCAGCCACACCTATGGAAATGGAAACCAAGTTAAACAGTGCAGAAGAAAAAGCAGGAAGAAAGAACACCTTAAATGTGTTAAGCATTCCTGCAAGTATTGAGGACAAACTGATGATAAGGATAAACGGCATCATTATTTGAGTAAGGTGAATCGTTAGCAAAAACTTTTCAGGATTTTTAGCAAAGTCAGGAGCAATAAGGCTAACTATTTCTTTTGAAAAGATTATTCCTATTATGACTACGAAAAAGAGAATAATAGAGAAGTTGGTAATAAGGGTTGAGGCTATTTTAAAGCTGTAGTCTTTACCTTTTTTTTCAAGACTTGAGCTAAAGACCTTTACGAATGCAGAAGAAAGGGCTCCTTCAGCAAAAAGGTCTCTTAAGAGATTAGGAATTCGGTATGCAACTACATAAGCATCCATGCTATTCGTTGCACCAAAGAAAAACGCAAGAACCTGTTCTCTTACGAGACCAAGTATCCTGCTTAAAAAGACCGCTATGGTTACCGAGGTTGCAGAACCTGTAATACTTTTTATTTTTTTCATTTTTACTTAAACCTGACTTGCTAAAAACAAATAGAGTTTTATTATAATAAAACAATTTTCCTAAAGTGAAAAGTGGAGGGCAGATAATATGCCTGTAAGCACCATAGAAGAAGCTCTTGAAGACTTAAAAAAAGGCAAGATGATCATCGTGGTTGACGACGAGGATAGGGAAAACGAAGGAGACCTCATTCTTGCTGCTGAAAAGGTGACTCCTGAGGCTATAAACTTTATGGCTAAGTACGGAAGAGGGCTTATTTGCCTTGCTATAACTCAGGAGATAGCAGAAAGGCTTCAGTTACCACTTCAGCCGAGAAGAGGAATGGATCCTTATGGCACTGCTTTTACCGTTTCAATAGAAGCACGCTACGGAGTAACTACTGGAATATCAGCTTACGACAGAGCTCACACGATAAAAGTTGCTATAGATGATAACTCTGGACCACAGGACATAGTAACCCCTGGGCATGTGTTTCCTATTGTTGCAAGAAAAGGAGGGGTTCTCGTAAGAGCAGGACACACAGAGGCAGCAGTTGACCTTGCAAGACTTGCAGGATTAAAACCCGCTGGTGTAATTTGTGAAATAATGAAAGACGACGGCACAATGGCAAGGCTTCCTGACCTTGAAAAGTTTGCAGAAGAACACGGGCTCAAAATTATTACTATTAGAGACCTCATTGCATACAGAATAAAAAACGAATCCTTGGTAAAAAGAGAAGTAGAAACCTATCTTCCGACAAAGTACGGCACATTTAAGCTCATAGCCTATAGTAACTTTATAGACTCTGCAACTCACATTGCGCTCGTAATGGGTGAAATTACAGAAGAGCCTATACTGGTTAGAGTGCATTCTGAGTGTCTTACTGGAGATGTCTTTGGATCTTTGAGGTGTGATTGTGGTCCCCAGCTTCACAAGGCAATGGAGCTTATATCAAAGGAAGGAAGAGGAGTTATACTGTATTTAAGGCAGGAAGGAAGAGGTATAGGTCTTTTAAACAAATTAAAGGCGTACAAACTTCAGGACGAGGGCAAAGATACGGTTGAGGCAAATCTTGCTCTTGGATTTAAGCCAGACTTAAGGGACTATGGAATAGGTGCGCAGATACTAAGAGATCTTGGAGTTAGAAAAATGCGTCTTATGACGAATAATCCGAGGAAAATAATCGGGCTTGAGGGATACGGACTTAAAGTAGTTGAAAGAGTACCTCTTGAAATACCTCCAAAGCCTGAAAATTACAACTATCTTAAAACGAAAAAAGAAAAACTCGGGCATCTTATAAGCTGCCTTAAGTAATTTTTCAATAACTTAAATCAGGGTCAAACCATGTCCAAATCCAGAAAAAATTCCTTAGACATAATGCAAATTGTAAGGGCTATAGGAGCTGTTTTTGGTGACATTGGTACGAGTCCTCTTTATACACTTGCTATTATAATAATTCTTACGAAGCCTGCTCCAAACGAGCTCATTGGTGTTACCTCTTTAATTATATGGACGATGATTCTTCTCGTTACAATTCAGTATGCGTGGCTTGCAATGAACCTCAGTTTAAGAGGTGAAGGAGGAACCGTTGTTCTTGGAGAAATTGCCTCAAAACTTACGAGAAACAAAAGGTTGCGACGATTTTATAGAGTGCTTGTTTTCGTAGGACTTAGCTTTCTTATAGGGGACGGCGTTATCACTCCTGCTATCACTATCTTAAGCTCGGTTGAAGGATTAAGACTTATACCAACTTTTCAGCACCTGGGACAAGCTGAAATTATTTTTATATCCATTTTAATTACCCTTGGGCTTTTCTCTCTCCAAAGCAGAGGCACAGGTAAAATTGGAGAGTACTTTGGTCCAATTATGATAATGTGGTTTACTACTATAGGTGCTATAGGATTGTACTTCGTATTGCAAAATCCCTCTGTGTTGCACGCTTTTAATCCTTATCACGGAATAAAGTTTATTTTAAATCATCCAATAAAAGGGCTTATAGCCCTTTCAGAAGTTATTCTTGCAGCTACTGGTGGAGAGGCACTTTATGCAGACATGGGGCACCTTGGAAGCTACGCAATTAGAAGAGCCTGGATTTTCGTATTTATGGCTCTTTCACTAAATTATTTAGGGCAGACTGCTTATGTATTAAAGTATCACATATTTGGAGAAAATGTAACTCCGTTTTTCTCCTCTGCCCAGCTCATATTTGGAAAAACCCTTTACATACCCTTTTTGATTTTGGTTATCGTGTCAGGTATTATTGCGTCTCAAGCAATGATAAGTGGAGTTTTCTCAATAATCTTTCAGGCAATTAACAGTAGAATCTTCCCAATGGTTTATATAAAACACACTTCCACGAAAATAAGTACTCAGATTTACATCCCCTCTGTTAACTGGCTTTTAATGCTTGGAGTTATTCTTATGTACTTTATTTTCAGACAATCCCATCACATGGCAGCAGCTTATGGATTTGCAGTTAATGTGGTTATGATTATTACTGCGTTTTTCCTAATAGTTATCTACTTTTCAAGAAGAAAGTACTTACACGGTGCAATTTCTATATTGTTGTTAATAGTGGATGTAATTTTCTGGATTTCAAACTTTACGAAGATTCCTCACGGAGCTTATTGGTCTGTAATTTTTGCAGCATTTCCACTAAGTACTATCTTGCTTTACCTTGGAGGACAAGCAAGACTTTACAAAAAACTTAGGTTTATGGATTTGCCAGAATTTTTAAACAAGTTTCAACATGCATACAAAAATTTTCCTAAAATAAAAGGTACTGCAATTTTTCTTTTAAGAGATGTTAAAAAGATTCCTCCTTACATCTCAATTACTATGTTTGAACACGGAATAATATACGAGCAAAATTACTTTTTATCTTTGGTAAAAAAGGAAGAACCATTTGGAGTAGAGGTTAAGCTTAAAGACAGGCTTACTCCAAACTTGGGAGTTATAGAAATACGCTACGGGTACAGTGAGGTGATTGATGTAGAAAGACTTCTTCAACAAATAGAAATTAAAGAGAGGGTTATTTTTTACGGAGTTGAGCACATAAAAACAGAAAAGCTGGTTTGGAGTTTGTTTGCAACTATGAAAAAAGCCTTGCCGGCATTCGTTGAATTTTACAAGTTTCCTCCTGAAAAAGTGCACGGAGTAAGCGTAAGAGTTGAATTTTAATTCAGTAGCCAATTAACTTTAGAAGCGTGGTAAAAACTTCTTCAGGAGAGATTTCTTTTAAACACCTGTAATGACCAAATTTACAAGTTCTTTTAAAGCACGGACTACAGGATAGGTTTATTTTTAAGACCTTAGCCTTGGGGTTTAAAGGACCTGTTGCAAAAGGATCTGTTGATCCAAAAATAGCAATTTGAGGAATTTTAAAGGCTGCAGCAAGGTGCATGAGTCCTGAATCATTTGACACCACAGCCTCTGCCAAAAAAAATATTCCTGCAACCTGAGTAAGATCCGTTTTTCCACAGAGGTCGTAAACTCTGGGGATGCCTTCAGATAGGTATTTTCCTAATTCAACTTCTGCTTTTCCTCCTGCAATTATTACGCTAAAGCCGAATCTCGTTAACTTTTCAGCAAGAATTTTGTAGTATTCCTTTGGCCACATTTTTGCTGGACCATAAGCTGCTCCTGGAGCAAGCACTATGTAAGGTCTGGGAACATCCCGTATTAATTTTTCTGCGTCTTTTATCCAGTCGTCAGACACATACAAAGTAAGCTCTTTGTACTTACAGGAAAAACCAAGCTTTTCAATCAGGTAAAGGTAATAGTCTCTTTGATGAAGCTTTTTTTTAGGTGGTTTTACTGCTTTTGTAAGAAGACACCTTCTTAAGTCTCTTGCGTATCCCCATCTTTCCTTAAGCCCTGCTCTAAAAAACAACCACGCTGAAGAAAAGGAATTAGGTAAAAGAATACCTACTTCGTCTTTGTACTTTTTAAGTCGTTTTAAGTTTTCAGAAAAGTCGTTTTTTTTAAATGGAATTAAAGTAGTGTTTGGAAATGCTTCAAAGAGTTTTATAATAGCCTCAGGTCCAAACAAACGCACGGGTTCTGTTTTCGCCAGGTTTACATAAACAGGAGTTGCCATTATAGCGTCACCAAGCCAGTTAGGGATTCTTACAACCATAGTAGAGTCTTTTTATTACGAGGGTTGCATAGGAGCCCTTTTCCAAGAAGAACTTTAGTTTTACCGTTGTCTCGTCTAATTTTTCCCAGGTTAAGTTCTGAGGAAAAGTGACAGCAGGACGAGGATAGGTTTTAAAAACGAGCCCTTTGACGAAGCTTCTAAACTTTTCAAGTCCGGGTATGCCTTCTCTTTGACACACGGATTGATAAATCTCTTCAAGATTAATAGGCTCTTTTTCAAGACAAAGTTTTGGAGACGGAAGAGGTAGCTTTAGGTCTTTTAAAACTTTCCAGGCGTTATCAGGTACCTCTTTGTAAAACTTAAGAGTTCCTGCAATGTAGTCTATTTCAAAGCAGGAAACCTTTAAGGTGTTAAGCACTTCTTTAAGTACTTCGTTCCACAAAAAGCTTTGATAGGCATTTCCCAAGAAAAACAGGTATTCTCTATCAACGAGTCCAAGAGCTCTTTTAAAGGTTCTTTTTGAAGGCTTGTGCTCTGCCAGAAATTCTATAAGCCTTTTTTCCCAGGTAACTTCTGCAAACTCAAGGCACTTTTCAAACTTGCGCCAATTCTTTTTTAGGCACTCTCTTAGTCTTCGGGTCCTTTCTATGTCAACAGCACTCCCCTCTGCAAGCATTAAGTAAAGAGCCTTTTCGTAATTACCTTTTATAATTTCTTTTACTGCAAACTCCTTAGAACTCTTTATTGAGCCAAATCTTTGCTCGTCAAAGTAATTTGCAATGCCAAACTCTTTTACGAGGTTTACTTCTCTTTCAAGTACATCCTTTTCCACGGGAAAGTCTCTTACGACTACTTCAAAGCGATTTCCCTTTAATAGATCCTTTGTCATTGGTTTGGTGGTGCGTCCAAGGTATATTAGCTCGTATTCTTGAGTTTTAAGGTCTTTTTTAGGTCCGTTTTTTATGGTTATGAATTGATGAGCAATAGCTCTTTTGTCTTTTAGTCCTCCGAAACCTATTGAATCCATAGAGATTCTGAGTCTTTTTGCAATTTTCCCAAGGGCGTCCCAGGTGGATATGTTAGCCTTTTTCAAAAGGTAAAGAGAGTAGTCTCCTTTTCCCTCTGGATATATGTCTGCAACCTCTGCAACTACGAAGTCTTCTGGTCTTTCTTTTATTTTCATACCCCTGAAGTATAAACCAAAACTCAAAAACAAAAAGATTTAATTTTAGGGGTTGACTATGTATGAGATAGATTTATAAAATAATGTCTTAAAAAGACAAAACAAGGGGTAAAAAATGGACAAAATACTCGTTTTAGACTTTGGATCTCAGACGACACAGCTTATCGCAAGAAGGGTTAGAGAGCTTGGAGTTTATTCAGAGATAAAAAGTTGCTTTTGTTCTATAGAAGAGGTTAAAAAGTTTTCTCCTTCTGGAATTATTTTGTCAGGTGGACCGAGCAGTGTTTACGACGAAAACGCACCCAAGGTTGATCTTGAGCTGTTTGAAATGGGAATACCTATTCTTGGTATATGCTACGGAGCTCAGCTTATAAGCCACATGCTTGGTGGAAGGGTTGAAAGAAGCAGTAAAAGGGAATACGGACCTGCTTACATTCAAATTCTTAAAGAAGACGCCATTTTTAAAGGGTTAGGTAAGGGAAAAACATACAAGGTTTGGATGAGTCATAGCGATAGAATTGAGGAATTGCCTGAGGGTTTTGAAGTAATAGCAAAAACAGAAGACTCTCCTTTTGCAGCAATTGCAGACGAAAAAAGGCGTATCTACGGAGTGCAGTTTCATCCAGAGGTTGTACACACAGAGATAGGAAAGGATGTCTTGGCAAACTTCGTCCTCGGAGTTTGTAACTGCAAGCCGACATGGAACATGCCTTCTTTTATAGAAAAAACGGTTAAAGAAATTCGTGAAGTCGTAGGAGACAAAGCAAAGGTTATATGTGCTCTTTCTGGAGGCATAGATTCAACTATAACCGCACTTCTGGTGCACAAAGCTATAGGAGATAGATTAATTCCTATTTTCGTAAACAACGGTCTTCTTAGGAAAAACGAGCCAGAAGAAGTCTTATCATTGATGAAGGAGCTTGGGCTTAAAGTGGATTATGTGGATGCATCAGAGATCTTTTTAAGCAGGTTAAAAGGCGTAGAAGACCCGGAAAAAAAGAGAAAAATTATTGGAGAAACCTTTATAGAGATATTTGAAAAAGAAGCTCAGAGGTTTGAAGGAGTGGAATTTCTTGCTCAGGGTACGCTTTATCCAGATGTTATAGAAAGCGTGTCTTTTAAAGGACCTTCTGCCAAGATAAAGAGTCATCACAATGTAGGAGGACTTCCGGAGAGGATGAAACTAAAGCTCATAGAACCTCTTAGAGAGCTCTTTAAAGACGAAGTAAGAAAAATTGCAGAGGTTTTTGGTTTACCAAAAAAAATTATATGGAGACAGCCTTTCCCTGGTCCTGGACTTGCAATAAGAATACTTGGCGAAGTAACAGAAGACAAGCTTAAAATTTTAAGAGAGGCTGACGCAATAGTTACAGAGGAGATGCTTAAGTCTGGATGGTATTACAAGGTGTGGCAGAGTTTTGCAGTATTAGTTCCGGTAAAGACAGTGGGAGTGATGGGAGACTACAGAACTTACGAGTATGTGATCGCTATAAGGTGCGTGGAAAGTCAGGACGCAATGACAGCAGATTGGGTTAAGCTTCCTTACGAGCTTCTTGAAAGGCTTTCCAACAGAATTATAAACGAAGTACAGGGTGTAAATCGCGTTGTCTATGACATATCTTCCAAACCTCCTGCTACTATAGAGTGGGAATAGGTGATAAACTTAAAGAGAAAGCTTTTTCACATAAGTTTTGGAACTTTTCTTCTAATTTTGACATACTTTTTAAGCAAAAATTTAATCACAGGTATTATCCTTGGTTTTTGGATAGGTTTAAGTATTTTTGAGATTATCAGGCTTAAAAACGAAAAATATTTGCCTTTTAAGTTTCTTTGGAAGCCCCTTTTCAAGCCTGAGGAGGCTAACAGAATTAACGATGCGTGGTTTTTCTTACTTGGGGTGTTTTTTGCGTCTTTACTTTTAGATTTAGAGAGGTTGAGAGCAGTTATAGGGATTTTAACCTATTGTGACCCACTTGCGGCGATAATAGGTAGTAAGTTTGGAAGACACAAAATAAGGAATAAGAGCGTAGAAGGAAGTTTAACATTTTTTTTAAGTGCAATGGTCGTGAGCATTTTGTTTTTAAAAGTCCTAAATTTAGAAGTTTTATTGTTGTGCCTTACCCTAAGTTTTGTAGAGCTTTTAACGAGAAGAGACAACCTTTGGATCCCCTTAACGGCAAGTTTATTTTTTAGATTATATTAACTTCTTTTTACGATGGTAAATTATTCTTAAAACTTTTCTATTTTAAAATTGGCTTTTGTGCAGAAAGTGACGAAAACTTATTTAGAAAGGATATTATAGTTTAGCTTTTCTAAAATTTTTTTGTTAATAGTTTTCCGTTCTGGATCGTTAAACCACCCCCACTTGTTAAAGTACTTTATAGCTGACTTTATGTGAATTTTTAAAAGTTTAAAGTTTTTGTATGACCACTTTTGATGTTCGTGATATACATGGACATAAGGATAATAAATAGTTTTTGCTACTTTGTGTATTCTTCTTGATAAGTCAGTATCTTCAAAGTACAAAAAAAATCTCTCGTCAAATAGACCTACTTTTTTTAATATGCTTACTCTGAGAAACATAAAACATCCGGATAAAAAAGGGACTTCCATAAGTTTATCGTATCCTGTAAATCTAAGTTCGTACAATTCGTTTCTTTTTTTTACATAACTTTTAAAGGGTCCCCAGTCTAAAAATCTTCTCCCAAACAGGTCCATAGGAGTTGGTAAAAGTTTACACAAGTATTGTATTTTTCCATCTGGATACAAAATTTTAGGCATAACCAAACCAACATCTGGATTTTTTTCCATAAAATCGTATAACTTTTCTAAAACCTCACTTTCAAGATGAATGTCAGGATTAAGGACGAGGTGATACTTAACATTTTCTTTTATGGACTTTTTAAGAGCTATGTTGTGAGCTTTACCGAATCCTAAATTAGCTTTGTTAAAAGTGTATTCAATGCGTTCCCCTAATTGAGAGAGTTTTTTAAGTTTATCCGTAGGTGAATTGTCTATTAAGTATAACTTTTTTACGAGGTTTGATTTTAAAACACTTCGTATGGTTTGCGTTAGTTGCTCAGGATCGTTTTTATACAAAACTATAGAAACATTAAGCATGAAGGCATTCCTTAAACACTTTTAAAATTTCTTTAGCGGTTTTTTCCCAATTATACTTTTTAGCTTGTATTAATCCTTTTTCAATCAAATTTTGTTTAAGAATTGTATTGTTTAATATTTGTTCTATTGCAACTTTTATGTCATCTATGTCGTAAGGATTAAAGTAGATTGCAGCTTCTCCACAAACTTCTGGTAAAGACGAAACATTAGATACTGCTACAGGGCAACCACAAGCCATGGCCTCTACAGGCGGGAATCCAAATCCTTCACATAAACTGGGATATACCAAACATTCTGCCCCAGAATAAAGATACGGCATGTCTTCAATCTGTATGTATCCTAAAAACTTTATGTTTTCTAAGTTATACTTTTTTATTAATTCCTTTTGATAAGAGGTAGGATAACCGGTTATGGCAAGAATTATGTAAGGATTTTCTTTTTGAAGTTGCACGAAGGCTTCAATTAATCTATGAATATTTTTGTGGGGATAGGAGGAGCCAACGGCTAAAATGTAATTAGAAATTTTGTATTTATTTAAAACATAATTTTTTGCGTTTTTTCTTGGATAAAAGACTTCGTGATTTATTCCATTGTAAATTACTTTAATTTTTTGGGGACTAATTTCAAAAAATTTGATAATGTCTTTTTTTGTACTTTCTGAGATACTGACAATGGTTTTTGCTCTTTTTAAGATAAACTTTAAAGCAAGTTTATAATACAGATATTGAAGTATGTGTTGGGTTTTAAAGTGCAATCCAATTAAGTCGTGAACAGTTATGATTTGATTTTTTAACAAAAAGCTTCCGTGAGTTGAAGGGAAGTATGCTATGTCGTAATTTTTAGCAATAAGAGGAAAAATCGTTTGATTTACGAGAAATCTAATGAAACCTGCTAATTTTTTGTATGGATACGGACGGACGAATTTTGTAGTTTTAATTAACTTTACATTGTTTTTTTGGATTTCTACAGAAGTAAACAGCGAATATCTTATTTTCATTCTATTAAATTGATTAAGAATGTTTAAAATGTACTGTCCTACTCCTGTTGGTTTGTAATCCAGCATAGTAGCATTAATTAAGATATTCATTTATTTCTCCAAACCAATTACAAGTTAAAAAGTGTATCAAGATAAAATGTAGAAAAATTATACCATGTTTATTCTCATCTTAAAACTTTTTAAGTTGAAGTTAAAATCATAAAGTCTTTTTTACAAAGATAAGAAGCCGTTTTTTTCAAGACGAAATGTTAAGAAATTTTAGGTTAAAATTGTTTACATAAGTTCAAGAATCCTTGTTTAAACATCGTTAATTATTTCTATCAAAGTTTTATAAAAGTTATTTTTAGAATGCAATTTTTGTACTTTATCTTTTAAGTCTAAAAGTACATTTTGTACTTCATTTGGATTGTTTAAAATAAAATTAATAATTTTCACTATATCAAAATAATTTTTATATAAAAACTTATCGGGTAAATATTCTTTAAAAATACCTTTTTTAGGAGCTATAATAGGCTTACAATAAACTATAGCTTCCAACATGTTCATAGGAACACCTTCGTAGTCCGAGGTTATTAATAATATGTCAAACAGTTTGTATATTTTCTCAATGTCGTTTATCCATCCTTCAAAAGAAAAAAAGTAATTCAAGTTATGTTTATTAATCATTGTTACTAACTTTTTTTTATCCGGACCATCTCCTATAATTACGAATTTAAAATTTAAACCTTTATTTTTTAAAATTTTAGCAATTTCTATTAATTTATCTTGTCGTTTTTGTTTAAAACTAATTCTGGCGACTATTCCTAATTTTAAAGGAGATACAGGTTTGTAAAAAGTATAATTGTTATTTTTAGGGTTTACTTCAACAAAATTAGGTAGCAAATAAATTTTTGAAGTAATTCCCCAATAATTTAAAAGATATTTTTTTTGTTCTTCAGAAATTGTTATAAAAGCGTCAAAAATTTTTAAAAAGTATTTATTAAACAAGTCCCTTATTTTTCCGAATTTTACTTTTGTTAAATGAGAAGGAAAAGCAAGAGGTATGTAACTAATTGTTTTTATACCTACGGATTTAGAAGCAATAGCTCCTTTTAAACACAGTTCTACCATTCCTTGAGACACTATCGTTAAATCTGGATTAGTTTTTTTTATTAACTTTCTTAAATTAAGAATTTCTTTTATATTTAAACTTCTTAAGCCAGCTAAAAAAGTTTTTGAAGATATATTTATTTTTACTTTTCTTACCTTATTTTTTAATCTCTTTTTTATTTCTGGATGATAGAACATAAAATACACATTGTATTTTTCTGCCAATAAATTTGCCATTTTTATAGTCATTATTTCATGACCACCAAAAACGGGACTGTCATTGTAAATTAAAATAGTTTTTTTTGCCCTCATAAGATTAGCACCAATTATTTTAAATAAATTTATTATACCTTACTTTTTAAAAATGTTTTTCAATAAACAAAATTAAACTTTCTTTTGAAATACAGAAATACTTTAAAATTTCGTTTTTTAAAACAAAAAATTTTAAAATATGTAATTTAAATTACATGTAAAATCTTAAATCAAGGGTAAAATATAAAACCGAGATTGTAATAAAGTAATTAAATAACAAAAATGATAAAATTTAAGATACCTTTTCACAGACCTTACATATCTCAAGAAGAAATAGAGGAAGTAACTAAAGTAATAAAGTCTGGCTGGCTTACTATGGGTCCGAAGACTTTAGAATTTGAAGAAAAATTTAAAGAATACATATATAGCGACTCAGAAAAAAAAGGATTTGCCATTTCTCTTAATTCCTGCACAGCAGCTCTTCATCTCGCTTTAAAAGCAGCAGGAATAAAACCAGGTGACGAAGTCATAATACCTACGAATACCTTTATTGCTACTGCAGAAGCAGTGACTTATCTTGGAGCCAAACCGGTTCTTTGTGATGTAGAATACGAAACTCACAACATGGATGTAAGTCTTTTAGAAAGTCTTATTACAGAAAAAACGAAAGCTATTATTCCTGTGCACTTCGGGGGACAGCCCTGTGATATGGACGAAATACTTAAAATAGCTAAAAAGTACGGGCTTTATGTTATTGAAGACGCTGCACATGCTTTACCAAGTTGGTATAAAGGGAAAAAAATAGGCACCATAGGTCACTTAACTTGTTTTAGCTTTTACGCAACAAAGACTCTTGCAACTGGTGAAGGAGGAATGATAACCACTTTCAACGAAGAGTTTGCTAAAAGCATAAAAATAAATCGTCTTCACGGTATAGATAGGGATGCCTGGAATAGATATACTTTACAAGGAGACTGGTATTACGAAGTAGTGGAACAGGGGTATAAGTATAACACGACAGATTTACAATCTGCACTTGGAATTGCTCAGCTTAACAAGCTTGAATGGATGTGGAAGAGACGAAAAGAAATAGCTCAAAAGTACGAAGAAGCATTTAAGCATACATCTATAGAAACACTAAAAATAAAATCTGATAGAGAAACGAGCTGGCATCTTTATGTAATAAAAGTAAACAACCGAGACGAACTTTATAAAAAATTGAAAGAAAAAGGAATAGGAACTTCTGTCCACTTTATTCCTGTACATAGGCATCCTTATTATAAAAATAAATTTAATTATAAAAAAGAAGATTATTCAGTAGCTGAAGAAGTTTTTAAAAGGTGTTTATCTTTACCTATATATCCTGGATTAAACGAAGAGGAGGTTGAATATATCGTAGAAAATGTGGTAAAATATGCAAGATAATTTTTATACCAAATATGGAAAAAGAATATTTGATTTTGTAGTAACGAGTATAGGGTTATTGTGTTTATTACCATTTTTTTGTATAATAGGAGGACTTATTAAACTTCAAGATAAAGGACCTATCTTTTTTAAACAAAAAAGGGTAGGCAAAAATTTTAAACCTTTTTACATTTATAAGTTTAGAACAATGATAGTTAATGCAGAAAAACTCGGACCACTTGTTACCAAAGGAGAAGATCCAAGAATTACCCCTATTGGTAAATTTTTGAGAAAGTTTAAAATAGACGAGTTGCCACAACTTATAAATGTATTAAAAGGAGAAATGAGTCTCGTAGGACCGAGACCCGAAGTGCCTAAGTATGTAGAAATTTTTAAAAAAGATTATGAGAATATTTTAAAAGTTAAACCAGGTATTACTGATTATGCTTCTATTTACTTTAGAGACGAAGAAGAAGTGCTTAAAAATTATCCTAATCCTGAAGAAGGGTACATAAAAGAGGTGTTACCGCAAAAAATAAAGTTTTATTACAAATATCTTAATGAAATAAGTTTTTTAACGGATTTAAAATTAATATTTTTAACTTTTTGGAAGATAATAAAACACTAAAGGGGTTAAGGGTTGGGTGAAAAGCAAAAAAATTCTTTTTTAAAAAGACTTCTTTATCCTACATCTTTTAAACGCTCTTTATTTTTTTTAACCTGCGATGTTATATTTTTCATCTTGTCTCTTTACTTGAGTTTTTTCTTAAGATTTGATTTTAACATCCCTAAAACGGAGTTTAAAATACTTTTAAAAGCCTTGCCTGTATTTATTTTAATAAAAGTAACATTTTTTTATTTGTTTAATAATTACAAAATTATTTGGCAATATGTAAGTTTAAGTGATCTTTGGAAGTTGATAAAGGGCATTACGGTATCAGAGGTCGTCCTTGTACTATTAATAAAGGTTTTTCCCGAAATATTACCTAATTTTTCAAACCTAAAGTCGTTTCCAAGAAGCATATTTTTTATAGATACAATTTTAACTTTATTTTTTTGTGGAAGTATCCGTATTTCTAAAAGATTTTTTAAAGAAGTACTATTGGGACACTCTCAAAAACAAGGCAAAAATACTCTTATTATAGGCGCTGGTAACATTGGAGAAATGATTTTAAGAGATATTTTAAGACAAGGATGTAAAGAGTTTAATCCAATTGGTTTTTTAGACGACGATCCAAGGAAGGTAGGGACTTATCTTCACGGAGTTAAAGTATTAGGACCAATTAAAGACTTTAAAAAATACATAGAAAAGTACAGAGTAGAAACCGTAATTATTGCTATAACTAACATTAACTATCAAACATTAAAAGAGATATACGCTCAGGCAAAGCGAGCAGGAGTAAAGGAAATAAAAGTTATTCCTCCAATTTATCAATTTCATCAACCATCTGTAAGTTTAAAAAGTCTGGAAGACATAAAAATAGAAGACCTTATAGGAAGGCAGCCTGTTCAAGTAAACACAGAGGTAATTAAAAAATTTTTAAAGAATAAAACGGTTTTAATAACAGGTGCTGGAGGTTCTATAGGTTCTGAAATAGTTCTACAAGTCTTAAGTTTTGAACCTAAAAAAGTAATCCTTTTTGATACAGACGAAACAGAACTTCACAACATGCAGCACAAGTTAAAAGACATTTACGGAGATGTAGAGGACAAAGCAGTATTTGTAGTTGGAGATGTAAGAGACGAGCTTAGGTTAAAACAGATTTTTAGCAAATACAAACCTGATATTGTATTTCACGCAGCAGCTTATAAACATGTTCCTATGATGGAGTTAAATCCTGAAGAAGCGGTTAAAGTAAACATTTTTGGTACTTACAACATTGCCAAAGTGTCAGTAGAAGAGGGTGTGGAAAAGTTCATCATGATTTCTACTGATAAGGCAGTAAATCCAACAAGTATAATGGGAGCAACTAAAAGAATTGCAGAATACATATGTTCAGCATTTAACACGCTTGGAAAAACCAAATTTATTTCGGTTAGATTTGGAAATGTTCTTGGAAGTAGAG
>JAADEG010000060.1 GCA_013153525.1 Thermodesulfobacteriota bacterium
CGCTATCAGAGGACTTTCCAGTGAGGGATGGATACGACGGTAGTTACAATGGGTTAGGAGATGGTTATGTAATTGAGCTTACAGGGGACTTGTCTGAAGGAGAGTCTTACGATACCACAGGTTTAAAAGATGGAAATTTAAAAGGAATAGGAACTTCACTTTCAGGAGTTTATTCTTCAGGCTATTCAAAAAGTTCTGACGAATTGTATAAAGAATACTTAGTAGCTACTCCTGCTAATGGAAAGGTTCCTCTTAAGGTTCACTTCGTGTGTAAACTTGATGTAGGAAAAAAAGTAACTAAATTTCAATGGGACTTTAATGGTGACGGCAAAATTGATCAGGTGACGAGCACGGGTGAAGTAACGCATGTTTATACTCAACCAGGTATTTACGAAGTAAGGTGTATCGTTGGAGACGAAAGCGTTTTGGGTGTGATGGTTAATGTATATGAAGACTTAAAAAACATAGCTATTTGTGAATTTAAAGGAGCTTCTTACTTTTGTAAAGTACCCGTAAAAGACGGTTTTGGAAATGTAGTTAATGTAATTTTTGAATTTAAAAAAGGGACTAAAGTGTACAAGAAGGTATGTAAAAAATTAAGTAATGAAGAAGTTTGTTACGAAGTCCCTCAAGTTTCTAACATAAAAGCAGTGTACCTTCAAAACTTTTCTGAAAGTGAAATAATAAACGAGGTAGAAAGTGACATCATTTCTATAAACGAATTTCTCGTAAACGGAGACGAATTTACTTTAAACTTTTTAAAGACTTTAAAAGACGAATTAGTCGTGGGAGCATTTTTAAAGTGGTATTTATATACCAAGTACAAACGCTTTTTTGACAAAGAAAGCGTAAGAGAAGTGAGTGATAAGTTTGATAATGAGGATACCTACTTGCTTGAAGTAGCAATGTTAAGAGGATTGAGAGAAGACCCGTATTCTGAAAGGTTTAAAAGTTTTTACTTTTTTATAAGAGATGTATTACTTAATAAGGTTGAGTCTGAAATTACGACACAAAACATCGTTGACTTAATTAAGGTTTTAAGGGATTGTTTAACATTAACGAGTAATGCACTTGGATGGAATTATTCTCAAAACGAAAAATACATCAAAGTAAACGACTACGAAGTTTTTCAAACGCTAAAAGACTTGGAAACTAAAGTAAGACCTGTGTTAAGTATGCAAGAATTAGCCAAGTTTTATGTTGACTTAGAGTTTTTAACCAATACGATACCGTATCGTTTGGACTTGTTAAAACAAGTGTTTAAGTACAATAACATGAACCAAAGTCTGGAAAAGGTGCAAAATTTAATGGAAAATTACGAAGAAGGTAGTTTATTAGAAAAAACTTTAAGCAGGGTATTGACTTACTTAGAGGACAAACTTCCCGAAAACTTGATGTACTTAAGCCTCTACGACTTAGTCGTAAAAGAACTTGAATGGCAAACTTTTTTAGACTTTAATCTCGTTTTAACCCCTTCTGATAACCTTTCAAAAGTATGTATTGCAAGGGGAGACCAGGCAGTATTAGAAGTACTTGGAAAAGCAGTAGAAAATTACATAAAACACGAGTTTTCAAAGTGGGAGTTTATACCTCCTACGATTGGGGAAGTATCAGATGTTTTAGAATTGTTAAAAATGGAAGAATACATAGAATTCTTAAAAGGAGTGATTGATAAAAAGGAATACACGAACTTAATAGCTCAAATTTTGGATGTTTCTCACAAAATGCTGAGTTTTAACAGTTTACAAAAGTTACAGACAGGAGCGAAGTTCGTAAATGTCGTTGAACGAAAGTTAGAAGAGAAGTACTTCCACTCGTTTACTTTTGATCCAAGCGATTTGAAGAAGTTTTTAAACGACGAAAGTTGTGTAAAGCTACTAAGTACTTTACCTAAGAGTGGAAGCAATGGACTTCCAAATAAACCAATAATAAAGTTCGTATTTTCAGAAAGTATAGACGAAGGGTCTTTAAAAGGTAATGTATTTTTAGAAAATCCTTTTAAGTACATAATACCGAGCTATGTGTTTACTTTTGATAAGGATGTTTTCGTGATTCCTAAAAATCCTTTGTCTTTTGGAATTACATACTCTGCAGTAGTTAACAAAGTGAAAGACATATGGGGGAATCCGATAAGTGAAAGAGATACTCTTAGTTTTACCGTAGGGAATTCCACCTCAGAGCTGGTTGGAGGTTTAGATTACGATGTGAGCGGTCTTACGGTAACATTTTATCCTTCTGCTCAAAACGGTAATTCTTACAAGTTTTTCATTGAATTTGGAGACGGTGACTTCGTAAACCTTTCAATAGGAGCACCTATAACTCACACTTATTCGTCACCAGGAAATTATACCGTTAAACTTTCAGTAGTTGATGCTGAGACTAATAAACAAGTAATAGTCACGAAGAGTGTAGAAGTTAAAAGTCCCAAAATGTTGGATGTTTCTTGCACCTCTTTTTTAATTGCTAATTCTACAGAAGGTCACCCACCTTTAAAAGTAAACTTTATTTGTAAAAACGACTTAGAAGAAAATGTTAAGAGGTACGAGTGGGATTTTAATGGAGACGGGATAATTGACCAAACAACAGACATAAATACCGTAACGCACACCTATTCTACTACAGGAACATTTTACGCTACTTGTAAAGTGATTAGCAACGACGGATGGCAAGGCACTTCTGATCCCGTTACCATTACGGTAGGCGTTTCTAAGTCTTCAGAAGATTACATCGGTGGAAATAGCACAGGTGGAGGAGGGTGTTCTGTAGATCCTAATGCTCCTTTTATGTTAGACCTTTTAATGTTATTCGGAGTCCCAATTCTTTACCTATTGACGAGGTCCAAAAAATTTCCCTTTTAGACCCTTTGGAAAAATACTCAAACGGTTGTAAAATTTTAAATAAATAATTTTACAAAGGGGGAAGTAAAATGAGGTATAGATGGATAGAACACCTTGCTCAGGCTTGGGATGCTTTTATAGAGGATGTGTTTTCCTGCGTCCCAGAAGACACTAAAAAACACATTAAAAACGCAAGAAAAGAGTTTCTCCTTGCAGTAAGAAGTATTATTGATAAAAAAATAGAATCTCTTGAAAAAGGTAAAAAAAGCGAAGTTAAGAAGGTAAAAGTAGAAAAGGCATAACTTTAATTCAGGAGGCAATTTATGCGGATTATTCTTTTTACTGGTAAAGGAGGGGTAGGGAAGACCACGCTTTCTGCTGCTACAGGAGCTTATCTTTCTGAGCTTGGTAGAAAAGTGCTCGTCGTGTCAGTAGATCCTGCTCATTCACTTTCAGATGTTCTTGAAGAAGACGCTGGTCCAGAGCCAGTTAAGATTTTTAGAAACTTTTACGCTCAGGAAATAGATGTTTATTATTCCATAGAAAAGTTTTGGGGAGTGCTTAAAGAATACTTAAAAAGTCTTCTCAGGTGGCAGGGAATTGACGAAATCCTCGCAGAAGAAATGTCAGTGCTTCCTGGAATGGAAGAAGTTTCAGCCTTTTTGTGGATAAATAGTCATGTGGAAAAAGGTGAGTTTGATGTAATAATAGTGGATTCAGCTCCTACAGGAGAAACCTTAAGATTTTTAAGTCTTCCTGACGCTGCAAGCTGGTGGGTTACAAAAATCCTTCCCCTTCAGAGAAAGTTAATGAAGTTTATAAGACCTGCTGCAAAAATGGTAAGTAGTATGCCTTTACCAGAGGAACAAACCTACGACGCTCTTGAAGACCTATTTCGCCAGGTATATAATCTTTACTACCTATTGCAAAATCCAGAGGTTTCCTCTGTTAGACTCGTGGTTAATCCAGAAAAAATGGTCATAAAAGAAACAGAGAAAGCCTTTACTTACCTTCACCTCTTTGGATTTCCAGTTGATGCAGTGTTTTTGAACAAGGTTGCACCTGAAGACAGCCCTTTTTATGAAGTTCAGAAAAAGTACATAGAAAGAATTAAAACCAGTTTTGAACCAACACCTGTTTTCGTGGTTCCTCAGTTTTACGAAGAGGTTCTTGGATACGAAAAGTTAAAAGAGCTTGGAAAACTTCTTTACAAAGAAGAAGCTCCAGACAAAATATTTTACACTGATAAGCCTTTTGAAATAGTTGAAAACGAAAAAACTTATGTCTTAAGACTTACTCTAAAAGAGGCTTCAGAAGACAAAATTGAGGTGTATCAAAAAGGAGAGGACCTCATTTTAAAAATAGGTAATCTAAAAAAGCACTTCTTTTTACCAAGAGTTCTTCTTAACAAAGAGATCACAGGAGCAGTGGTAAAAGAGGGGAATCTTCTTGAAATCACTTTTAAGTAAAAATTCAGCATTTCTCAAAATTTTTCGTAGAATTTTATTGACTAACCAAGATAAAAGAGTATATATAAATAAACCTTTGCCAAAGGAGGGGAGTCGTGCCTATTTACGAGTTTCAATGTGAGGAGTGTGGAGAAGTTTTTGAGGAACTCGTCTTAAGAAAGGACGAGGAGGTGGAGTGTAAGAAGTGCAAGAGCAAAAAGATAAAAAAACTCGTTTCAAAAGTTGCTTTTAAGTGCGACGGAAGGTTTTCTGGGGGATCTAAGTGTAGTGGATGTAGTGGAGGAAGCTGTAGCACCTGTCATTAGACCTTATTTTTGAGGAGAAAAATGAAGGTAAAGGTAGGTACCAGGGGAAGCAAACTCGCTCTTGCACAAACTGATTGGGTTATAAACGAGCTAAAAAAAGTAGCTCCTGAGGTTGAGTTTGAAAAAGTAATTATTAAAACAACAGGAGACAAGATTTTGGATTCACCTCTCAGCAAGATAGGTGGAAAAGGGCTCTTCGTAAAAGAAATAGAAGAAGCACTTTTAAAAGAGGAAATAGACCTTGCAGTTCACAGTATGAAGGATGTCCCTGCAAAGCTTCCAGAAGGGCTTGAGATAGCCTGCGTGCCCAAAAGAGAGTCTCCTTTTGATGTGTGGATCTCTAAAAGTGGGGAAGACCTCTTTTCCCTGCCTTCAGGTGCTAAAGTAGGTACGAGCAGTCTTAGAAGAAGCGTTCAGATAAAAAAGCTGAGAAGAGACCTTGAGATTTTACCTTTAAGAGGAAATGTAGATACGAGACTAAGGAAACTTAGGGAAGGAATGTACGACGCTATAATTCTTGCAGAGGCAGGAATAAAAAGGCTTGGCTTAAGCCTTGATTATACGGTGTTTTCAGTTGAGGAAATGATACCTTCTGTTGGACAAGGAGCACTTGGGATAGAGATAAGAGAAAAGGACGCAAGAATAAAAGAACTTATAAGCAAAATTCACTGTGATAAAACCTACACCTGCGTAAAAGCAGAAAGAGCTTTTTTACACAGACTTGAAGGAGGATGTCAAGTTCCATTGGGAGCACACGCGGTTTTAACAAACTGCAAACTGCGCATAGTGGGGTTCGTAAGTGATCTTGAGGCAGAGAGATTTTTTAAAGCAGAAGTAGAGGCAGAGCCAGAAAAAGCAGAAGAGGCAGGAATAAGACTTGCAGAAATTCTTTTAAGTCAAGGAGCAAAAGAGGTGCTTGAAGAAATACTCGGACAAGGAGTTTAAAAGTGGCAGGAAAAGTGTATTTAGTTGGAGCTGGACCAGGAGACCCAGGGCTTTTTACTCTTAAAGGAAAAGAAGCCCTTGAAAAAGCAGATGTAGTTATATACGATTATCTTGCAAATCCAGAGCTTCTCAAGTTTTGTAAAAAAGACGCAGAACTCATATATGTAGGAAAAAAGGGTGGTTGCCACACTTTGTCTCAGGAAGGTATAAACGAGCTTTTAAAGAAAGAGGCTTTAGAAGGAAAAATAGTAGTAAGATTGAAAGGGGGAGATCCTTTTTTATTTGGAAGGGGAGGTGAAGAAGTAGAGGCTTTACTTGAAGTAGGAGCTGAATTTGAGGTTATCCCAGGAATAACTTCTGCGATTGCAGTTCCTGCTTACGCAGGAATTCCAGTAACTCACAGAAACTTCACCTCAACCCTTGCCATAATTACTGGTCACGAGGCAGAGGGAAAACCTGAGTCTAAAATTGACTTTACTGCACTTGCCAAAATTGGTACTCTCGTTTTTTTAATGGGGGTTAAAAACCTTCCCAGGATAATTGAAAACCTCGTAAAAGAGGGAAAAAGTGAAGACACTCCTGTTGCAGTTATTCAATGGGGAACGCTTCCTAAGCAAAAGGTTGCAACAGGTACTTTAAAAAACATAGTTGACGAAGTTAAAAAACTCGGAATCAAAGCCCCTGCAATTATAATAGTTGGAGAGGTGGTAAAACTAAGAGAAAAGTTTATGTGGTTTGAGAAAAAGCCCCTTTTTGGAAAAAAAGTAATAGTTACGAGGACCCGTCAGCAGGCAAGTAAGTTAATAAAAGAACTTGAATCTCTTGGAGCTATGTGCTATGAGGTTCCAGTGATTAAGATTTCTCCAATCGTAAACGACGAGGTAATAGCCACGATAAAAAGGGTTGAAGACTACGACTGGTTAGTTTTTACCTCTGAAAACGGAGTAAAGTGCTTTTTTGATGTATTATTCAGCGTGGGAAAGGATGTGAGGGCATTAGGAGGATTAAAAATAGCTACCATAGGTCCTGCGACTTTTCAAGCTTTGAAAAACTTTGGTATAAATCCAGACCTGTTACCAGACAAAGAATTCAAACAAGAAGGGATAATAGAGAAGTTTGCGTCCTTAGACATAAAAGGAAAAAAAGTTCTCGTACCAAGAGCAAAAGTAGCAAGGGCAGAGCTCATTAAAGGGCTTGAAAATCTTGGAGCAAGAGTGCAGGTTTTACCAGTGTACGAGACTTTAATTTGTGAAGAATCTGCTCCGCTTCTCAAGTCTGCGATAGATGACGGAGCAGAAGTGGTAACTTTTACGAGCTCGTCAACGGTTAAAAACTTCTTTTCCCTTGCTAAGGACATACCTTCTGAAAGGTTAAAAAGCCTCATCTTTGCCTCCATAGGACCTATTACTTCTGCTACATTAAGGGAATACGGTTACGAGCCTCAAATAGAAGCAAAAGAATACACTATAAAAGGACTCGTTGAGGCTATGGTAAAGTACTTTTCAAAGGAGGGAGAATAGGGATGGACGCAAGGGTAAAGGAGAGCCTGGAAATTATAAAAAGGGGGATCGTTGACCTAATTGACGAGGAAGAGCTCGTTAAAAAACTTGAAAGGTCTTATAAAGAAAACAAACCACTTAAAATAAAGGCTGGTTTTGATCCTACAGCTCCTGACCTTCACCTCGGACATACAGTGCTTTTAAGAAAGCTTAGACAATTTCAAGAGCTTGGACACGAGGTCTATTTTCTTATTGGAGACTTTACAGCAATGATAGGGGATCCAACTGGTAGGTCAGAAACCAGACCAGCACTTACAAAAGAGCAAGTATTGGAAAACGCAAAAACTTACAAAGAACAGGTTTTTAAAATACTTGATCCTGAGCGTACCAAAATAGTTTTTAACAGTAGCTGGTTTGAAAAGATGTCTGCAGAGGACATAATAAGGCTTTGTGCTAAATATACAGTAGCAAGAATTCTTGAAAGGGACGACTTTAAAAAGCGTTTTGAGTCAGGTATTCCCATTGCTATACACGAACTAATTTATCCTCTTTTTCAGGCTTACGACTCAGTTGCACTTGAGGCAGATGTTGAGCTTGGAGGAACGGATCAGCTATTTAATCTGCTTATAGGAAGACACATACAAAAAGAATACGGACAGGAGCCTCAGGTTATTATAACTCTTCCAATTCTTGAAGGACTTGACGGCGTACAAAAGATGAGTAAAAGTCTTGGGAACTATGTTGGTATTATGGAACCACCGTTTGAGATGTACGGAAAAATCATGTCAATTCCTGACGAGCTCATGTGGAAGTATTACATTCTTCTAACGGACATTCCAGCAAGTGAAATAGAGGAGATGAAACAAGGCGTGGAAAAAGGAAGTTTTCACCCTAAGGAAGCAAAAAAGAGGCTTGCAAGGTACATCGTTGAGCAATTTCATTCAAAAGAAGACGCAATAAAGGCTGAAGAGGAGTTTGAGAGAGTTTTTAGTAAAAGAGAAGCTCCAAGAGAAGTACCTGAATTTGAAGTAACCGCAGGAAAGCTTTGGCTTCCAGGATTTTTAAGAGACAACAAAATCGTTAAAAGTGGTTCTGAGGCAAAAAGATTGATTTCTCAAGGAGCAATAGACATAAATTCAGAAAAGGTAAAAGAGGAGGAGCTTGAACTTGCCCCTGGAGAATACATTCTTCGTATAGGAAAAAAGAAGTTTATAAAACTCGTAGTTAAATAATTAAAGTTTTACCTCTTGAAACAGAGGAAATAGTTTCTCGTACATAGTTTTTAGGTGAGTTGAAACTACTCTTACTTCGTCAAGTACTGCAAGGAAGTTTACATCTCCTTCCCACCTTGGAACTAATTGAAGGTGAATGTGATCTGGATAACCTGCACCTGCTACTTTTCCGAGGTTAAAACCAACATTAAATCCATGGGGATTTAGGACTTTTCTAAGAATCTTTATAGCCTCTTGACACATTCTCATCATGTATAAAAGCTCTTTTTCAGTTAGGTCTTCAAGGTTTGCTACATGTCTTCTCGGAGAAATGAGAAGGTGTCCGACATTGTAGGGAAACTTGTTCATTATAACGAGAACATTTTCGTCTCTGTAAAGTATGAGTCTTTCTGGATCAGGAAGAGGTCCTTCTGGTGGACAAAAAATACAACCTGGATCCTTTTTTCCAGATACATACTCTCCTCTCCAGGGTGCCCACAAAACTTTTCTTTCCACCTTAACCCCCTTTATAAATTCTTACTTTAAATTAAAATAGATTAGTTGTTAAATATTACCATACTTTTAGGAAAAGTTAATGCTTAAAACTACGATCTATGGTATAATTTTAACCAGCATCGTAATTACGGTATCCATTTTTTACATTTTTCACTCCCAAAAAATTCCACCTAATTTATTTCAGGTAATTTCAGGACTTAATAAAAAGTACTTATTGTTGAGTTTGTTAAGTCTTTTTATCTTCCACACTTGTGATAACTTAAGAGTTTTTATAATTTCAAGAGCTATAAACTTGCGGTATTCTTTTTTGTACGGATATGTGGTTTCTTTAGTAAGTACTTTTGGAGCAACGATTACTCCTGCTCATCTTGGAGGTGAATTTTTGCCACTTTACACCTTAAAGAGAATAGGAGGAGAGTTTTATCAAATAATGAGCGTAATTACCCTTAAAGGAATATCTGGGCTGTTTTTTTACATATTTTTTCTTCCTTTTACGATACAGGCGCTTATAAACGATCCTAAAGAAGCAAAAGAGCTTCTTATAATAATCGGAATAATTACGGGTATTTCTCTGGTAATTTACATACTGTGGAGTGTTTTAAAAAACAAAAGAGGACTTATTAGAAAAGAGTACTTACTAAAACTTAAATACACTTTTTTTAAGTACTTAATAATTTGCAAGAGGTTTTTTAAGTATCAGAAAAAGGTTTTTTTTGGTGCTTTAGTTTTAAGTATGCTTATGTACATAGCACTTCTTTTTATAGGGGTTTTTCTCGTAAAAGCGTTTAACAGTAAAGCGTCTATAAAAGAAATATTTTTAAGTCAGCTTCCTCTTATTTACGCTATATTTATAAGTCCAACCCCTGGGGGTAGTGGGGTAGGAGAGGTCGGAGCAGTGGTCGTGTTTGAAAGTTTTATAGGAAATGTGTTTATAGCTCCTTTTGCAATACTTTGGAGAATTATGAGCCAGTATCTCGGAGCCCTTTTTGGAAGTATCTTTTTCGTAATTTTAACGCTAAAGGACTTCGTCTTTCACAAAGGTAGGTTTTAATGGAGTTTTTGAATCCTTATTACTGGGGGATTTCGTTAAGAAACTTCTTATACGATATAGGTTTGCTTAAGTCTCACAAAGTAAGCGTACCTGTGATTTCTGTGGGAAATCTTTCTGTAGGAGGTAGTGGTAAAACGAGTCTCGTAAGGGAACTCCTAAAAGAGCTTTCTAAAGAACACAAAGTAGCTGTAGTAATGAGGGGTTACAAAAGAAGGAGCAAAGGACTTTTGGTCGTAGCTAACGAAGGAGTGATAAGAGCTGATTGGATAAAAGCAGGAGACGAGGCTTTTTTTCTTGCAAAATTTATTACATTAAAAAAATTAAATGCCTGCGTGATAGTGGATGAAGACAGAGTAAGAGGAGCAAGGAAAGCAATAGCTCTTGGTTCTGAAGTAGTGATTCTTGACGATGGTTTTCAACACAGGCGTATTTACAGAGATGTGGATGTCGTACTTCTTAGGAAAAAAGATCTTTCAGACAAGTTACTTCCTTTTGGAAGGCTTAGAGAGCCTTTAAGTTCTTTAAAGAGGGCTACTGCTATAGTATTGAGTTATCAAGATGTAGAGCCTTTTGACTTTAGTTATCAAGACAAACCTGTTTTTAGAATGAAGCGAGTAAACTGGAGGATAATTGATGCAAATTGGAAAGAAGTAGAATTAAAAACTTTAAAAAATAAGGAGTTCGTAGCGTTTTGTGGTTTAGGAGACAATGCGCAGTTTTTAAAGGTTTTAAAGAACTTAGGGATTAGAACGAAGAAGTTTTTGAGTTTTAAGGATCACTACGATTATGAAAACTTTGGTCTTGAGGAAGAAGAGTTTTACATAACCACCTTAAAAGATGGAGTAAAAATAGCTCCCCATCCGAACTTGTACTTTCTTGATTTTGATGTAGAGGTAGGGGAGCTATTTAAGTGGATAAAGAGGTTGATTAAGTTTTCTTGAGTTGTCGTTACTTTGGTTTTTTTCTTTTAATTTTTACGCTGATAACTAACGAATTGCAAAAAACTCAAAAATTGAGTAAACTTTAAAAAAACGAAAAAGCTATAAAATATAGTTTGATGAAAACTTTTATTAAGTATTATCTTAAAGAATATTTTTTTTATACTTTTATTTTTTTTGCAGTATTTAGTGTTCTTATCACTTTGGTTCAAGGAATACTTAAGCTTCAAAAGTTTATAGAGCTTGCTCCTTCTTTTCACGAAATAATTCACTTTTTCGTACTTATGTACTTTGAACTCGTTTCTTTTTCTTTACCTCTTGCAGGATTTATGGGAATTCTTTTTGCTATACACAGGATGAAAGAAGACAAAGAATTGCTTGGATTTCTTTCTCTTGGTTTTTCTTTTTCTGACCTCTTTAAGCCTTTATTTTTGTTTGCAGTGATACTATGGTGGATCACTTTCATTTTTCACTTTTGGGTTTTACCTGTTTCAAAAAAGTCTTTAAAAATTATGAAGTACGAACTGTTGAAAAAACAAATGATTCGTCCTTTCCCAGCAAAAACCCCTGTTCCTATTACTTCTAAGGATGTTTTATACCTTCAAAAGGACCAAAAAAAGGATGGTATTCATCAATTAAAAAAGGTTTTTTTGTATCAACAAGGGAGGGACAAGGTTTACTTATTTATAGCAGATTCTGCGAAGATTGATGTAAATGCAAGGAGAATTATTCTTTATCGTGGATGGGGCTTTTCGTCTTCTAATGGAGTAAAAGAAGTGTTTAAGTTTGGGGAATACGGATTTTTCTTACCCATACAAAATTTGCCTTCTAAACCGAGTTTTAGTAGAGGAGAACACACATTTTCAGAGCTTCGTCAAGCTATTTCTAAGATGAAAAAAGGAACTAAAGATTATTATTCTTATCTTACGGAATATTGGGGAAGATTTTTTTATCCTTTATCTGTACTTTTTTTGTCAATTCAAGCGTTTTTTATGGGAATAAAGGTTAGGACATCCCACAGGTTTGCGTTATTTTTTTCAGGCATAGGGGTTTATCTTTCTTTTTACATTTTGTTTGACACTACAGCCTCTTTTGCTAAGAATGGTAAGTTTAAACCGTTTTTAAGTTTTTTTAGTTTTTACGCAGTAGTATTAATTTTTTTAATCTTTGAAGGAATTTTGTTTTTAAAGAAAAAAAGAGAGGTTTTTCTGTGACTCTGATTAAAACTTACCAAAGATACATCATAAAAGAACTTTTTAAAATTTCTTTGTTTTTGTTGTGTCTATTTTCTGCCTTTTACATAATAATAGACTTTTTTGAGAAGTTAGGTGACTTTTTAAAGTATAAGAAACCTCTTTACTTATTTATAATTTACATATTTTGGAAATTGTGGGTAATTTTGTATCAAATTTATCCTTTTGTTTTGGCACTGTCAGGACTTGTGGCGGTTTTTTTATTAAGTAAAAACAACGAACTTATTGCTTTTTTATCTCTTGGTTTTAGGAAAAGAGAAATTGCAAGGGTTTTTGGTAGTGGCTTGTTAATTTTATCTTTATTTGGTGGCTTATTACTTAATGTAATTTTTCCAAAAGCTGCGTACAAAAGCCTTTATACTTGGAACTACAAAATAAAGCACTACAAAAAGCAATATCTCATTTTTAACAAACAGATATTTTTCGTAGGTCCTAATTATTACTTAATTGCAAGACCCCTTGAACCAAAAGGGGAGTACTTGGGGGACATAAAGTTGGTTTTTATTAAAAACGGAGAGCCTGAAGAGGTAATCTGGGCAAAACAAGGATACTACATAGGTGATCACGAGTGGAAGTTACTCGGCGTAAGTATTCAAAAAAAAGCAGAAATGTTTAAACCTCACGAATACGCTGTGTGGAAGAAGAAGTTACCTTTCGTTCCGAGGACTTTGGTAATAGTAGAAAAACCCGTAGAGTTTCTTTCTTTTAAAGGGCTTTTGGAAAGGTATAGGTTTTTAAAAAAGGTTCACAGACCTTACATACAAGTGTTTGCAGAAATGGTTTTAAAAATATATTATGTTTTTGCAGGATTTATAGTTGGTTTTTTTCCCATATACATTTTTTTAAGGGAGTATGCTCCGAAGAAAAAGGGAGGGATATTTTTAAGAAGTATTATGCACTTTTTTTTACTTCTGGTTTTGTTTTTACTTCTTGAGACTTTATTTAGAAAGGGGATAGTTTTTGCAGGTATAGGAATAGGGGTGTGGATTATTGCAAATCTTCTAATGTATATCTTGTTTTTTTGAAAAAATCTGGTAAAAGTAAAGAAAATTTTTAAAAATGAGGAGGGGAGTATGTCAGTAGAGGAAAAGGTAATAGAAATCATTGCAGAGAAGCTTAATCTTTCAAAGGACCAGATTAAACCTGAGGCGTCTTTTGTAGATGACCTTGGGGCAGATTCACTTGATCTTGTAGAACTCGTTATGGCAATGGAAGAAGCTTTTGGCATGGAAGTCCCTGACGAAGACGCAGAGAAACTTAGAACCGTAAAAGATGTTATAGATTATGTAAAATCTAAAGTGGGGGAGTAAAAGGGGACTTGCCGTGAGTAGGAGAGTAGTTGTTACAGGACTCGGTACTGTTAATCCCGTAGGAATTGGAGTTGAAGAAACTTGGAAAAACATAAAGGCTGGTGTTTCTGGAATTGGAAGAATTACTAAGTTTGATCCCAGTAGTCTTCCGAGTCAAATTGCAGGAGAGGTAAAGGGTTTTAATCCAGCTGATTTTATGCCTTCAAAGCTGGTGTCAAGGGTTGACACTTTTATTCAATATGCAATTGCTTCAACCAGAATGGCTCTTGAAGACGCAGGTCTTCCTCTTTCTGATCTGGGACCAGAGGTTGGATGCATTATTGGAGTAGGAATGGGTGGTGTTGGACAGATTGAGCATTACACCAGAGTTCTTGACGAAAAAGGTTATAGAAGAGTTACTCCTTTTTTTATTCCCATGATTATTCCTAACATGGCTGCTGGGCAAGTTGCCATTCTTTTTGGAGCCAAGGGACCTAATACCGCAGTTTGTACTGCGTGTGCTGCAGGAAATCACGCAATAGGAGAGTCTTACAGAATTGTTAAAGAAGGTAGAGCAGATGTAATGATTTGCGGAGGTACTGAGAGTTTGATTACTCCTCTTTGCGTAGCAGGATTTGCAGTGATGAAGGCTCTTTCAACGAGAAACGACGAACCAGAAAAGGCATCCCGTCCTTTTGACAAAGATAGAGACGGGTTTGTAATTGCAGAGGGATGTGGAATTTTGATTATAGAAGAACTTGAACATGCATTAAAAAGAGGTGCTAAGATTTACGCAGAAATAATAGGATACGGATTTAATGCAGATGCTTATCACATGACTGCACCTTGTCCTGACGGAGAAGGAGCAGCAAGGTGTATGGAACTCGCACTAAAAGACGCAGGCATAAAACCAGAGGATGTAGATTACATCAACGCTCACGGAACGAGCACTCCTCTTAACGATGTAGCAGAAACAAAAGCAATTAAAAAGGTTTTTGGAGAGCACGCTTACAAGCTTAAAATTTCCTCTACTAAGTCTATGACAGGACACCTTCTTGGAGGGGCTGGGGGACTTGAAGCAGTGATAACTACTCTTGCAGTTTTTGAAGGAGTTGTTCCACCTACGATTAACCTTGAAAATCCTGATCCAGAGTGCGACTTAGATTATGTACCTAAGGAAGCTATTAAAATGGACATAAAAATAGCACTTTCAAATGCATTTGGTTTTGGAGGAACGAATGCCTGTTTAGTTTTTAAGAAGTGGGAGAAGTGAGATGAAAATAGCGATAGGATCTGATCACGCAGGTTACTTTTTGAAAGAAAAGATTAAGGACTTTTTAGTACAGGAAGGACACGAGGTAATAGATGTAGGATGTGATTCCCATGTATCTGTTGACTATCCAGAATACGGAGTTAAAGCGGTAAAAAAACTTCTTTCAGGAGAGGTTGAAAGAGTAATCGTTATTTGTGGGACTGGCATAGGAATGAGTATTGTTGCAAATAGGTTTAAAGGGGTAAGGGCTGCACTTTGTCTTGAACCATTTTCTGCCAAAATGGCAAGACTTCACAACGACGCTAATGTACTTGTTCTCGGAGGAAGAATCGTTGCTGACGGAATAGCTAAAGAAGTAGTTAAAACATTTCTTGAAACCCCGTTTGAAGGTGGAAGACATCAAAGAAGGATTGAACTGATAGAAAAACTTACTTCATAAAACAACTTGGTTAATAGGGTACGGGGTGGGCGTAAAAGTGTTTTATGGGTATTTTAGGGCTTGGGGTTGACTTAGTATCCATCCCAAGAATAAAGACTCTTATTGATAAGTACGGAGAAAGATTTCTTTTCCGCTTTTTCTGTGAAGAAGAAGTAAATTACGCCTTTAAAAAGTCAAGACCAGAGGTTCACATAGCAGCTTCTTTTGCGTCAAAAGAAGCTTTTTACAAGGCAGTTGGAGGTTATTCTCCTTTTATTTTAAAAGAAATTTGTTTAAAAAGAAAGTCTAATGGCGCACCTTTTCTTTTATTACAAGGAAACGCTAATCAAATTCTTTCTAAAATTAATGTAAGTAAAGTTTGGGTTGCTTTATCTCATGAAAAAGATTATACTATAAGTATTGTAGTTTTAACTAAGTAGAGGTTAAAGAGATGTTAGTACTTACATCTCAAGAAATGCAAGAGCTTGATTCACTCGTTATAAAAGGACTTGGAATTTCTGGTGAAGTATTAATGGAAAGAGCTGGTCTTGGGGTAGTACAAACTATAGAAGAAAATTTTCCTGCCGATAGATTTAAAAAAGTACTAATTGTTTGTGGACCTGGAAATAACGGAGGAGATGGATTTGTTTGTGCAAGACACCTGTGGGACTTAGGATACTCAGTTAAGTGTGCAGTTTTAGCAAAAGAAGATAAGTACAAGGGCGAAGCAAAAACTAACTTTGAGTTAGTTAAAAAACTCGGTATAGAGTACTTTACGGTGAACACCTTTGGTGAGTTTAAAGAAGTGATTAAAAACTTTTTTCCTGATCTCGTAGTTGACGCTATTTTTGGTACTGGATTGAAAAGGGAGGTAGGTGGTATTTTTGGAGAAGTCGTGAAGTGGATAAACGAAGACTTTCGCAGTGCAGGAGGTAAAGTTATTGCAGTTGACATACCAACTGGAGTGTGTGCTTCAACAGGAAGGGTTCTGGGAGTAGCAGTTAAAGCAGACTTTACGGTTACATTTGAATATCCTAAACTTGGGCACTACTTTTATCCTGGAAAAGAATTTTGTGGAGAATTAAAAGTAGTTAAAATTAGTTTTCCTTTAAGGTATGTAGAAGAGTTTGCACCTAAGAGGTTCTTTTTAGACGAAAGTTATGGCAAGAAGGTATTAAAAAAAAGGTGTGGATATGTTCACAAGGGGACATTTGGGCATGTAGCAGTACTTGCAGGAAGTCGTGGTAAAAGTGGAGCAGGATTCTTAACTGCACTTGGAGCACTTAAGTCTGGAGCAGGGCTCGTTACTCTTATTTCTACTGAAACTTTGCAGAAAATTTATTGTAGTATGCTTCCAGAAGCACTTACAGTGGGATTAAAAGAAAACGAATACGGAGAAATTGCACTTTCTGAAGCAGACAGGTTGTGTGAAGAACTTAATAAAAGGAGTGTAGTGGTCATAGGTCCGGGACTTGGATTAAGTGAAGAGATGAAGGAACTCGTTAAAAAAGTTTTATTAGAGGTTGAAAAGCCTTTTGTCATTGATGCTGACGCACTCACCCTCGTTGCTAAGATGCCTGAAGTCTTGAAAGATGGCTGTAAGGTTGGAGCTGTTTTAACTCCACATCCAGGTGAAGCTATAAGGCTTTTAAACAAGAGTAAAGAAGAAGTGATGGGGGATAGACTTAACGCTACCAAACTTCTTGCAAGCTTTTTGGGTAAAGGTTGTGCACTCTTAAAAGGACCTCATACTGTGGTAGTTTCTACAGACGGTAGAGAAGGAATATCTTCTATAGACGAGCCAGGACTTGCCCAGGGTGGAAACGGCGATGTACTTGCAGGGATAATAGGTTCTCTTATCGCTCAAAAGTACGACTTGTTTGAAGCAACGACTATAGGAGTATTAATTCACGGATTGGCAGGTAAGCTTCTTGCCAAGACCAGGGGTGATTTTGGTTTTACAGCAAAGGAAGTAGCTGAAGCTTTGCCCCTGGTAATAAAGGAGCTATTAAATGAAGAAAAATACTATCGTTAACATACGCAGATTTCCAAGATGTGTTACGAAACTTAATGCTTACTTTCCCGAAGATAATAAAGTGTATTATGTAACCAACATATCTTACAAAGGCTGTTTTATAGAGGGGAAACTTGATGTTCCTTTAAAAAAGCTCGTTTATTTTGAAATAGAGCTTCCAGACATAGGTACCATACCTATTTACGGAATAGTAGTTCACAAAAAGACCATAGACGGTCCGGGAATAGGTATAGAAATAATAGACATTGACAAAAAGTTTAAACCCGTTTGGGTTGCTTACTTAAAGGCTATGTATTACATAGAAGACGCTAAAAAAGCTTACGAAAGGGCTATAAAAGAAAAAGAGAAAGAAAAGGAAAAGGAAAAAAGAAAAACTAAAAAGGAGGAAAAATTTTAGAAGTACAGAAAAATTTCTGGTTTTACCCGACCTTTTTGTTCGTTTTAGGACTGTGCATAGGGAGTTTCGTAAATGTAATTATTTACAGGTGGAGTAAAGGTTTATCCATAATTAAACCTCTATTTTCCTTTTGTCCTAATTGTAAAAAAACTCTTAAGTGGTATCACAACATTCCTATTATTTCTTATGTAATTCTTAGAGGAAGGTGTGCTTATTGTAAAGCTCCTATATCTTTAAGGTATCCTTTGGTAGAGCTTACATGTGGTTTTATCATGCTTTGGTGCTACTTTAAAATTAAACCTCTTTTTGGATGGGAGGGATTTTTTACTATAACACTTTTTTTATTAGTACTGGTGCCCATAGCTTTTATAGATCTTGAAAAAAAAGAAATTCCTGACGAGTTGTCTTACTTACTTATATTTTCTGGATGGTTGTTAAGTATTCTGGGGTTTAATCCAATTATAGGTGCAGAGACGAGTATAGTTTCTGGATTTGCAGGGGTAGGTCTTTTATTTTTAATAAACGATGTTTATTATATTTTTTCTGGAAAAGACGGAATGGGAATGGGAGACTTTAAGCTTATGGGAGGAATAGGTGCTTTTCTTGGATATAAAAGTTTTTACTACATAATCGTAATAGCATCTTTAACAGGTATTTTAACTTACGGAGCTTTAATTTTGTGGGAGTGGGTAAAAGGAAAAGGTTTTAACTTTAACATGGAGGCACAGATACCTTTTGGACCTTTTCTTGCTCTTGCAAGTTTGTTTTATTTATTTATATGGGTTTAAAAAGGAGGTGAGAAAAAAGGATATGGAGGAATTAAAAGGACTCGTGGTTGAAAGGGAAGCTCAACTCATAGGAGTGTATGTTTTTGCAAAAGATGAAATTTATAGAGGAATTCCACTCGGTAAAATAAGAAAAAGTGAAAAAGTATGGGCTGGAGATTATGTCTATGGACACATCACAGAAGACGATCAGTTTGCTATAACTTCTATTGCACCAAGAAAAAACTTTTTGATTAGACCCAAAATAGCAAATGTTGATAGAGCAATAGTGGTGATGACCATAATAGAACCTGAGTTTCAGAGCTATCTTCTGGACAACTTACTCGTAATTTACGAAAAAGAAGGAGTGGGAATAGTAATAGTTTTTAATAAGTTAGACTTGTGGGGAGAGGAGGAAAAAAAGGAGTTTGAATTTTGGAAAGGTGTTTATGAAAAGGCAGGATATCCTGTGCTTAAAGTTAGTGCAGTCACTGGAGAAGGGATAGAAGACCTTGTAAACTTTTTAGAAGGGGAAATATGTATATTTGCAGGACCTTCTGGAGTTGGAAAAAGCGCACTTTTATCCAAAATCACAGGGGTTGAGCTTAAGTGTGGTGAGCTTAGTAGAAAGACCAGAAGAGGAAGACACACCTCAAGAGGAGTAAAACTAATTCCCTTTGGAAAAGGATCTTTCGTTGGAGATTCTCCTGGATTTTCAAAGGTTGAAGCAAGTTCTATAGTGGATAAGAGGGAAATAAAGGACTATTTTCCAGAGTTTTACAAGTACGAATGCAGGTTTCCAAACTGTACTCACACGAACGAACCTGATTGCGGGGTTAGAGAGGCTTTTGAAAGAGGTGAAATACCAGAGTCAAGATACAAAAACTACCTTAAAATGGTTGGAGCTTTTACTTCTCTATAAAAAGTCTTACTTTCCCTTCTTTTCTTAAAACCCTTATTCCTACATCGTCACCGTAGTTTTTAAAGTAAAGATCCAAACTTCCGTCAGGAAGTTTAAAGTCGTGAATCCACAATTCTTCTATAAACTTTGGTAAAACAGGATACCTCAAAAAGACGGTATTTTCTTTAAAGGAAATACCAAGACATCCCTGTAAAAGGAGAAACACTGCACCAGCAGCCCAGGCTTGTGGGTGACAAGCAACTGGATAGTGAGTAGGTCCTTCGTTTCTCCTTCTTGAAAAACCACAAAACAACTCAGGAATTCTGTGAAGTTTAAAAAAAGTGCTTGCTTCAAAAAGGGCTTTTAAAATTCTTACGCATTGTTTTTTCAAGTTGTAGCAGGCAAACCCGTATCCAATAATTGCATTGTCGTGAGGCCAGATGGATCCATTATGATAAGAAAGAGGATTGTACTTTTTTTCAAGGGAAGAAACCGTGCGTATTCCCCAACCTGAGAAAAAGTGTTTTTCAAAAAAGAGATCTGCAAGTTTGTTTGCCCTGTTTTTGGAGATGGCTTCACTAAAAAGCAAATGCCCAGGATTACTCGTTCTTACCTTACACTGTTTTTTGTTTTTGTCTAAAGCAATTACATAACACTCTATTTCGTTACACCAAAAAAACTTTTCTATTTTTTCTTTTAGTACTTCTGCTTCTGCATTCCACTTTTCGTAAAGGGGAAATCTTTTTAGGGCTTTTGCTATTTTTGCAGCCTGTTTTTTAGCCTGATAGACATATCCTTGAACCTCAACGAGTGCTACCGGAGGCTTAACCAATTCACCGTTTTCGTAAAATATACTATCCCAAGAGTCTTTCCAGCCCTTGTTAACGAGCCCTTTTTTTGAGGGTACATACTCAACGAAACCGTCTTCGTCCAGATCTCCGTATAGGTCTATCCAGTCTATAGCAAGTCTAATGTTTTCCCAGATTTTTTCAATAAATTCAAGGTCTCCGGTTCTGTCAAGGTACTTTCCTGCAAGTACTACGAAAAGAGGGGTTGCATCAACACTTCCGTAATACCAAGCAAAAGGAAGCTCTCCTGCTGAGGCAAGTTCACCCTCTCTTATTTCGTGAATGATTTTTCCTGGTTCTGCGTCTTTTTCTTCGTCAAACTCCTTTGCTTGAGTAGCTGACAAGAACTCAAGAGTACCTTTTGCTATAGAAGGGCAAAGCCACAGGCACTCAAGAGCAGTAATAATTCCGTCTCTTCCAAAAGGTGCAGCAAACCAAGGTATCCCTGCAAAGGGATAAGTTCCATTTGGAGTTTGACTAAGAAGCATTATTATGTCAGCCCACGACCTTTTTAGCCATTGATTAAATTGTTCGTTAGAGGTAACGATTTTACAGCCTTTGTCTTCCCAATTTTTAAGCCATTGCTTTAATAAAAACAAGGCTTTACCGTAGCTTAATACCTCTGGTACTTCGTCTTCTACAGTACAGTGGACATATATGTAAAAACTAAAACTTTCGTGAGGTTTTAGCCTTAACTTAAACAAAAATCTGTTGTCCTTTACCTCGTCTGCACTTATAGAAAAGTGTACAAGCGTTTTTCTAAGTTTGTTATCAATTCCTTTGTAGGTTAGTGTTAAAGAATCTTTTTTGATCTTAGGTTTGAAGAAAGTCCCTTTTTTACTTCTTTTAAAACCTCGTATTTCAAATATGTCTATAAAGTCACTTGCAAAACACAGGCTTAATTCAAGTTCAACTGGTTCAGAAAGATAATTTTTAAGATGGATTTTTTCGTAAGAAGTACTGTTTCTAAGGAACTTACTTCTCCAGATGTGAATGTTTCCTTGAGGGATTTTTTTGTTTTTGTTGTGAAAGGTAAAATTGGTAAGGTCTATAGTGAATACTGAGTTGTCTTCTTTTATACAGGAACTTAAAAGAAGAGGGGGCTCGTCAAAAAGAAGAAGCTCGTACCTTGAAAGAAATCTCGTTCCTTTGTAGTAAAGACCAGTTTCTCTGTCTTTTGAAGGCGTAATGTTGCCAAGGGCATCAAAAATGGCAAAAGTATCTTGGTGTTTTAAAGTGTATTTTTCTCCGTGCATGAAAAAATTATACTGCTTTTCTGAGTTGCTGAATACCTACTAAGTTCGTGTAAACTTTTAGGTAATTTTCAGCCATTACCCTTGATGTAAACCTGTTTTCAAAACACTTTCTACACTCAAACCTACTTATGTTTTTAATGTTGTCAAGGGCAGTTACTGCTTCTTCAATAGAATTTACTATAAAACCTGTTTTTCCGTGTTCAATTATTTCTGGTACAGAGCCACAATTCCAGGCAACTACGGGTGTTCCACAGGCAAGAGCTTCTATCATAACAAGTCCAAAAGGTTCTGGCCAGTCTATAGGAAAGAGCAGGGCATAAGCTTTACCAAGAAACTCCTCTTTTTCTTTGTCGTTTATTTCTCCTATAAATTCTACCCACTTACTTTTTAAAAGAGGCTTTATTACTTCTTTAAAGTATTCTTCATCAACTTTATCAACTTTTGCTGCAATTTTAAGCTCCATTCCAAACTTTTCTGCAATTTTTATTGCCCTATCAGGGCGTTTTTCAGGAGAAATCCTTCCGAGAAAAGCGAGATACTTACCAGGTTCAGGAGAAAACTTGTACAGGTTTTCAGGAAGTCCGTGATATACGGTTGCCTGCCAGTTTAACCAGGGTAAAGGCTTTCTTTGAGAATTTGATATAGATACAAAAGGACAATCTTTAAACTTTCTAAAAAACGGTTGATATTCGTACAAATCAAGCCTGCCGTGAAGGGTAGTTACAAATGGAGTGTTTGAACGAACTGCAATTGGAAGGTGTAAGTATTCTGTGTGGAAGTGAATTATATCAAATACCTCAGCTCTTTTATACACTTCTTCAAACATGTAAAGGTGAGGCACTATGGGATCTTTGTACTTATTAGACAGGCGAATAGCCTCAGGGATTGGAGCAATTAAGTTTGCACTGGTTTTAGAGTCCCCGCTTGCAAATAAAACGACCTCGTGTCCAAGTTTTACGAGCTCTTCAGTAAGATAATAAACTACCCTTTCGGTTCCTCCGTAAAGCTTTGGAGGAACGCTTTCGTACAGAGGAGCAACCTGCGCTATACGCATGGTTCCTCCTCCTATTTTAATTTTTAAGTCGTTACTTAAGAACTTTGTAGTAATAATGAACGAAGTATCTAAGCTCTCCAGGTTCTCCTGTAATCCAAAAAACGAATTCCTTTTTAGGAAATACTAAGTGTCTCTTACCAAGTCCAAAAAAGATATAGACATCTTTCATCCTGCTAAAGTGATAAAAAGGAGTAGAAGAAGAATTTATTATTTTTTTCATCATAACTTCAACCTGTTTTTTTGCTTCTTTTTCAGAAGAAGCTTGGGAAATCCAGACGGTTACTTTGTCCTTAGGGTTTTTAATGTTTTCGTAATGTGCCACCCATGCAGCCTTTATATTGATCTTTTTTCCGTGAAGTTTATACACTTCTTCCATAGCCTTTTTTCCTTTAATAAGTTTTACCAACTTAAAAGTTCCAAGCTTTGGAGGAAAAAGTTTCTTTTCTAAGTTTGAAGCATAACAAAGAGATAAACCCGTAATTAAAAACAAAATCGTAAGAATCAAAGAGAACCGTTTCTTTAACATCCTGCACCTCCTTTTGTTGAAGATTTTTTCAACTTAAAAGATAATTTTTCCTTTTTAAAAAACAATCCCTATTTTAACACTATTTGTGATAATTTGTAAGAGATTGTTTAGAAAAATTTTTGATTAAGCCATTTGTTTTAGTTTTTGAGCTTCTACTCCGAGGAACAGGCAGAACTCCTTAAAAAGCTTTTTTAAAGAGGATTCTGGTAAGGACTTTATTAATTCGTTTATTTCTTTTGCCTGAGAAATTAAGTAGTCACTTATAGTAGAAACTTCAGAGAACTTTATTCCTTTTTGTGAGATTAGAAAAAAAGACTTTTCAAGCAGTTTTAATCCGTGATTGAGTTTTTCGTAAATAACTTCGCTTTGAGAGGAGGTAAGGTTTAAGGATTGATTCTTTTCTATTTCTTCAAGAGCGTGTTTAAAGTAACTTTCAAAGAGTTTATCTTTTGATACGGACTTGGTAGAATTTAAGTCCGTGAGTTTTTCTGAAAGTATTTTGTCAGGGGTAATTTTCATGCTCTTCCTCCAATCAATAACTTATTTTAATAAACTTTTCGGAAAAAGTCAAACAAACTTTAAACTTTCAGGCTACAGCCTGCAGGTTTGAGAATTTCAGCCACCACTTAAATAGACTGCAAGTATTTTTTTCTCAAGCTCTGGTTTAAATTTCTTGGGCTGTGGAGGGATGTAGTCTTTTATTCCTCGGTATTCGGGAACGATTGAAATGTCTCCTTTTTTAACATTAAATTCGTGGAGGTCTATCAAAGCAAATTCTTTTAAGTTAGTAACGATTGCAAAGTAGGGTAGAGGAGAAAAAAACAGTCTTGCTACAGCAAGGATCCCTCTCTCAAAAAAGGTAAGCTTTTCCAAAGGTTTGTAGTCAACTAAGAAGTAAATTTTAGAGTTTTCTTTAATAACCAGAGGAATTTTTACTTCAAAGTGAAGAGAATTATAAGAAAAAGGTATTACGGTATTCCACACGAAAAAGCTTTCTGGATATCCTTTTTCTACGAAAATTTTTTTTAATTCGTTTAAAGGAACCTCTTTCTGGCTACTTCCCATAACTTAAACACTTCCTCTTCAGTAAGTCCTGCACCAATTCCGACTTTTAGTGCGTGTTCCTTAGACATAAGGTCTGAAGGACTGTGAGCATCAGAGTTTATTACTAAGGAAACATTGTACTTTTTTGCAAGTTTTACAACATGTCCATTTGTAAGACAATGCCCTTTCCTTGCAGAAATTTCAAGAAAGACTCCTTTTTCTCCTGCGAGTTTTACTTCTTCCTCTTTAATAAGCCCTGGATGGGCAAGGATGTCTGCTCCACCTAAGATTGCGGAAAGATTTGTTCCTTCTGCAACGGGTTCAGCTATAGTTTCTCCATGTACTACAACGAGCTCTGCTCCTGCTTTTCGTGCTTCTTTAATAACCTCTGGAATTAAATCAGGATTTACATGAGTAATCTCAACTCCAACTATAAGTTTGGGAAGACTACCTTGATAAGCCTTTTTTATTTTAAGTAAGTTATTAATAATAAACTCAAAGTTTGAGTGGTCAGCGTGATCAGTTATTGCAATAGCTTCGTAGTTAAGCACCCTAACTCTCTGAATTATTTCAGCAGGAATTAACTCTCCGTCACTAAATACGCTGTGGCAGTGAAGGTCAAACATTTTACATTTTGTACTTAAAGTGTTTTGGATCAAGTTGTTCAAGGATTTCTTTAAGTTTTTCTTTGTCTTTTTCGGTTGCTCCGACCATTTCTTCTTCTTTTTCTTTTTTGTAAGTTTCAGTAAATACCTGGCTTTTTTCAAGAACTTCTTCTTTTACGAAGATTTCTGCCCCTGTTCTTAAAGCAAGGGCTACTGCATCACTTGGTCTTGCATCCACATCAAAGGTTTTACCTTCTATGTCAAGAGTAACTATAGCGTAATATGTATTGTCTCTAAGGTCAACGATTTCTATCTTAGGAACTTTTACTCCAAGAAAGTCAAAGATGTTTTTCATAAGGTCGTGAGTTAAAGGTCTTGGAAACTGAATGTTTTCAAGTTTAGCAGCGATAGAAGTAGCTTCAAGTATTCCTATCCATATGGGAAGAATTCTGTCTCCGTCAACTTCTTTTAAGAGCATAACAGGACTATTGGACATAGGATCCATTGCTATTCCGTGTACCACCATTTTTACTTTCATTCAGAACCCTCCTTCCTGAAGAGGCTTTTATTCATATAAATATTAAGACTTAATCGGGGAAAGTCAATAAAAAGGAAAATAAATAACAAAAAAGAAGAGGGCGAAAACGCCCGAGGAAATTAAGTTCCTTCTTCCCAAGAAGAAAGATACTTTTTCTGCTCTTCTGTAAGAGTGTCTATTTTAATTCCCATTGCGTTTAGTTTAAGTCTTGCAACTTCTTTGTCAATTTCTTCTGGAACAGAATAAACCTTCTTTTCAAGCTTTTCACTGTTTTTAACTATGTATTCAACGCAGAGAGCCTGATTTGCAAAGCTCATGTCCATAACACCTGAAGGATGTCCTTCTGCAGAAGCAAGGTTTACGAGCCTTCCTTGAGAAAGAACATAAATTCTTCTTCCGTCTTCAAGGGTATATTCTTCAACTTCTCTTCTTATTTGACGAACTGACTTGGTAATTTCTCTTAAACCTTTCAAGTCAATTTCTACATCAAAGTGTCCAGAGTTTGCAACTATCGCTCCGTCTTTCATCTTTAAAAAGTGTTCTTTTCTAATAACTGCTTTATTTCCAGTAACAGTGCAGAAAAAGTCTCCGATTTTGGCAGCTTCTTCCATGGGCATAACGAGGTATCCTTCCATAACAGCTTCAAGTGCCTTTAAAGGATCTACCTCTGTTACTACGACTCTTGCTCCCATTCCCCTTGCTCTCATTGCAAGCCCTTTACCACACCAACCAAACCCAGCTACTACGAAAACAGAGCCTGCAAGAAGTCTGTTGGTTGCTCTTAAAATTCCGTCAAGAGTAGATTGTCCTGTACCGTATCTGTTGTCAAACAGGTGTTTCGTAAGGGCGTCGTTTACTGCAATAATGGGATATCTGAGCACTCCGTCTTTTGCCATAGCCCTAAGTCTTATAACGCCTGTTGTAGTTTCTTCGGTACCTCCGAGAACCTTGTCTGCCTGCTCAGGTCTTTCTCTGTGTAAAGTACTTACGAGGTCTGCACCATCGTCTATGGTAATGTGAGGCTCTTTATCAAGGACTGCCTTAATGTGAGAATAATATGTGTCTCTGTCTTCTCCTCTTATTGCAAAAACCGGAATTTCAAAGTGCTTAACGAGTGCTGCAGCAACTTCGTCTTTAGTAGAAAGAGGATTAGACGCACACAAATATACCTCAGCTCCACCCTCTTTTAAGGTTCTTGCAAGATTTGCAGTTTCAGTCGTTATGTGAAGACAGCCTCCAATTCTTATACCTTTAAGAGGTTTTTCTTTGGAAAAACGCTCTCTTATTTGCCTTAAAACTGGCATGTCCATTTCTGCCCATTCAATAAGCTTTAAACCTTCGTCAGCTAAGTTTAAATCTTTTACATGATATTCCATTTGTTCCTCCTTTAAAATTCTATTTGATTAAACTACTTATCAAAACCAGCAAGTTCTTTTATTTTTTCTACCATGTCAAGCTTTTCCCAAGTAAACTCAGGTTCAGGTCTTCCAAAGTGTCCGTAACAAGCAGTTTTCCTAAAAATCGGTCTTCTTAAGTCAAGATAGTCTATCATGTGCTTTGGTCTAAAGTCAAAGAGCTTGTTAATAATTTCAAGAATTTTTTCTACGGGTATTTTTTCAGTTCCGTAGGTGTTAACATTTATTGCAAGGGGTTCTGGAACTCCTATTGCATAGGCAACCTGTACCTCAAGCTCCTTTGCAACACCTGCTGCAACGAGATTCTTAGCTACATATCTTGCGTAATAAGAGGGTGTTCTGTCAACCTTGGTAGCATCTTTACCAGAGAATGCCCCACCTCCGTGATGTCCTCTTCCACCATAAGTATCAACGATAATTTTTCTACCCGTCATTCCACAGTCAGCAAGAGGTCCACCGATAACGAATCTACCCGTTCCGTTTATGATTATCTTCGTGTTTTCCTTAAGGTGTTCAGGAGCAATTACTTTTTTTATTACTTCTTCTGTTATGGCTTCTCTTAACTCTTTTAAAGTTACAGTAGGATCGTGCTGAGCTGCTATAACAATGGTGTGAACTTCAACGGGTCTTCTGTTTTCGTATCTAATGGTTACCTGAGTTTTTCCGTCAGGTCTTAAAAAGGGAACGATTCCTTTTTTTCTGACCTCAGCAAGTCTCATTGCAAGTCTGTGAGCGTACCATATAGGCATTGGCATGTAGTCAGGAGTTTCGTCACAGGCAAAACCAAACATAAGTCCCTGATCACCTGCACCTATTTCTCCTTCTCTATCTATTCCCATTGCAATGTCAGGACTTTGTCTGTCTATACTTATGAGAACTGCACAGGTTTGATAGTCAAAACCAAGATCTGAGTGATTGTAACCAATTTCTTTAACGACACCTCTTGCAATAGTTGGATAGTCAACTCGTGCTTCTGTAGTAATTTCTCCTGCAATTAGTATCATTCCGGTATTTACGAGAGTTTCACAAGCAACCCTTGCATAAGGATCCTTTTCAAGGATTGCATCAAGAATTGCATCAGAAATTTGATCTGCTACTTTGTCAGGATGACCTTCTGTAACTGATTCAGAGGTAAACAAGAAGTTTTGCATAAGCATAGCACCCCTCCTGAATAGGGAATTTTTTCAGAAAATTTACTATAAATTAAAAATAAAACAAGTGTTATTTTTCAAGATAAAAGTTGAGCCAAGAAGAAAATCCTTTTTTAGCCCAGTTTCTCGGTTTTATAAAAGGAGTTTCTCCTGGTATTAGGAGTTTTTTTATGTCTTTTCTTCTGGGTGCGTCTTCAACAGCCTTTACAAACACGCACTTTTTTTTAAAGGGATACATTTCACAAAAACCAAGGAAACTTCCTCCACAAGGACCATTTATCAAGCCTTTAGTACATCCTCCAAATGGACAGTTATAATTAAATTCATAAAGCCTGCATTCTCCACATTCTCTACAACCATAAGCCCATCTTTTTATAAAATACTCTAACCAGGTTACGAACTTTGTTAAAAGCTTGCTTTTTATTACCACTTTAGAACCGAACTTTAAAAAAGGAAAGAACAAGCTATTTTTATTAAAAAATAATTCGTGAAACAAATGAGATACTAAAAATTTTAAAGAAGTTCTATGAAAAGGAATAGCTAACTTATTATTTTTAAAAATTTTTTCCATTTCAACTTTAACAATGTCGCCGTTTCTTTTGTAAATACACGAATTGTCAAACTCGTTTACGAGCTCTTGCCAATTCTTTTCGTACTTTTCAAGTAATAACTTGAATTCTTCCAATCTTTTTAAGTTGTGAGGCATTCCACACAGGTGAAGACCTTTAAAACCAAGCCCTTTTACAATAGCACAAAACTTAGCTATTTCTTCAAGCGGAGAAGTTTCTCCGTTTTTCAATCTTTGATATACCTTAGGGCTAATGAGAATTCCAGGAATTTTTAGTTCAATGAGCATGGAAGAAATTCTTTTTGACGGATATATTACACTTACTAAAAAAGGAAGACTTCTTATTTTTTGATCTTCCTCTGTAGAAAAAAGGCTATCGTCTTTTAACAACTCAGAAAAACACTTAGTTAATCCTCTTTTTAAAACTTCTTTTAACTGTATCAAAGCAAGAGGAAGAAAACCAGATTGAGTTACTACGAAGTCTGCTCCTGCTTTAATTTTTTTGTAAAGCTTAAAGTACTGTAACCAAAGTTCAGTAATGGTAAGCTTAAAGGGATTTACTACACAACCTTTGAAGAAGTTTTTGTTGATTTGAGAAATTTTTAACAAGGTAAGAACCGCATCAAAGTCAAATACAGGTTTAGCAGGATTTTGGGGATTTAGAGAAGGATGATCTCCTGTCATTACGAGCAGATCTGTAGTGTTTTGATACCAGAGTCTCAAGAGTTCGCTTTCTATTTGAGTACGGTTTTTGTCTTTGCAAGAGAAGTGAATAATAGCTGGGATGTCGTAAGAAATTAGTTCTTTTGCCAAAAGATCTGGGGGTAGGGCAGGGGTACCACCGAGGTTATCAGTTATGGAGACCGCATCAAACAGGTCGTGTTCTACCCCTGTTTTTATAAATTGAACGAACTTCTTAGCGTCTGTTCCAGGAGAAACCTCAAAGCAAACGACAAAATCTTTACTTTTAAGTAATTCTTTAAAGCTCTGCATCTTAGAAAGAGAGAAAAACAAAAGAATTAAAAAATGTAAACCAAAACAATAATTTTTTCACAATATATAGCAAATTTTTAAAAATTTGCTAACAAAAGGGTATGAAGCTTGCAGTGTGTGGTAAAGGGGGGGTGGGGAAGAGCACGGTTTCTGCGCTTTTGTGCAAAGCCTTTCTTGAAGACGGTGCAAAGGTTCTTGCAATAGACGCAGATCCAAGTCCACATCTTTTTAGGCTTCTTGGAGTAAAAGAAGAGGTTACTCCTATTGCTGAAATGAGCGATCTTCTCGCAGAAAGAGCCCAAAAGGAAGGTCCTTTTTATACTCTAAATCCTTATGTAGAAGACATTCCAGAGAAGTTTTCCATTGACATTGGAAATCTTAAGTTAATGGTTCTTGGGGAAATAAAAAAGGCAGGTGGAGGATGTGCCTGTCCTGAACAAACAGTTTTGAGAAGACTTTTGTTTCACCTGCTTTTAGGACCTAACGAGGTGGTTATAATAGACACAGAAGCAGGAATAGAACACTTTGGAAGAGCGTCTATAGCTTCTGTGGATGTTTTACTCGTGGTTACTCAACCTTATAAAGGAAGTATAGAAACTACTAAAAAAATTCTGGAATTTGCAAAGGAACTTAAAATTTCAAGGAGTTTGATAGTAGGAAACTGTATAGAAGGTGAAACAGACAAAAAGTACCTTTTAGACGAATTTGGTGAAAAAGTTGTGGAATTTTTACCCAGTGATCCAAAATTGAGAAGTTTTGAAAGGCAGGAAAAATCTTTATTAGAGTACGATGGAGAGGTCTATTGGGGAATAATTTCACTTAAAAAAAAGATACTTGGGATAAACTCCTCAATAAAATAAAAATTTCACAAAGTTTTGCCTTATTAAAGGCTTCACGATAAGCTCAAGGATTAGGAGGAGGCAGTAATTCGCAAAAAATCTGTGGAGGAGGTAAAGGGATGAAGCTTGATCCTACAAAGATGAAAGACTGGGAAATTGCGTATGAAGCAGAGAAAAACATGAAAACCGTTTATCAGCTTGGTGAAGAGCTTGGTTTAACGAAAGAGGAGCTTTTACCTTATGGGCATTATGTAGCAAAGATTGACTACAAAAAAGTTCTTGAAAGGCTTAAGGACAGACCAAACGGAAAGTACATTGATGTTACAGCAATTACTCCGACACCTCTTGGAGAAGGAAAAACTACCACCTCTATAGGGCTTATTCAAGGGCTTGGAAAAAGAGGACAGAAGGTTATAGGAGCTTTAAGACAGCCCTCTGGAGGACCTACTTTTAACATAAAGGGAAGTGCTGCTGGTGGAGGACTTGCTCAGATAATTCCTATGGACAAGTTTTCTCTTGGTTTAACGGGTGACATAAACGCAGTAATGAATGCTCACAACCTCGCAATGGTAGCTCTTACTGCAAGAATGCAACACGAGGCAAACTACAGTGATGAAGTATTGGCAAAGAAGGGATTAAAAAGGTTAAACATAGATCCAAAAAGAGTAGAAATGGGATGGGTAATAGACTACTGTGCTCAGGCACTTCGTCACATAGTTATAGGTCTTGGAGGAAAGAAAGACGGTTATCCGATGGAGTCTAAGTTCTGGATTGCAGTTGCATCTGAAGTAATGGCAATTCTTGCAGTAGCAAGAGACTTAAAAGACTTAAGAGAAAGAATTGGTAGAATCGTCGTAGCTTTTGACAAATTTGGAAATCCAATAACTACTGAAGACCTTGAGGTAGCAGGAGCGATGACTGCCTGGATGGTTGACGCAATAAATCCAAACCTCATGCAGACCCTTGAAGGACAGCCTGTTCTCATTCACGCAGGACCATTTGCAAACATTGCAATAGGACAGTCTTCTATCATTGCAGACTATGTAGGACTCAAACTTGCAGACTATCTCATTACTGAGTCAGGATTTGCAGCAGATATTGGATTTGAAAAGTTCTGGAACATAAAGTGCAGACTCTCTGGACTCGTTCCAAACGCAGTCGTAGTAGTAGCTACTATAAGAGCGCTTAAGTGCCACGGAGGAGCTCCAATTCCAAGACCTGGTCAGCCAATTCCAAAAGAATACCTTGAGGAAAACCTTGAGTGGGTAGAAAAGGGTTGTGAAAACCTGCTTCACTGCGTAAACATCGTTAAAAAGAGTGGATCTATACCCGTGGTATGTATAAACTCTTTCTACACTGATACGAAAGCAGAAATAGAGCTCGTTAGAAAGATATGCGAAGAGGCTGGTGTAAGAGTTGCAGTTTCTGAACACTGGCTTAAAGGTGGAGAAGGTGCTCTTGAGCTTGCAGACGCAGTGATGGATGCTTGTAAAGAAACACCTAACTTTAGATTCCTTTACGACATAGAAGAACCAATAAAAGACAGAATTGAAAAAATAGCAAAAGAGGTATATGGAGCAGATGGAGTAATTTACCTACCTGCAGCAGAAGAAAAAATTAAGATGATAGAAGCAGACGAAGAACTTAGAAAGATGCCAATTTGTATGGTAAAAACCCACCTTTCACTTTCAGACGATCCTACTAAGAAAGGAGTACCTAAGGGATGGCAATTAAGGGTTAGAGATGTTCTCATTTACAGAGGATCTGGTTTTATAGTGCCTGTTGCAGGAGACATAAACCTCATGCCTGGAACTGCATCTGATCCAGCATACAGAAGAATAGATGTAGATGTAGAAACAGGAAAAGTAAAGGGATTGTTCTAAGAAAGGAGGTTTAGAATGGCAGCAAAGATAATAGATGGAAAAGCTATTGCTCAGGAAATAAGGCAAAAAATAAAGGAAGAAACAGCAGAACTTAAAGAAAAACACGGAGTTGTCCCAGGATTGGTTACGATACTTGTTGGAGAAAATCCAGCGTCTGTGTCCTATGTAAAGGCTAAACAAAGAACTGCTGGAGACTTAGGCTTCTATTCAGTGCAAGAAAATTTACCTGAGGATGTTTCAGAGGAGGAGTTATTAAAGTTAATAGATAAATATAATAAAGACGAAAAAATTCACGGGATCCTCGTTCAGTTACCACTTCCAAAACACATAGACGAAAGAAAGATTTTGTATGCTATAGATCCAAGAAAAGATGTTGACGGATTTCATCCCGTGAATGTAGGAAAAATGGTAATAGGGGAACCTTGTTTTCTTCCTTGTACCCCTCACGGAATTCTCGTGCTTCTTGAAAAGGCAGGTTGTGAGGTTAGTGGTGCTGAGGTAGTGGTTATTGGAAGAAGTAACATAGTAGGAAAGCCTGTTGCTAACCTTCTCTTACAAAAGAGAAAACCCGTTGGAAACGCAACTGTTACGGTGTGTCACACAGGAACGAGGGATCTCGTATTTCACACCAAGAGAGCAGACATATTGATAGTTGCAGTTGGTAAGCCGAAGGTAGTTACAGGAGACATGGTAAAAGAGGGAGTAGTGGTTATAGATGTTGGAGTAAACAGAATTGGAACTACACCTGAAGGAAAGGCTATATTGTGTGGAGATGTTGACTTTGATAGTGTAAAGGAAAAGGCATCCGCGATAACCCCGGTTCCTGGAGGGGTTGGACCTATGACCATAACTATGCTAATGAAAAATACGCTTGAAGCAGCAAAACTTTGGGCAGGATTACCTAACGAAGTAAGTTAAAAGGGTAAAGGGGAGATAAAATATGATAGACGAGAGAGCCCGTTTCGGTAGGATAAAACCTATATATCAGACAAAAACAGCAGAAAAACTTTACGCTAATCTTCCTGAAGACGAAATTACGACGCCCAAGCGGATTCAGAGAAGAGGACTTTTACCGTGTCTTTTTGGTAAGGGTGGAACCTGTTGCAGACTTTGTAACATGGGACCTTGTCAAGTCGTAGAAGGAGTGGAAGAGCTTCAAGGAGTTTGTGGAGCAAGTGCAGCAACCGTAGTAGCGAGAAACTTTGCAAGAATGGTCGTTGGAGGAGCTTCTGCTCACTCAGATCATGGAAGACACGCAGCAAAAGTCTTTGCAGAGGCAATAAAAGGTGGAGCTCCCTTTGAAGTAAGGGACAAGAGAAAGTTAAAAGTGGTTGCAGAGGCTTTTGGAGTTAATCCTGAAGGAGAAGAAAGAGAAATTCTTGAAAGAATAGCTGATGCAGCCTTAAAGATGTTTTCTCAGCAAAGTGGAGAAATTGCTCTTGTTCACAGGGCACCTAAACCACTCGTAGAAAAGTGGAGGAAGGCAGGAGTAGTTCCAAGAGGAATAGACAGAGAAGTCGTAGAGCTTGCTCATAGAACTCACATGGGAGTTGACCAGGATCCTGCTAACATATTTCTCGGAGCAGTAAGGTGTGCTCTTGCAGACGGTTGGGGTGGATCAATGATAGCTACAGAGCTTCAGGATCTTTTACTTGGAAATCCCCAACCGATTAAAGCGACTGTTAATGTAGGATCAAGAGTGATAAGAAAAGACATGGTAAATGTTGCGGTTCACGGACACGATCCCATTCTTGCAGACGCACTTGCAACTGCTGCAAGAGATCCTGAAATAATTCAGCTTGCAAAAAGTGTTGGAGCAAAAGGGGTAAATCTTACAGGAATTTGTTGTACGGGAAACGAAGTATTGATGAGATTGGGAATTCCTATAGCAGGAAGTTTTATTCAGCAAGAAGCAGTAATTGCAACTGGAGCACTTGAGCTGGTAGTTACTGACATTCAATGTATTATGCAAAACATCGTTAGGATTGCAAGACACTTTCACACACTCGTAGTAACGACTAACGACATATCAAAAATGGAAGGTGCACACCACATTTCTTTTGAACCAGAAAGAGCTATAGAAGTGGCAAAAGAGATATTAAAACTTGCAATTGAAAGGTATCCTAAGAGAGATCCTAAGAAAGTTTTCATTCCTGAAGACAGCGTGGAAGTAGTTGCAGGTTTTAGTCACGAGGCAGTGATGTACATTCTTGGTGGAAGGTTTAGAGCATCTTACAAGCCACTTAACGAAAACATAATTAACGGAAGGATTCTTGGGGTTGCAGCTATAGTAGGATGTGACAATTACAGAGTGGATAAGCAAATTCAGGTTGAACTTGCAAAAGAGCTTATAGCAAACAATGTTATAGTTCTTGCTACGGGTTGTGCAGCCATTAGACTTGGAATGGAGGGTCTTCTTTCTCCAGAGGCAGCAGAGCTTGCAGGGGATGGTTTAAGGGAGGTTCTTGAAGCAGTGGGTTGTCCACCAGTGTTACACATGGGATCGTGCGTTGACAATTCAAGAATATTGATTGCAGCTACAGAAATGGTTCACACTGGTGGGCTTGGAAACGATATAAGTGACTTGCCTGCGGTTGGAGCTGCACCTCAGTGGATGAGTGAAAAGGCTATTTCCATAGGAATGTACTTCGTAGGTAGTGGAGTTCAGGTAGTCTTTGGTCCTACATTTCCAACTCTTGGAAGTAAAAGGGCAACGGAGTTTCTTTATTACGACATAGAAAAGTACTTTGGTGGAAGCTGGAGGGTGGCAAGAGACTCAAACGAATTTGCAAACATCATGATAGACAGAATAAATCAAAAGAGAAAAGAGCTTGGAATAGACAAACCCAAGCCAAGAATCCTCTTTGACATGGCAATGAGAAGAGCGCTTGACGAAAAGAGGTACATTCCTCCGTTTCACGGATTGGGATGCTTTGGACCTGTTGCTTTTAGAGCTCAGCCTGAGGAGGCTGTTACTACTGCATCTTAAAAAATTACGACCTCAGGAGGTTTTAGGTGGAGGAGGCAAAGGGCAAAGTTTTAGTAGTTGGTGGTGGTATAGCTGGAATCCAGACCGCTCTTGATCTTTCAGAACTTGGATATTATGTGTATCTCGTTGAAAAGAAGGCGTCTATCGGTGGTGTAATGGCCCAGCTTGACAAGACCTTTCCCACGAACGACTGCAGTATCTGAATACTTGCACCAAAAATGGTGGAGGCCGGTAGGTCTCCAAACATAGAAATCCTTACTCTTTCAGAGGTAGAAGAAGTAAAAGGTGAGCCTGGGAACTTTAGCGTAAAGGTAAAAACTTATCCAAGGTATATAGATCCTGACAAGTGCACTGCTTGTGGTGAGTGCATGAAGTATTGTCCTACTCTTGCTATAGATGGATACAACGCAAGTCTTCAGTTTACTAAAGCTATAAGAATTGACTTTCCACAGGCAGTTCCAACTGTTTTCTACATTGACAGGGAAAAGTGTTTAAGACTTAATCACGAAAGTTGTCAACTTTGTATAAATGTGTGTGGACCTAAGGCAATAGACTTTTGGCAAAAAGAAGAAGTAAGAGAGCTGAAAGTAGGTGCGATTGTTCTTGCAGTTGGTTTTGGAGAAGTGCCACGGGAGGCTATTGAAAAGTTTGGTTTTGCAAAGTACTCAGACATAGTTACCAGTATTGAAATGGAAAGAATTACATGCGTTGCTGGTCCGACTGAGGGACACATTATACGACCTTCTGACGGAAGGAAGCCTCGTAAGATTGCTTACATTCAGTGTGTAGGTTCAAGAGATGTTACTTGTGGAAGGACTTTTTGTTCTTCAGTGTGTTGTATGTATGCGGTAAAGCAGGCAAGCGTGATAAAAGAGCACGAACCAGATTGTGAGATTAGTTTCTTCTTTATGGACATAAGAACTCAGGGTAAGGGTTTTGACGCAAGTTTTGAGAATGCAGTTAAAAAACACGGATTTAGAGTTATAAGGGCAAGACCTGGTAAAGTGGAGCAGGTTGGAGACTACATAGCTCTGAGTTATGTAACTGAAGACGGAGAGGTAAAAAGAGAGCTTTACGACATGGTAGTGCTTTCAGTTGGATTATCTCCACCTGAAGACAGAGAAAAGATATCAGAAATTTTTGGTATAGAGCTTAACGAATTTGGATTTGCCAAAACTCAGGGTTTTGAACCAATTGCAACCACAAAACCGGGAATTTATGTAGTTGGAGCTTTCCAGGGTCCAAAGGACATACCAGAAAGCGTAATGCAGGCGTCAGGTGTTGCAGGAAGAGTGTCAGAGCTGTTAAAAGAAGGAAGATTTAAGAACTTCGTGACAAAGGAATATCCACCTGAGGACAAAGAGCTCATAGGAGAGGATGTAAGAATAGGGGTTTTCGTGTGTCACTGTGGAATTAACATTGCAGGAGTGGTGGATGTTCAGGCTGTAAGAGACTTTGCAGAAAAGTTGCCAGGTGTGGTAGTTGCAGAAACCGTGCTTTACAGTTGTTCTCAAGACTCACTTGAGGCTTTAAAGGAAAAAATTAAAAAGTACAGACTAAACAGGGTAGTTATAGCAGCGTGTACTCCAAGGACTCACGAACCTCTTTTTCAGGATACTTTAAGAGAGGCAGGACTAAATCCAGCTCTTATAGAAATGGCAAACATAAGAGATCAATGTGCTTGGGTACACGGAAACAGTCCTGAAAAAGCAACGGAAAAAGCAAAAGAACTCGTTAAAATGGCTGTTTTTAAGGCAGGAAGACTTAAACCTCTTGAAACCCAGCAGGTTAAGGTGAAACCAGCGTGTCTGGTTATCGGAGGTGGTGTTGCAGGGATGGTGTCTGCTTTATCAGTAGCTGAGCAGGGTTTTGAGGTTTATCTCGTGGAGAAGGAAAAGGAGCTTGGAGGGAATCTTAGAAGGGTAAAGTTTTTAATTTCTTCTGAATCTCCAGAAGAATTTCTCAAAGGTCTCGTAAAAAGGGTAAAAGAACATCCACGGATAAAGGTATTTTGTAACGCAAACATTAAAGAGGTAAGTGGATACATAGGAAACTTTGAGACTTTACTTGAAACGGAAAAAGGAGAGGTAAAACTTGAACACGGAACTGTAATTTTGGCAACCGGAGGAAGAGAACACAGACCAACTGGTTATCCACTTGACGGTAAAAAAGTGATTACTCAGCTTGAATTTGAAGAAAAGCTCAAGAAGAAGAGAGGACTTAAGTCAATAAAAAAAGTCGTTATGATTCAGTGTGCAGGCTCAAGAGGAGACGACTTACCTTATTGTAGTAAACTTTGTTGCCAACAGGCACTAAAAAATGCACTTATTTTAAAGGACTTAAATCCAGGAGCTGACATTTACATTTTGTTTAGAGACTTGAGAGCTTATGGATTTTACGAAAAGTACTATCTTGAGGCGAGAAAGCGTGGAATTAAGTTTATAAGGTACGACTTAGAAAACAAGCCTGAAATCCTTAAACAAGGAAAAGGCGTAAAAGTAAAGATTTACGACAAAATTCTTGGAGAAGAGCTTGAGATAAAAACAGACCTTGTAGTACTTTCTGTAGGAATAGAGCCTGATGTAAATCAGGATCTTATAAACATGCTTAAGGTAAATGTTACTGAAGAAGGATTTTTGATGGAGGCACATGTAAAACTCAGACCTGTGGAGACTCCAAGCGACGGTATTTACATTTGTGGTCTTGCTCACGGACCTAAGCCTCTTGAGGAAGTAATTTGTCAGGCAAAAGCAGCTGCAGGAAAGGCGTGCATACCTCTTGCTAAAGGGGTGGTTGAGACTTCACCTGTAGTTGCAGAAGTTGACGAAGCAAGGTGTATAGGTTGTGGAATTTGTGCAGAGCTTTGTCCGTTTTCTGCTATAGAAATGGTAAAAGTTGAAAAGAGAAGAAAGGCAAGAGTAATAAAGGCAAGTTGTAAGGGTTGTGGAATTTGTGCGAGCCATTGTCCTGTTTTTGCAATTGATGTTGGTGGTTTTACGAACGAAGCAATTTTGTCACAGATTGAGGGCTTTAAACCTGAAAAGCCTGAAGACTTGAAAAAGGCAGAGGTAGGAGGTTAACTAAATGGATTTTGAGCCAAGAATACTTGCGTTTATGTGTCACTGGTGATGTTACGCAGCAGCTGATGCGGCTGGTGTTAGCCGCTACAATTATCCACCTACTCACAGAGTCATAAGGGTAATGTGTACGGGAAGGGTAGATATTCTTCATGTCTTTGAAGGATTTAAAGCTGGAGCTGACGGAGTACTTATCGGAGGGTGTAAGCTTGGAGAGTGCAAGTACGGAGAGGGTAACTTACAGGCGTTAATAAATGCAGAAGTTGTAAGAAACATCATGAGACTTATAAACCTTGATGTTAATAGATTTAAAGTAGTGTGGCTTTCTGCTGCAGAGCCTAATAAGCTCGTAGATACCATTACGAAGTTTTCTGAGGAATTAAAAGAGCTTGGTCCTATTGGTAAAAAGGAAGGAATAGAAGATGATCTTGATTTTTACTTAGATTCTGCAGTAAAGGTGTGTAAAGACAAACAGGTAAGAGCTATACTTGGTAACATTTCAAAGGAATTAAAAAAGTTGAAAGACTTTTCTGAATCAACCATATCTGAGAAGGTAGAAACCAAGCTTTTAAAGGTATTAAGAAACAAGCTTTTTGAGTACGAAGTTGGGGAATTAATAAAAAGTGGACCCAAGTCTTTGGACTTTTTACAGGAAAAGACAGGAGCCTCGGTTGAGGAGCTTGAAAAAATTCTCGCAAAGATAAAAAAGGATTAAGCCATGAAACAGGGGAAACAGGCAGGCGAGATTGAAAAGTGGGTAAAGAAACTTTCACCAGACTTTGAGAGGTGTTTTAGGTGTGGAGCGTGTTCAGGAGTTTGTCCTGTAAAAAAAACTACTGGAGTATTTGATCCGAGGAAAATCGTGCATGCACTCTTATTAGGACAGAAAGAGACCGTGCTTAACGAGATTTTGTGGTATTGTTCTCAGTGCGGAAGTTGTATAGAAGTTTGTCCTATGGATGTAAAGCCTAAGGAAGTTATAGCAGGTTTAAGAAAGTACGCTCTTGAAAACGGGCTCATAGACAAGGAAAAACTTTTTGAGCTTGGAGCTTTTGCAAGAGTTGACGCAGAGAAGTGTGTGGTTTGTTTAACCTGCGTGAGGGTGTGTCCGTTTGGAGTTCCTGTAGTAAGGGTTGAAAAGGAGGAAGAGGACTATAAAATGTATGCATGGATTGACGAGAACGAGTGCAAGGGATGTGGCGTGTGCGTTGATTACTGTCCTGTAAAAGCTATAGAGTTTGGAAAAAAGCCAGAACTTCAGGAGGTTTTGCCTTAAATGAAAAAAAAGGTTAAAATAGGGATAATTTGTTGTAATTACACGAACCTTGCAGACGAAGTTGATTATGGAATTTTGCCTTGTGAGGTAATGGTTGAGAGGGTACCTTGTGGTGGTTTCGTAAAAAGCGTAAACATACTTAAGATGTTTGAGCTTGGTGCAGACGGAGTAATAGTGGTTACTTGTAAGGACTGTCACAATAAAGAAGGGAACATAAGGGGATACAAGAAGGCTCTTGAGGTAAGGGAAGTGGTAAGCAGTATGGGGTTTGAGCCTGAGAGGGTTGAAGGAGTTTTCGTGAACAGGCTTGACACAGGAGAATTTTTGGATATGGTGAAGAAGTTTTGTAAAAAAATTCAAGAGCTGGAGGCTTAGAGGTGATAGTAGCAGAAAGAAAGCCGATAGAGGAAATTTTAAAGTTTATTGAGCCTTACGAAAAGATTTTAGTTCTTGGATGCAGGGGTTGTGTAGCTATATGTATGGCTGGTGGAGATAGAGAGGTATCAATAGTAGCTGAGGCGATAAGGGTTGCAAGGAAAAAGCAGGGTAGGGCTGTTGAAGTGTTTGAGAAGTCTTTCGTAAGACAGTGTGAGCCTGAGTTTTTGGAGCCTTTAAAGGAATGGAAGGACAAGGTTGATGCAGTGGTAAGTCTTGCCTGTGGGGTAGGAGTTAATCTTATAGCAGATCTTTATCCAGAGATAAGAGTTTATCCAGGGGTAAACACGAGTTTTTACGGAGCAAATGTAGAACTTGGGGTCTGGATTGAAAAGTGTCGTGGATGTGGAGATTGCATTCTTGACAAAACAGCAGGACTTTGTCCTATAGCAAGGTGTGCTAAGGGACTTTTAAACGGTCCTTGTGGTGGTTCTCAGGGAGGTTTTTGCGAGGTGCGAAAAGACATGCCGTGCGTGTGGCATCAAATTATAGAAAGACTAAAAGCAAGGGGAGAACTTGACAAACTTCTTGAAATATGGAAACCCAAAGATTGGAGACCTGCTGGAGGAGATGGTTTAAGAATGAAAACCATTTCACTTGGAGACCAGGGAGGAGGGAAGTAAATTGAGTGCAAGAAGCCATTTAGAAAAAGTTTTAAAGAGCGGAAAGTTTGCAGTAACAGCAGAGATAGGACCTCCGAAAAACGCTGATCCAGAAGTAATAAAAAGAAAGGCTAAGATATTAAAGGGTTATGTTGACGCGGTAAACATTACGGATTGTCAAACCTCAATAGTTAGAATTTCAAGCTTTGCCTCGGCGATTCTCGTTATGTCTGAAGGACTTGAGCCCGTAATGCAGATGACTTGTAGAGATAGAAACAGAATTGGTATTCAGGCGGATCTTCTCGGAGCTGCAGCATTGGGTGTTAAAAACCTTCTTTGTCTTACAGGAGATCATCCAAAGTTCGGTAATCATCCTGAGGCAAAGCCTGTTTTTGACTTAGATTCTATTCAGCTTTTGTGGATGGTAAAAGGAATGTGTGAGGGAAGATTTTTAAACGGAGAGGAGATAAAAGGAGCAAGACCAAACTTCTTTCTGGGGGCAGCAGAAAATCCTTTTGCAGATCCTTTTGAGTTCAGGGTTTTAAGGCTTGCAAAGAAAGTAAAGGCTGGGGCGTGTTTTATTCAGACGCAAATTATATACAATGTTGAAAAGTTTAAAAAGTTTATAGAAATGTGTAGAGACGAAGGGCTTTTGGAAAAGGTTTACATTCTTGGTGGAGTAACTCCCCCGAAGTCTTTTGGAATGGCAAAATACATGAAGTACAATGTTCCAGGGCTTGATGTGCCTGACGAGATATTAAAGCGTATGAGGTCTGCTAAGGATCCTAAGGAAGAAGGAATTAACATAGCAGTTGAAATAGTTAATCAGCTTAAGGAAATAGAAGGAGTAAGTGGTGTACATATAATGGCAATAGAATGGGAGGAAGCAGTTCCTGAGATAGTTAAAAGGGCAGGATTGCATCCAAGACCAGAAATTGAAGAGTTCGTACCACCGTTTGTAGTTGAAAAAGAGGTAGAGAAGATAGTAGAAAAAGTGGTTGAAAAACCAGTAGAGGTAGTAGTAGAAAAGGTAGTTGAGAAGCCTGTTGAAGTAGTAGTTGAGAAGGTAGTTGAAAAACCAGTTGAGGTAGTGGTTGAGAAACCCGTTGAAGTGGTAGTTGAAAAACCCGTACCTTCTGGAGGAATTCCTGTTGAAACTGCGTTTGACATCATATCTGACATAAAAGCAGAGATAAAAATTCTGCGTTCGGGAATAGAGTCCTTAGAGGAGACCCTTAACAAGATACAAAAACAAATTCTTGCTGGTGGTCTTTTTGAGCCTGAGAGGAGAGTTGAACCAAAAGTTGAGATAGAAAAAGAAATTCCAGAGATTGAGAGAAGGGTTGTTGAGAGAAAGGTAGTAGAGGAGAGGGTAGTTGAAAAACCCAAAGAGGAAGTTAAACCAGAGGTTAAACCTGAAGTTAAACCAGAGGAAGCAAAGCCAGAGGAAGTAAAGCCAGAAGAGGTTAAACCTGAAGAAAAGCCAGAGGTCAAAGTAGAAGTAAAACCTGAAAAGGTTGAAAAACCAAAAGAAGAAGTTAAACCCGAGGAAAAACTAAAAGAAGAAAAACCAGAAGAAGTAAAGCCGAAGGAAGTAAAGCCAGAAGAGGTAAAACCCGAAGTTAAACCACCAGAGGTTAAGGTAGAGATAGGCAAGTTTAAAGGTGAGTACAGAGATCTTAAGGAAAGACTTGGTGATGTTTCTGAGGACTTGTTTAAGGAAATAGCTACTGGTGAAATAAAAGAAGTCGTTATAGGAAGGGGAGACAAAGCTATAAAAGTTGGAGGAGTGAATACTTTACCGTTTTACTTGTTTGAAGGAGAAATGAGAAACGGTATTAAAATAGCACTTGAGATCTTGGATGTAAAACCTGAGAACTGGCCAGAAAGCTTAACCAAGTACTTTGCTGATGTTATGGACGATCCTGCAAAGTGGGCAAAGAAGTGTGTTGAGGAATACGGAGCAGAGGCTTTGTGCGTGTATCTTCAAGGAACTGATCCTAACTTTTTAAACCTTGACGCTAATCACGCTAAGGAAGTAGTTAGTAAGGTTGCAGAGGCTGTGGATGTACCTCTTATAGTATGGGGATCTGGAAACGCTGAAAAAGATGTAGAGGTTTTAAGAGAGATAGGTGACATTCTCGGAGAAAGAGGAATTTTAATCGGACCTGTCGTTGAGGCAAATCACAGAACTCTTGCTGCTACTGCAATGGGTTACGACATACCTGTAGTTGCTTCAAGCCCGATAGATGTAAACCTTGCAAAACAGCTAAACATCTTACTTGAAAATATGGGATTGTCTCTTGACAAAATAGTTATGGATCCGTCTATAGGTGCTCTTGGATACGGAATTGAATACACCTATTCAGTTATGGAAAGGATTAGGCTTGCTGCGCTTTATGCTCAAGACACCAAGCTTCAAGTACCATTTGTGTGTAGTATAGGAAAAGAGGTGTGGAAGACGAAAGAGGTTACACTTCCGAGTGACGACTATTACGGAGACATAGAAGTAAGAGGAATAATGATGGAGGCAATTACAGGAGTAGTTCTTGCTCTTGCAGGAGGAGATCTTTTAATAATGAGACATCCTAAGGCTATAGAGCTTTGTAAAACCTTGTTTAACTCGCTAATGGGAAATTAAGATTTAAAAAAATATTATAAAAGAAGAAAGGGGTGAGGCAGGAATGTCAAAGATAATAGCTTCTGCAGCAATAAGAGGTGCTCACAAGATAGTAGAGAAGGCTTTTGAGAAGTACGAAGAAACGGTTAAGAAGTTTGGTAAGGAGGCAGAGGTAGGATTTCCGAATACTGCTTATTACTTACCTATTATTTATGCAATCCTTGGTTATCCAGTTAAAAAGCTTGGAGATTGTGGAGAGGTTCTTGAAGAGGCAAAGAGGCTTTTACCAGAGGTTCCAAGTGACAAAAACTGGTTACCTTACTTAGGACCAGCTCTTGATGCTGGAATGGCGACATTTTTTGCAGAAGAGGTAATAGAGGCAATAAAGTACTTAGAGAATCCTAATTGTTACACCAAAACAGAGGAACCTACAGAAGACAACATATGGCTTGGTGCTGCAGACGATGTTATTTTTAGAAAAAGAGGAGTTGAATTCGTTGACGGAACAGCACCAGGATTTGCAGCAATTCTTGGTTCTCCACCTGACAAAGAAACTGCTCAGAGAATAGCGCAGGAGCTTCAGGAGAAGAACCTTTATGTATTTATGCACGATCAAACGAACGGTATTTACATGCCGTATCTTTTAAAAGAGGCTGGTGTTCAGCTTGGATGGCCAACGAGACTTATTCCTTTTGGACCGGATTACACTTCAGTAGTTTTTGCAATTGGTTTTGCCTGTAGAGTTGCGATGTCGTTTGGAGGAATAAAACCAGGGGATTACCTTAACAACTTGCTTTACAACAAGGACAGAACTTTTGCTTTTGTTATCACATTTGGTCCTGTGTCTGACGAATGGTATGCAAACGGTGCAGGTGCTATAAACTGGGGATTTCCAGTTATTTCTGACTGGGACATTCCAGAGATCAAGCCTTACGGAATTTGTATGTACGAACATGTGGTATCAAGAGTGCCACACGAGGAGATAGTTGATAGGGCTATTGAGGTAAGAGGACTTAAGGTTACTACTGTTAAGCTTGACATACCTGTTGCTTATGCACCTGCGTTTGAGGGTGAAAGAGTTAGAAAAGACAGTCTTTACTTAGAGTGTGGAGGAGGAAGAACTCCTGCAGTAGAGCTTTTGATTAGTGCTCCTCTTGATGAAGTTGAAGACGGTAAAATAGAAGTTCATGGACCAGATATACCCGATCTTCCCAAGCTTGGAATAAAAGGACCGCCTTACAGACTTCCTTTTGCGGTTCTCGTAAAAGTTGCAGGAGTAAACATGCAGGAAGATTTTGAGGCAATTCTTGAAAGACAGTTCCATCACCTTATAAACTATGCTCAAGGTGTGATGCACGCTGGGCAGAGAAACATAATGTGGCTTAGAATAAGTAATCAAGCAGTAGAAAAGGGGTTTAAGCTTGAACACATAGGAAGAATTTTGTACGCCAAGTTAAAGCAGGAATTTAGTGCATTAGTGGATAAGTGTGAGGTTACTATTTATACTACAGAAGATAAAGTTAAAGAAATACTTGAAATGGCAAAAGGAATTTACGAAAAGAGAGACGCAAGGCTTGCAGGACTTACCGACGACAGCGTGGATGTTTTTTACTCTTGTACTTTGTGCCAGAGCTTTGCACCTTCTCATGTGTGCGTAATAACGCCAGAGAGAGTAGGAGCTTGTGGTGCTTATAACTGGCTTGACGCGAAGGCATGTTATCAGATAAATCCAGCTGGTCCAAACCAACCAATTCCTAAGGGAGATGTTATAGACGAAAAACTTGGGCAGTTTATAGGAATTAACGAGTTCGTAAAGCAGGCTTCAAGAGGAAAAATAGAGAGGATGAGTCTTTACAGTATTCTCATTGATCCTATGACGGTTTGTGGATGTATGGAGTGTATTGCAGCGGTAATGCCAGCCTTAAGTGGAATAATGATAGTAAATAGAGACTTCCTTGGAATGACGCCTATTGGTATGAAGTTTTCTACTCTTGCTGGAATGGTTGGAGGAGGGCAGGTAACACCTGGATTTATGGGGGTAGCTAAACATTACATTGCTTCAAAGAAGTTTATATCTGCTGAGGACGGGCTTTTAAGAGTGGTGTGGATGCCAAAGATGCTAAAGGAGGAGTTGAAAGACAAGCTAATGGAGAGAGCAAAAGACTTAGGTGAGCCTGATCTACTTGAGAAAATAGCAGACGAAACGAGTGCTAATACAGAAGAAGAGCTTCAAGAATGGCTTAAGAAAGTTAACCACCCAGTGTTAAAGCTTCCACCACTTGAAGGGTAAAGTTTTTATGAAAAAGGAAGTAGAGACCTTAGAAGATTTTAAAAACAAGAGGGGGAAGGTGTAAATGGGACTTACTGGAATTCAGATATTAAAGAAACTTCCTAAGAAGAATTGTGGAGAGTGTGGAGTTCCCACATGTATGGCATTTGCAATGAAGGTAGCAGCAGGACAGGCTGACATAGGTGCCTGTCCTTATGTTGATCCTGCAGTAAAAGAGGAGATAGCAGAGGCTTCTGCACCACCTGTTAGAGTGGTTAAACTTGGTGGTGGGGAGCATACCTATAAACTTGGTGGAGATACGGTTTTATTTAGACACGAAAAGCGTTTTGAAAGCCCAACTCTTATAGGAACTTTGATTACGACTGAAATGGATGCCTCAGAAGTGGAAAAAAGACTGAATTACTACAAAAAGTATCAGTGGGACAGAGTAGGAATTAAGCTTCAGCCTGATGTAATTTTGATTCAAGGAAATGGGGATGCTTTTGAGGGACTCGTAAAAAAAGTTAGAGAAGAAATCCCCTGGGTTGCTATTATTTTGAAAAGCGAAGACTTAAATTCTCTTTCTAAAGGAATAGAGGTTTGTGGAGACTTTAAACCAGCAATATTTTCTGAAGAATTTAGCGGAGACCTGATAAATCTTGCTAAGGAGAAAAAGGTACCTTTAATTATTAAAGGAAATACTATTGGTGATGTAGCTAAGAAGTCTGAAGAGGCTATAAAACAGGGATTAAAAGAAATAATACTTGATACAGGAGCGAGAAGTGTAAGAGAGGTTTTTGAAGATCAGGTTATCTTAAGAAAAGCAGCTATAAAAAAGAGGTTTAAACCACTTGGATTTCCTACTATAGTTTTTACTTATAGGTATGCTGATTCTCTTGTAATGGAAGGAATAATAGCTTCTCTTTTAATTCCGAAGTATGCTGGAATTATTATAATGTCAGACCTTCGTCCAGACATTCTTTTAAACCTACTAATAGAGAAGATGAACATCTTTACAGATCCTCAGAAACCGCTTACGGTTGAAGAAGGGATTTATCCTGTTAACGGACCTGACGAGTATTCACCAGTTATTATTACTTGTAATTTTGCTCTTACTTACTTTATCGTTAACGGAGAAGTTGAGGGAAGCAGAGTTCCTACATGGCTTCTTATTAAAGATACAGACGGATTGTCAGTTCTTACTGCTTGGGCAGCAGGTAAGTTTAATGCTGACAACATAGCGGAGTTCGTTAAAAAGTGCGGAATTGCAGATAAAGTAAAGCATCGCAAACTTGCCATACCTGGATATGTAGGAGGTATGAAGGGAGAGCTTGAGGAGGAGCTTCCTGATTGGGAAATTCTCGTTGGTCCAAGAGAGGCAAGTGGATTACCAGCATTTTTGAAAAAGCTCGCAAAGGAGCTTAGAGAAGAGGCAGGTGTTCCTGCAGGCACCGTAAGTGGTGGAGAAGAAGTAAAAGAAGAGGCTAAACCAAAAGAAGAAGCTCCTTCTGAAGGAGCTCCAGAAGGGCAAAGAGTTATCTGTATAGCAGAGAGTATAAACATTATGTCAAAGAGAATAGGTCCTGCGATGAAAGAACGCAATCCAGAGCCTATTCAAAAGATGGCAAAGGAGGAAACAGAACTTGGAGCAGACTATCTTGACTTAAACATCGGACCTGCTAAGAAAGATGGTCCAGAGCTTGCAAGCTGGATAGTAAAAGTGGTGGAAGAGGTCGTAGATACTCCTATTTCTCTTGATACCACGAATCCAGATGCTATGACTGCAGGGCTTAAAGTAAGTAAGAATCCTCAGAAAGCACTTATGAACTCAATTACCATACAGAAGTCCCGTCTTGAAAAACTCGGTCCTCTTGCAGCAGAACTTGGTTGTAATGTAGTTGCACTTCTTTGGGGAGAAAGTGGTCTTCCAAGAGACGCTAACGAAAGAGCAGCCTTGGTAGTTGATCTCGTAGGAAAACTTAACGAATACGGAATTCCAAATGAGAAGATATGGGTTGATCCAATTCTTACTCCTATTACCCTTGGAGCTGATCAAATCCAAGAGACCCTTACATTTCTTTCCATGCTTCAGGAGATAACACCGGGTGTTAAGACTACCATAGGTCTTTCTAATGTGTCAAACGGAGTGGCAACTCACCTTAGACCTTACTTAAACAGAGTAATGCTTATGATGTTAATGAAGTACGGATTGTATAGTGCGATTTTAGATGTATATGACAAAGAACTCGTTGAAATTGCAAAGGGTAAGCATCCTGACTGGGTTGAAATGGTTCACAAAATGATGGACGGAGAAGAGCCTGATGTAAAGAGTCTTTCTCCAAAGGAGCTTGAGATTTACAAAACAGTAAAAGTGCTTACAGGAGAGACGATCTTTTCTGAATCATGGCTTGAGGTATAAACGACATGCCAAAAGTTATAATAGATGGAAGGCAGGTTGAGGCAGAAAATGGAGAACTTCTCATAGAGGTTGCCAAAAAGGCAGGAATAGAGATTCCCTCTCTTTGTTATTTAAAAGACAAGCCTCCTGCAACAAATCCCTGTGGTGTGTGCGTAGTTGAAGTAATAGGGGAGGGGATAAAAAGAGCTTGTGAATACAGAGTAGAAAAGGACATAGAGGTACTTACCAACACACCAGAGGTTAAAAAACTTCGCCGTGAAGTACTTTCTGCGCTTGTTAAAAATCATTATGGAGACTGTAAAGCTCCTTGTCACGGACCGTGCCCTGGTGGTTTAAACATTCAGGGATACATTGGATTTATTGCTCAGGGGGACTTTGAAGCAGCACTTTCACTTATAAAAGAAAAGCTTCCTTTTCCTGCAGTAGTGGGAAGGGTGTGTCCGAGGTTTTGTGAAGCTGTTTGTAGAAGGGTGCTCGTTGACGAGCCAGTAGCAATAAACAATCTTAAGCGTTTCGTAGCTGATTATTGTTTGAAAAGAGGTAGTTTTAAACCAGAGGTAAAACCTTCTAAGGGAAAAAAAGTTGCTATAATAGGTGCAGGTCCTGCTGGTTTAAGCTGTGCCTATTACTTAAGACTTGAAGGATACGATGTAGTGGTTTTTGACAAGGAAGAAGAGCCAGGTGGACTTTTGAGGTATGGTATTCCTAATTTTAAACTTCCGAGAGATGTATTACAAAAAGAGATAGAAAGCGTTTTAAGTGTAGGCATAGAATTTGTTGGAGGAAAAGAGTGGGGTAAAGACTTTACTTTAAAGGACCTGTTTAATCAAGGATTTGATGCAATATTTCTTGCAGTGGGGGTTAGAAACGAGAAGACAGCAGGTTTTCCAGGAGAAGAGTTAGCTTTAAGTGGAATTAAGTTTCTTTACGAGTTTAACAAAGGTGAAGTGGATCTTGAAAAATTCCGAAACAAAAGGGTAATAATTCTTGGATGCAGTTATACTGCAATTGAAACTGCAAGAATTTTAAGAAGAGTTGGAGCAAGTGTTAAAATCGTTTTTCCAAGGTCCAGAATGGAGGTTTCAATTCCTCACAGAGAAATAAAGTACGCAGAATCTGAAGGAGTTAGATTTTTATTCGTAACAGAGCCTCTTGAACTTATAAAGCACGACGGTGAATACAGCCTTACGGTAGTTAAAACTGCACTTGGAGCAGATAGAAAACTTCTCGTGGTTGAGGAAGCCTATTCAGAGCTTAAGGCAGACTGGGTTATAAGAGCTTGGGGTGAAACGGTTTCACCAGATTTTAAGAAATTTGGAGAGCTTGAAGCACAGCTTGAAACTAAGGAAGACGGATTTTTAAAAGTAGCCCCAGACTTTAGTACATCGGTTAAAGGAGTTTTTGCAGGCGGAGACTTTGTGTATGGAGCAAAAACCGTTATTCAAGCAGTATCTTCTGGAAGAAGAGCAGCTCATAGCATAAGTTATTTTCTTGAAGGTAAAAAGAAGCCAAGACCGTTTTTTACCGTTAAGTTTGACTTTTCAAGAGGAAAAAGACTTGAAGACATAGATTCAAGATTTTTTGAGGTCTTTCCTCAGGCAGAAAGAAGTCGTTTAAAAGAAAGATTACCAGAAGAAAGAGTTAAAGACTTTGAAGAGGTTACTATAGGTCTTACTGAAGAAGAGGCTATTGCAGAGGCAAAGAGGTGCCTTCAGTGTGGGTGTCTTGGAATTCACAAGTGCGAATTTAGAGAGCTTTTAATAAAGGAGGATGTTCCTGCTTTTGCTGGTTCTAAGAGAATGAAGTATCTCATAGACAAGGAGCATCCGTTTATAGTTCTTGACTTAAACAAGTGTATAGCTTGTGAAAGGTGCGTTAGAGTTTGTGCACACAATGCTATAGAATTTAAAGTAATTAACAAAGGAACACCCTACGAATACATCACTTTTAGCTTTAAAGACAACTGTACGAATTGTGGAAATTGCGTAGATGTTTGCCCAACCGGAGCACTAACTAAAAAACACTTGAGGGTACCTTATCAAAGGAAAGAAGCAAAGGGCATAAAGTCTGTTTGTGGATATTGTGGAACGGGTTGTAACTTAACTATATGGGTGAAAAACGACAGAATTCTTGAAATAACAGGGATGGACATTCCTCCAAATAATGGCTCTTTGTGTATAAAAGGTAGGTTTGGTTTTGATTACTACAGACATCCTGATAGATTAAAAAATCCACTTATTAGGAATAACTTAAAAGAAGAATTTAAGAAAGTTTCTTGGGAAGAGGCTATAAGTTTCGTTGCTGAAAAGCTAAAAGAGATTAAAGACAAATATGGTGGAGAAAGCATAGGGTTTCTTGCTTCGTCCCAAATTTCTACTGAGGAAAACTACATTTTACAGAAGATAGCAAGAGTGATTTTTGAGACGAATAATGTGGATTGCTCAGCAAGGGTTTGTCACGCTCCGTCTGTGGTAGGATTAAGCTCAACTGTTGGATCTGGTTCTCCTTGTGCAGGATTTGACGAAATATTTAATGCTGAGACCTTGTTTTTGATAGGAAGTGATCCTCTTGCATCTCACCCTGTTTTAACTGAGAAAATTTTAAAGGCTCTTGAAAACGGATTAAAGTTTATAGTAGCGGATCCAATAAAAATACCACTTGCAGACAAAGCAAATCTCTGGTTAAAGCTTAAACCAGGCACAGATGTAGCACTTTTAAACGGAATTGCTTATGTAATTTTAAAAGAAAAGTTGTACAACGAAGAGTTTTTAAGAAAAAATGTAGAAAATTTTGAAAATTATAGACACTACATTTTAAGTGAGTGGGATCCTTCTAAAGTTGAGCGTATTACAGGGGTGAGGAAAATTCTTATAGAGCAGGCAGCTTACATCTTTGCCACATCAAAGAGTGGATTGATTTACTGGGGTTTAGGTCTTACGGAACACAGGAGCGGAAGTTATGCTGCGATGGCAGCAGCAAATCTTGCGACTTTGTGTGGTTTTTGGGGTAAGCCTGGATGTGGAGCAATGCCTTTAAGAGGGCACTGTAATGTTCAGGGTGCTTGTGACATGGGAGGGCTTCCTTATGTGTTGCCAGGTTATCAAAATCCAGAATCTAAGGAAGTAAGGCAGAAGTTTGCAAAGGTTTGGGGAGTTGAACCTCCTGCAAATAGAGGATATACTTTACATCAGATGATAGATCTTGCTTTAAGAGGAGAGCTTAAGGCTTTGTACATCGTGGGTTACGACATAGCAATAAGTCACTCAAATTTAAAATGGGTATGGAAAGCCCTTGAAAATCTTGAGCTCGTAGTAGTGCAAGACATATTTAGGTGTTTTACTTCAAACTGGGCTCATGTTCTTTTGCCAGGTGCTTGCGTATTTGAAAAAGAGGGAACTTTTACGAATGGTGAAAGAAGAGTTCAATTATTTTACAAAGCAGTTTCTCCACCAGGTGAAGCTAAGTCTGACCTTGAAATACTTCTCATGCTTGCAAAAAAGCTGGGTTACGACTGGAATTATAATGGAATTGGTGATATAATAAAGGAAATTGGCGAAGTTTGGAGTGCTTATAAAGGAATTAGTTACGAGAGGTTAAAAGAGGGAGCATTGCAATATCCTTGCTTAGATGAAAAACATCCTGGAACTTTAAGGCTTTTTGAAAAGGAATTTCCAAGAGGGAAAGTTCACCTTGCACTTGCAAGATACCTTCCAACAGAGGAAAAGCCAACTTCAGAGTATCCATTTATTCTTATCACAGGGAAAAGGCTTGAACACTTTAGATGTGGTGAAAAAAGTAGAAGAAGCAAAGCTCTGATGAAAATAAGGTGTTGTCCTACAGTAGAAGTAAATCCAAAAGACGCAGAGGAATATGGTATAGTACAGAATGAGTGGATTTTACTTAAAAATAAGAGAGGAGAGGTAAAGGTTAAAGTAAACATTAACAAAAGAGTTCCTAAGGGTTATCTTTTTACTGACTATCACTTTGATACAGCTTTGGTAAATGTTCTCGTAGGACCAGAGGTTGACGAGTTTGCACAAACACCTGAGTACAAAATAGTTCCTGTGAAAATAGAAAAGCTTGCATGAAACTCGCTGACATTCAAAATTCTCGTCCTGAAGAAGAAATCCCCATAGACAAAGTAGGAATAAAGAGATTAAAGTATCCAGTTTTGGTTTTAGATCGTCAAAAAGGGCACCAGCACACAATTGCAGAATTTAACCTTTATGTAGATCTTCCTGCAGAGTTTAAAGGTACTCACATGAGCAGGTTTATAGAGGTTTTAAACGAGTTTAAAGACGAAATTCATATAAAAAACATAATGAAAATTTTAAGGAAAATAAGACAAAAATTAAAAGCTCGTTCAGCTCACCTTGAGATGTACTTTCCCTATTTTATGGAAAAGAGTTCTCCTGTAACAGGGATAAAGTCTTTAATGGAGTATCAGGGTTTTTTTATAGCTTCTTACTTTAAGAGAAAAAAGGACTTAATATTAGGGGTTAAAGTTCCAGTAATGACAGTATGTCCTTGTTCAAAGGCTATAAGCAAGTATTCAGCTCATAATCAAAGGAGTGAAGTAACTATAAAAGTTCGTGTTAAAAATTTTATGTGGCTTGAGGAACTTATAGAAATAGCTGAAGAATCTGCTTCAAGTCCTGTTTATGCTTTATTAAAAAGACCTGACGAAAAGTACATTACAGAAAAGTCTTACGAAAACGCTAAATTCGTTGAGGATGTGGTGAGGTGTGCAGCAAAGAGACTTCTTGAGCATCCAGAAGTGACTTGGTTTGTAGTTGAGGCAGAAAACTTTGAATCAATACACCACCACAATGCCTATGCTTACATAGAAAAAAAGAAGTAATTACTTAAACTTTTCTGGGATTTCTTCAAGTCTGTAAAGGTCTTCAATGGTTTCTCTTTTTCTAACGATATAAAATTGATCTCCATCCACTAAAACTTCTGGAGGTCTTGGTCTGCTGTTGTAGTTTGAGCTCATTACAAAGCCGTAAGCCCCTGCACTCATTACTGCAAGAAGGTCTCCTTGTTTAACCTTTGGCAAAGGTCTTTGTTTTGCGAGAAAGTCCCCACTTTCACAAATAGGTCCCACAACATCAACTACTTCTTCTCTCTCAAAGTTTTCCTCTACGGGTACGATTTTGTGATAAGCTTGATAAAAAGCAGGTCTTATAAGGTCGTTCATTCCAGCGTCAACTATAACGAATTTTTTATCAAGGTTTTCTTTTAAGTACAACACTTTCGTTACGAGAATACCAGCGTTTCCAACTATAACTCTTCCTGGTTCAAGGATAAGAGTAGCTTCAAGCTCTTTTGCTTCTTCTATTATTGCACTTGCGTATTCTTCTGGCATAGGTGGAGATTCGTTTTCGTATATAATTCCGAGCCCACCACCTATGTCAAGGTACTTTAGAGAAATTCCAAGAGACTTAAGTTCGTTCCAGATGACTTTTAGCCTTTTAAGTGCGTCTTTAAAAGGGGTTACGGATGTTATTTGAGAACCTATGTGTGCGTCAAGTCCAACTGGTTCAAGGTGTGGATTTTCAGCAGCTTTTTTATAAGCAGGAATTACGAATTCTTCAGGAATACCAAACTTATTTTGTTTTAAACCCGTGGAAATGTAAGGATGCGTCATAGGATCTACATTAGGATTAACTCTAAGTGCAAAAGGAGCTTTTTTACCCATAGAGCTTGCAATTTGAGAAAGGGTGTCAAGTTCTGCTAAGCTTTCTACATTAAACATCAAAATTCCTGCTTCAAGAGCGAGTTTTATTTCTTCAGGAGTTTTTCCTACGCCTGAGAATACGATTTTTTTAGGATCTATTCCAGCTTTTAAAGCGCGCTTTAATTCTCCTGCGGAAACTATGTCTGCACCAGCTCCAAGGCTTCTTAATAATGCAAGGACTCCGAGATTTGAATTTGCTTTTACAGAATAACAAACCAGATGAGGAATGTCTTTAAAAGACTCGTCAAATACTTTAAAGTGTCTTTTTATAGTTGCAGAAGAGTAAATATAAACAGGGGTTCCTACTTCTTGAACGATCTTTTTTATGGGAACTTCTTCACAATAAAGCTCACCTCTGTGATATGTAAAGTGGTGCATAATCTTTCTCCTGTTTTTTTTAAAAAATTTTATCAAATAATACCATAGTATAAAAAAATTTAAACAAAAAATTGCTCAGAAATCCTTGACAAAATCTAAAAAAAAGTTAGACTTTAGCAAAAATTTTGAAAAGGAGGGATTTTCTTTTGGCTGGGATAATAGTTAGAGAAGGGGAGTCCTTAGAGCAGGCACTCAAAAGGTTTAAAAGGCTCGTAGAAAAGACGAAGATCTTATCAGAGATTAAGAAAAGAGAGTTTTACGAGAAGCCAGGAGTTAGACGCAGAAAAAAGAGGCAAGCAGCAAGAAAGAAGCTTCTTAAGAAGTTAAAGAAGCTTCAGCAAAGGCTTAAGGAAAAGAGAAGATAACACTTTAAATTGTGAGTCTGTCTTTTGAGAAGTTAGACTGGTTAGCCTTTTTATCTCACTTAAAAAGGTACATAAGTTCGGAATTCGTTCTTGATTACAAAGAGCTTTTTTTGCCTTGTTTTGATAGAAAAAGCGTTGAATTTTTGCGTGAAAGGACGAAGTACTTTTGGGAAGTTTTAGAAAAGGGTCAAAGGCTTGAGTTTCCCACTTTAAAGTCCTTAAGGTCTATTTTTAATAAAGCGTCTAAAAGAGGTCTATTTTTACCCGTTGAATTAAAAGACATAAAGTCCTGGTTCGTCACAATAAGAACCCATTATTCTATAATAAAAAACTTTCCCTATCTTGAAAACTTTGACGAACTGTATGAAGAAATTGCCTTTATTGAGGAAACTCTTGACAGAGTTATAGATTACGAAAGGGTAGAAGTAAAGGACAGGGCGTCTTATCAATTATTTATTATAAGAAGAAAAATAAAAGAGGCTGAGGCACTTTTACTCTCAAGACTTGAGGGAATAAAGGAGTACTACTTTAAAAAAGGATACTTACAGGAAAACCTTTTTACTCAAAGACAGGGAAGGTATGTTCTGCCTGTGAAAATAGAGTACAAAAATAAGGTAAGGGGGATTCTTCACGAAGTTTCACAGAGCGGAGCAACTGCTTTTATAGAACCAGTAGGAATAATATCTCTTGCAAACGAGCTTGAGGATTTAAGGTATAAAGAAGAAAGAGAGGTCAGCAAGGTTTTAAAAGAGGTCTCTTTTGAGATTTTTGAATTAGCAGGCAGTTTCTTTTTATTGGAGAGAATTTTTGCAGAGCTTGAGGTTGCACTTGCCAAGGCAAAACTCGGTAGAGAGTATAGAGGAGTGTTCCCAGAGTTTAAAAACGAAGTCGGGATAAAAATAAAATCTGGAGTTCATCCAATTTTGTACCTTGAGTCAAGGGATACGGGTAAATTTCCAGTTGCAAACGACTTTTTCGTTGAAAAGGGATTGTTAATAACAGGTCCAAACTTAGGTGGTAAAACCGTTTCTTTAAAAACCATAGGAATGTTCGTACTAATGGCTCAGAGTGGTTGTCTCGTACCTGCTAAAGAAGCTAAATTACAGGTTTTTAAAAAGATTTTTGTTGATCTTGGAGACGAGCAAAGTATATTTGAGGGAGAATCTTCGTTTTCTTCTCACTTAAAAAACCTCAAAAGAGTTCTTGAACAGGCTGACAGAGATACACTGGTACTTCTTGACGAACCAGGTAAAGGGACAAATCCTCAACAAGGAGCAGCTCTTGTTGGAGCTATAATGGAGGAGCTATTAAGTAGAAACACGAAGTTCGTTATAACCACGCATTCTCAATTTTTAAAAAATCTTGCCTTAAAGCTAAAAGATGTAAAGGTTGCAAGTATGGAGTTTGACGAAGTTACTAAGGAGCCAACTTACAGGTTAGTCTATGGAGTTTGGGGTGAATCCTTTGCGTTTGAACTTGCAAGAAAGGTTGGATTTCCAGAAAAGATAATCACGAGAGCTGCGGAATTTTTAGAAGACGAAGAATACTGGCAATGGCACAAAGCCCTTGAAGAAGAGTTAAAAAAAGTAAAAGACCTAAAAAAAGAGCTTGAGAAAAAGAAGGAAGAGGTATTAAGAGAAAAAGAAGAGCTTTCCAGAGAAAGAGAGAGGTTAAAGGAAAGATACGAAAAACAGCTTGAGATAAAGCTTCAGGAGTGGAGCAAGGAGTTTCGTAAGCTCGTAAGCAAGGCAAAAACAGCAAGTAAAAAGAAGGAAAAAAAGCTTTTAGAAGAGTTTAATAAGTTTGTAGAAGAGGTTTTAAGAGAAGGAACTCCTGAAAAAGATGAAGCAATTAGGGAAGGGGATGAGGTAGAGGTAATTTCTTTAAAGGCTAAAGGAAAGGTAGTTAAGCTTAAAGGAAATCAAGCAGAAGTACTCGTAGGAAGAATGAAGCTTGAAGTGCCTGTAGAGGCTTTAAAAAAGATAGGAGAAGGTGTTAAGGAAGTAACTAAGGTTAAAGTTAAAACCACAGAAGAGGAGATCAAGGAAAGGGTTATGCTTCTTGGTCTTACGGTTGACGAAGCTATTTCTGAGGTTGAAAGGGCTTTGAATGCGGTGTTTTTAAAAGGTGGAAAAAAGCTTTATGTAGTTCACGGACACGGCACCGGAAAGTTAAGAGAGGCTATCAGAAAGTATTTAAGCTCTCATCCACTGGTTAAAGCGATTTCTTTTGCAGAGGATTACGAAGGAGGTACCGGGGTTACGATAGCCTATCTTGAAGAAAAAAATTAGGCTATTTAAGGGTTGAATAATTTTCAAAGTGAGTTATAAAATTAGGAGAAGTATGGAATTCGTCTATTCTCTTAACTGGAGTTATAGTCTTTAAGATGCCAACAGGTAATCTTTTTGAAGAGGTCAAGGAAGCTTACGACATAGTGGAGGTAGTCTCAAATTATGTTAAGCTCAAAAAAGTTGGTCGTAATTATGTAGGGTTGTGTCCGTTTCATTCTGAAAAGACACCTTCTTTTGTGGTAAGTCCTGAAAAGCAAATATTTAAGTGTTTTGGATGTGGAGTTGCTGGTGATGTAATAACCTTTTACATGAAAATAAAAGGTATAAGCTTTAAAGAGGCACTTTACGAGCTTGCAGAACAGGCAGGTATAAAAGTTGAGTTTGAGTACAAAAAGGAGAAAAAAGACCACGGTGACTTAATAGAACTTAATTACAAAGTTGCCAAGTTTTATCATCACTTATTAGGGGTACACACCGAGTCTAAGGAGGCAAGAGAGTACCTCAGAAAAAGAGGGCTTTCTGAGGACACCGTAAAGGAATTTCTGATAGGTTTTGCACCTTCAGAAGGAAGGGTATTAGCTTCGTTTTTAAGGGCTGAGGAAAAAGGAATTATTCTTGCAGAACAGGCAGGACTCGTTAAGAAGTCTGCAGATGGCTCTTATGTAGATCTTTTCAGGGGAAGGATAGTTTTTCCGGTTTTCAACTTAAAAGGAGAATGCGTAGGTTTTGGAGGAAGAACACTTGATCCTGATGTTGAGCCAAAGTACTTAAATACTCCAGAGACCAAAGTTTACAGAAAGTCAGAGCTACTTTACGGACTTTATCAGGCAAAAGATTTTATTAAAAAGGAAAAAAGAGGGTTTTTAGTAGAGGGATACTTTGACTTTTTGAGTTTGTGGGACAAGGGAATAAAAAATGTAGTTGCTACCTGTGGGACCGCACTTACAGAAAAACATGTAAAGGTACTTAAGAAGTTTTGTGAAGAGTGGATAATTTTTTACGACGGAGATAGTGCAGGAAAAAAGGCAACTGCAAGAGCTATATCTTTATTCGTAAAAGAAGGGATAGTGCCGAGGTGTGTGTGTCTTCCAGAGGGTGAAGATCCTGATTCCTGGATAAATAGCAGAAATTTAAATGGAGAATCTCTTTCAGCAGAAGTTTTAAAAATCACAAAGGATGCAATTTCTTTTGTTTTGGATTATTATAGGGAAGAACATGGAGGTTATACTTCAAGGGCGTTTAAAGATATAGTAGAAGTTTTCAGGGAAGTAGAAGATCCGATTTTAAGAAAGAAAATTGCAGAAGAAGTAGGCTTTGCTCTGGAGATACCAGAGGGAGAGGTTTTAAAGTACTTAACTAAGGGCAGGAGAGTTTTAGAGCCTAAGATAGAGGAGCAAAATTATCAGGAAGAAGAGGATAGTGCTTTTAAAATGATAGCTGAATACTTGGTGAATTATCCTGAGGCTTATAAAGAGCTGAGGGAGGCAGGTTTAAAAGAGTTACTTGAAAAGTGTGGTTTTTCTGGGAAGTACACGAAGTTTTTAAAAAGGTTGGTTGACCTACTTGAAGAAGGAAACTCAGAGTTTGACTTCGTTCCAGAGCCTGAATTTCAGGAAGTTTTAGGAGAAATATACTTAAGTCCACCCTTTGAAGACTCAAAAGAGGTTCTTTTTCAGATAAAAGAGTACATCAGAAGAATGTACCTTAAACAAGAGCTTAGAAGGATCGTAGAAAGCGTAAAGGCTCTTGAAAAAAACGGAGAAAAACACGAGCTTGAAAAATACCTATGGATGTTAAAAAACTCATACATGTGTAGTTATTTTACAAATAAGGAGGAAACTAAATGAGCCTCCAATCAAAGAAAAACTTTTGTTTGTTTGACGAAGAAGAATTACTTTTGGAGGAGATGGAATCAGACGGATGGATGGGAGAGGAGGAGCCTGAGCCTGAAGAGGAGGAACAGTGCAGTCGGAAACTGGAGGATCCGATAAAGCTTTACTTTAAAGAGGTATTTTCCCATTCCCTTCTTACGCGAGAGGACGAGGTAAGAATAGGCAGAACCATTGAAGAAAACGAAAGAAAAATTTTAAAAGAGGTTTTTAAGTATTACGCATCTTGTGCAAAGTTTTATCACCTTTTGGTTCAGTCAAAACGAAAAGGTAGGTTGATGTTACTTTTTAAGGACATAGACGAGCTTGAAAAAGAGGGAAGGCTTGAGGAGTGGTTTGAGGACATAAAGTGTATGACCGAAAGACTTCTTGACAACTTTTACAGAGAAAGTGCTCAAACTTTGATAGATCAGATAATAGAAAAAATTTACGAAGTAAGACCCACCAAGCCACTTCTTGAAGAACTCGGTTGCGAATTTTTAGAGGCTTACGAAAGAAAGAATAGTCTTAATCGTTTAAAACAAAGAATAAAGAACAGGTACAAACTTGAGGATGGAGTAATTAATGCAATTTTTTCTGTTGATGGAAATTTTGGGAAACTTGACACCCTTTTACAAGAATTGTGCGTTGCAAAGAGTGACATAGAGAAGTTAAAAAGAGAATTAAGGTTATATAAGAAGTTTTTAAAACAGGTTGACGAATTTTTTGGAGAGGATCCAGAAAAGGTCTATAAAAGTGGAGAGGTTATTTGTAAAGCCTTTCAGGAGATAAAAAAGTGTAAAGAAGAAATGGTTAAGTCAAACTTAAGGCTTATTATTGCTCTTGCGAGAAAGTATTCACCAAAAGGGATGTTTCTCGCAGATCTCATTCAAGAGGGGAACATAGGACTTCTCAAGGCTATAGAGAAGTTTGACTATCGTAAAGGATTTAAGTTTAGTACTTATGCTACCTGGTGGATAAGACAAAGTATCACGAGGTATCTTGCAGAAAACACGAGAACCATAAGGATTCCTTTACACATAATAGAAACGATTTATAAAATAAGTAAAATTATTTCAACTAAGTTTTATCAGGAGTACGGAAGGGATCCAACTCTTGACGAGCTTGCAAAGGAAACAGGGCTTTCCATAGAAAAGTTGAATTATGTTTTTAAAGTAATGAAGCAACCTATTTCTCTGGAAAGCACCATAGGAGACGAAGAAGATTCCATATTAAGAGACTTTATAGAAGACCAAAACGCAGTAAAACCTGACGAAGTAACCTTTAACACTGCACTTGCAGAAAAGATAAGGGATCTTTTAAAAACTTTGTCTCCGAGAGAAGAAAAGATAATAAGAATGCGCTTTGGTATAGGGGAGAAAGAATCTTATACTCTTGAAGAAGTAGGAAATAAGTTTGGGGTTACCAAGGAAAGAATAAGGCAGATAGAAAACATAGCACTTAGAAAGCTAAAGCATCCTAACAGGATAAAACTTTTGAAGAACTTTCTGATTTATGGAGCTTGATACCAGACTTCTTACAGAGCTTCAGAATAACTTTCCTTTTTCCTCAAGACCTTTTCTTGAAATTGCTAAGAGGTTGGGTTCTTCAGAAGAAGAAGTTATTGCAACTACGAATAAGTTGCAACAAAAGGGAATTATAAGGCAAATTTCTGCTATTTTTCATCCTGAATTATTTGGGCACAGGACTTCTCTTTTTGCCTTTAAGGTTCCTGAGGGCGAGCTTGATAAGGCTATAGAAAAAATAAATTCCCATCCAGGGGTTACTCACAACTATTTAAGAGATCACACTTATAATGTTTGGTTTATAATGGTGGTTCCTCCTGGAATAGACATAGAGAAAGAAGGAGAGCGTCTTGCGAAAATGTGTAAAGTAAAAGACTTTCTTTTTTTGCCTGCAAAGAGGATTTTTAAGATTTCAACGACTTTTGACATAGAAGCAACAGGTGAAGGCAAACACTTTAGTTCAGAAGGCAAAGGAGAGGTTTTAGAGCTTAGTAATCTGGACATAAAGCTCGTAAAGGCTTTACAAGAGCCTCTTCCCGTTGAAAAAGAGCCTTTTAAAAAGATAGCAAGGCGCGTAGGTGTAGAAGAGGATTACATATTTAATTGGTTAAAGGAAATGGAGTCTTACAATGCTTTAAGAAGGTTTGGAGCTTTGTTAAAGCACGATAAAGTAGGTTTTAAGTTTAACATAATGGTTGCTTGGAGGGTTGCAGAAGACGAAATAGAGAGTATTGCTTCAAAGCTTGTTTCTTTACCTTTTGTATCTCATTGTTACGAAAGGGTCAGTTATCCTAATTGGAGGTATAATCTTTACACTATGTGTCACTTTAAGACAGAGGATGGAATAGAAGCTTTAAAAGAGGTAGTAAAAGAGGTATCACCTGAAGAAGTAGCGTTTTTAAAAACGATAAAAGAGCTTAAAAAGAAGAGATTAAAACTATTTTACGATACTTCTCAGATTCACTGATCTCGTACTTTATGTTTTTTTGGCTTTACTTCAACTTCCGATAATGTATATTATGTAAAATTAATGTTTGACGAATTTTAGCCTAATTTTTCAGCTCAGTTTAATTCAATTTTTCCAGCTTAGCCTTGGCTTATTACGGATAATTATTTATAATTATTATGTAACTAATAAAAGCTTAAACTTAACCTTAAACATGCCTAAGCTTAAGTTTCCAATTGGAATTCAGAGCTTTGAAGAAATTAGAACAGAAGGCTATTATTATGTTGACAAAACCCCTTTCGTAAAAATGCTCGTTGACGAAGGTAAGTATTACTTCCTCTCCCGTCCTCGCAGGTTCGGTAAAAGCCTTTTTATTGACACCTTAAAACAAGCCTTCCTCGGTAAAAAAGAGCTAT
>JAADEG010000011.1 GCA_013153525.1 Thermodesulfobacteriota bacterium
TCCTAAGGGACTACTTGGACTTATTGCAAATAGATTTAAAAACATGTACAACCTTCCGGTAATAGTTCTAACCTTGGATAATGGGATAGCTTTTGCCTCTGGTAGAGCTCCTAAGGGTATAAACCTGCTTGATTTACTTTCTGAGTGTAAAGACATGTTTTTAGAATTCGGAGGACACCCTTGTGCCCTTGGATTTCAAATTAAAACAGAAGACATCACAGCCTTAAAAGAAAAATTAAAACTTTTAGAGGAGAAAAACAGGCTTAAACCGATTAATCAACACCTTTACATTGACGCAGAAGCAACTTTAAACGAGCTTTTACACGAAGAAAACATCTATGCCTTACACCAACTCCATCCTTATGGGGAAGCACACAAGCCTCCTTTGTTACTTATTAAAAACTTTGAAGTCAAAAATTATCAAATATTAAAAGACAAACACACAAAACTATTGCTTTCCTGGGCTGGGAATAGTATTAAAGCTATTGGTTTTAACAAAATTCTTGATCCAGAAATAAGGCTCATCGCAGGTACACCTTTCGTCAACTTTTTTAACAATTCTCTTGAGATAAAAATAGAAGATGTTAAATGAGTTCTGCATTCGTAAACAAAAAGAAGAGCTTGAGGAGAAACTCCTTAACGAAAAAGCAGTAAAGTCTAAAAATTCCAGAGGCAGACTTCATCCAGAGCCTGAGTGTGAGATAAGAACCTGTTTTGAAAGGGATAGAGATAGAATAATCCACAGTAAGGCATTTAGAAGGCTTAAGCATAAGACTCAGGTTTTTCTTGCACCAAAAGGAGATCACTATAGAACGAGGTTAACTCATACCTTGGAAGTTTCTCAAATAGCAAGAACGATTGCAAGGGCTTTAAGACTTAACGAAGACCTTACAGAGGCAATTGCTTTGGGACACGACCTTGGACATACTCCGTTTGGACACGCAGGTGAAGAGGTATTAAACGAACTTTTACCTAATGGTTTTAGCCATAGTGAACAAAGTCTCAGAGTCGTGGATAAGCTTGAAAAAGAAGGTAGAGGTCTAAACCTTACTTTTGAGGTAAGAGATGGAATTTTGAAACATTCAAAAGGTAAAGGACCCATTTTTGACAAAGAAAATCAGCCTGCAACTCTTGAAGCACAGGTGGTAAGAGTGTCTGATGTTATAGCTTATGTTAATCACGACATAGACGATGCAATAAGAGCTGGTTTAATAAGATTGGAAGATCTGCCTCAAAAAGTGATTAAAGTTCTTGGTTCAACCCATTCTCAAAGGATTAATACCTTAGTTACGAGTGTAATTAGGCAAAGTATTAAAACAAATTTGGAAGAAATCCAAATGGAAGACGAGGTTTTTGAAGCACTTAATTTGCTTAGAGACTTTTTGTTTGAAAGGGTTTATTTTTGCAGAAAAGTGAGAAAGGAGTTTGAAAAAGCAAAAAGCATTCTTTCAGCACTTTTTGAATTTTATTCTAAAAACTTTTACGAGATAGAGTACTTAAGAAAAAGTAAAGAACTTTTTCCTGAAGAACCAGAGGAAAGGCTAATAGCTGATTACATTTCTGGAATGACTGATAGATACGCAATTTATCAGTTTTACAAATACTTTGTACCCAAGCCGTGGGAATTTATAGGAGGTGAGGCTTATGAGTTTTAAAACACTTGGTTGGTTAACGAGTGCAAGAGACGAAGCAGCTGTAGAGCTTTTGGTAAAGGTTTACGAAAAAATTAAAAGTGGTTTTATACCTCTTGAGCTTAAGTATGTGTTTTTAAGCAGAGAGGAAGACGAAGGAGAATTTGCCAGACAAATAATTGAGTTTTGCAAGGAGGAAAAAATCAAGGTTATAAAGTTTTCTGCTCTAAGGTTTAAGCCTGAGTTAAGAGCCAAGGACAAAGAAAAGTGGAGGATAGAATTCCACGAAAAGGTAATGGAGCTTCTTGAAGAAACGGACTTTTGTATTCTTGCAGGTTACATGTGGATAGTTTCAGAGGAGTTTTGCAAAAAGCTAAAGCTTATAAACCTGCATCCAGCTCTTCCAGGAGGACCAAAGGGCGCCTGGGAAGATGTGATGTGGCAATTAATAAGTGCAAGATCTGCAGAAACAGGAGCAATGATGCACCTCGTTACTCCAGAGCTTGACGAAGGTCCTGCGGTAAGTTTCTTTAGGATAAACATAAGATCTGAAGAGTTTGAAAAACTGTGGCAAGAAGCAGAACCTTTGTTATTAAAACATCACCTATCAGGAGTTAAAAAACTTTACGGAGAAAAATTCCCTCTTTTTCAAAAAATTCGTGAGGAGGAGCTTAAAAGAGAAATCCCGCTTATTATTTTTACTTTAAAAGCAGTAGCTGAGGGCAGGGTGGAGGTCCCTCCTTCTGAGGGACCTATAGATCTTTCTGAAGAAATAGAAGAGTACATTAAGACTCTTTAAGTTTAAATCTATCTACGATTTCTTGAAGGCTTTCTGCGACTTTTAAGAGTTCTTTTGCTGCATAACTAAATTGCTCTGCACTGCCTGCGTTACTCTGGACTATTTCGTCTATCTTAGATAGAGCTTCGTTTATAGTTTCTATAGCGAGCTTTTGTTGTTCGTCAAACTCTACTATTTTGTCAACATGAGTAACCACTGTTTCGTTAGCTTCTTTAATGTTTTTAAGGACTTCGCGAGTTCTATCAGCAAGTTCAACGCCGTTTTTGACTTTTTCCATAGCTTCTGCTATCAATTGTGATGTGTGCTGGGAAGCCTCTGCACTTTTTACGGCAAGTTTTCTAACTTCTTCAGCAACAACTGCAAATCCTTTTCCGTGTTCACCTGCTCTTGCTGCTTCAATACTTGCATTAAGAGCAAGTAAGTTGATCTGTTCAGAAATTTCGTCCAAGGTCTTCATAATTCCTGAAATCTCTTCACTTGAGGTTTGGATTTCTTTCATAGCTTTTATCAATTCCTGCATCTGCTCCATTCCTTTATTAGAAACTTCTTTTGCTTTTACTGCTTCTTCCTGAGTTTGTTTTGCAGTTTTACTACTTTCCTCTGCACGGCTCAAAATTTCGTTGGATTCTCTGGTAATTTCTTCAAGAGATCTTGCAACCTCACTTACAGATTGAGAAATGTGTTCACTATTTTCTGAGATTTGTTCACTGCTGTTTACCACTCTGTGAGTTAGGTCTCTTATACTTCTCATTATGTTATTTAAGGCTTCTTGCATGGTTTTTAAGGCTATTCCAAGAGTATCTTTTTCAGAGACTATATTAACATCTCTTGAGATGTCGTAATTTGCCATTGCCTGAGCAACTTCAGCTCTTTCCTTAAGTTCTATTACTGCAGCGTTAAGGCTACTACTTACTTCGTCTATTTCGTCACACTTTGCAAGTTTATAAGCTTCACAATTTCTGCAGTCTTCACCAGCAAGAACCTTAGGACAAACGGGTTTATTAGAAAAACTTCCTACTTTAACCCAGCAAGCAGTTTCTTTTCCATAAACCGGACAAATCGTGTGTCCACAATTCAGAACTTCAGAACAATTTACTTTTTTATCCAACTTAAGAGAAACTCCGAGATCTCCTTTTCTAAGTTTGAATGCGAAGTCAACTATAGAATCAAGAAACTTCAAAAACTTGTTAATTATTAATGCAGGAGCACCGATACCAATTGCTCCAACGAAAAGAGTTACAGCAAGAATAGTAATTATTACCTCTTTGTCCAATATTGAAGCGTATTTTGCAAGTTGAGCTTTGTGGGGATCAATTATGTTGTCCATTATGTCATGAGAAATAGCTAAGGCTTTTTTAACAACTTTTTCCACCTGTGCTTCTTTTTCTGTAGAATTTTGAGTAATTGAATAAATAATGTCTCTTAACTTTAAAAGTTGAGCTTTTAATAATTCTGCTTTTTTAAGAAGTACCTTTTTATCTTGCACGCTGGAAGCAAGCCCTATCCACTCATTAAATCCATTAAGCAAAGTATCTATTTCTTTTACGAGTTTGTCTTTAGTTACCTTATTTTCAAAGAAAAAGGCTACATCTTCTCTAAGGTATATCATTTTCTGAATAATGTCCTCGTTCATAACCATGTCAATTTGCCCCCACTTTTCGGTTCTGCGAAGGACTGTATTCATTTTATGAATTCCATAGATTCCAGTAGCACTAAGAACAGCTATTAATATGATGAGTAGAGCATACAAATATTTAACTTTGGTGCGTATTCGCATACCCCACCCTCCACAAAATAGTAATTTATTAATTTATCTTTATAATTTTTTTGCCATTTTCAATAATTTGAGAAAAAAATTTTTTAATATCTTTATCTCCGTAATTTAAAAAATAATGTTTTCTCCTAATATTATACCACCAAAGGACAGGGGAGGAAAACCTCCCCCGGTTTGAGATTGAGATGAATTTGTAGGGCAGGATGAGGAGAGCCTTTGTTAATTACATTAAGATATTATACATAAATCACTTTTAAAATCTGTGACCCTAATCACTAAGTTTAAATTTATTGAAAAATTAAATAAATCGTGTTAAAATTAAAGTATGCCTATTTACGAATACAAGTGTTTAAGTTGTGGTAAGGTTTCTGAACACTTGGTATTTAACGAAAATCTTTTCGTTCCTTATTGTAAGTGGTGCGGTTCAAAAAAAGTAGAAAAACTCATTTCTCGCGTTAAAGTAAAGGTTTCTCTTGAAAGAAGACTTGAAAAATTTACTGACGAAAGTAGTTTTGGAGACCTGGACTCTGCAAACGAAAAAACGATGAAAAAATTTATGGAAAAAATGGGAGCTGAATTTGGTAGTGAATTAGGAGACGAATTTGACGAAGTAATGGAAGCAGCTAAAACAGGAGCTCTTGAAGAAGAAGTAAGTTCTTCTAATTCAGAAGTAACAAACGAAGAAGGATCTAACGATTCATCTTAGTGTTAACTTTTCTTTTCAAAATACTTAACGAGTACTTCTACTAAATTTCTAAGATCCTGTTGGAGTGCTTTGTAAACTTCTAATTGTTCTGAAAAGTTTTTTACTATGGTTTCAACGGAATTTAGTCTATTTTCTAAGTGAGTTATTTGTTTTTTTAATTCTTCAACGCTCGTATTAGAAATAGAACTCGTTGGTAACTGTTTAGGATGGCTAACTACCTCTTCGGTTTCTTCTTTTTCAAAAAAAAGTCCTTCTTTTTTACGATCCTCTACCACGCTTTCTACGACTTTTTCGTCTATAAAAGACAATTCATCAGCAAATCCGTAAACTAAAGCAGTGTCACACAAAATGTTTATCAATCTGGGAATCCCTTTAGAATAACGATATATTGCTTCCATCGCGTCTTTCGTAAATATGTCCAAGTTTTTAGCTCCAGCTATTCTTAAACGATGTTTAATGTACTCAAAAGTTTCTTCTTTATTTAAAGGTTCTAAGTGGCAATACACGGTTATTCTTTGAACGAATTGTTTTAAAGACGGATGTTGCAATTTTTTCTTTAATTCTGGTTGCCCTACGAGAATTATTTGCCAAAGAGGTTCTTTTTCTGTTTCAAGGTTTGATATGAGACGAATTTCTTCCAGGGTTTGAAATGAAAGGTTTTGAGCTTCATCTATAATTAAAATAATTCTACGATTAGTTCTGTACTCTTTTAACAAATAATCCCTTAGAGCAGATAGAATCTTAGGTTTATCAAGTCCTTCTACAGGAATGTTTAAGTCCTGACAAATCAGTTTAAGAAATTGAGTTGGAGAAACTAAAGTATTACGAATGTACACTACTTTGTAAGGTTCTTTAATTTGTCTTAATAGGAAATTTATTAAAGTGGTCTTTCCAGAACCTATTTCACCAGTAATTACTACGAAGTTTTTATTTTCAAAAATTGCATACTTAAGGTGTACATATATTTTTTCGTGTTTAGGACTCATAAAAAGACAATCTGGATCAGGAGAAAGAGAAAAAGGTTTTTTCTGAAGCCCGTAAAATTTGATGTACATAGAGTTTACTATTCTCTAACTTTATTTAAAACGACTCCTATCAGTGGTTTTTCTTGAAGTAGCTTAACAGCTTCTTCAATGTCTTCAGCAGGAGTTTTTTCAGCTTCTATTACCATCAAAACGGCATCTGCATAATCAGCAAGAACTAAAGGATCAGCACAAGTAAGTACTGAGGGAGAGTCAAAAATTATTAATCTTTCTGGATAACGAGTTTTTATTTCGTGAAAAATAACTTCAGCTGAAGGAGAATTTAGTAGTTCTGCAGATCCTACTACTTTTTTTCCGGCGGGCATTATTATAAACCTCGGTATAGAAGGATTAATTAAAACCTCATGAATGTGAGCTTCACCAAGTAATACATCTGACAACCCTTTGTCAACCTGAATTCCTAAGTAAGTGTGAACCATTGGATTTTTTAAGTTTGAATCAACCAAGAGCACGGTTCTGTCGTATTTTTGAGCTATACTAATCGCTAAGTTAATGGAAATTAAAGTTTTTCCTTCTCCTGGACGAGCACTCGTAATTAAAATGGTATTACCGTTAAGTTTTTCCAACTTATTTATTATTTTGGTTCTTAATATTCTTAATTGTTCAGTTAAAGGATTATCAGGAAAGTAGCTGTATATTTTGTTTTTTAAAAGTACTTCCTCGTCTATAGGAACGACGCGTGTTTTCGTATATATAGGTACTAATTCTTTAGTCAACTTTTGAGAAGAAACAGCACCTTTCACTTGTGCGTTTTCTTCCATTTTTTCTACTTTTTCTAAAGCTTTTTTAATTTTGTCCATACCTTAACTCCTAAGTAAAAAGTTGTGATACTTTGCGTTCAATTTTAAGCCAAAGTACATCCAAGGGCATTACAAACAAGTGAATTAAGACCAAGCCCGTTATTCCAAGAAGTATTATAAATAAGGTAATCAACAAGCGCTTTCTTTTCCTTTTTTTCTTCTCTTCTTCTGTTTCAATGTAAGGAATAGTTATGTACAGAGGAACATTTATTAATTCTTGTACTTCTTCGGGGGTTTTGATAGAATGATCTATGTACTCCATAAACGCTACTGAAGCAATCCCCGCACCTAAGGCTAAAACAAAACCTATTAGTATAATTGCTAAACGCTTAGGCTTACACGGTTCCTGGGGTACTTGAGCAGGATCTATTATAACGAATCTTTCTCCGTGTTGAGATTCCTCAAGCTCTTGAGCAATCTTAGCTTCTATTAGCTTATCCATAAGTTCGTTGTACTTACGACGGGTATTTTCGTAATCACTTAAAAGTAAATTGTAAGTCTTTTCAACTATAGGTATTTTTTCCAGCTTCTTCTGATATTCTTCTATTCTCTTTTTAATTTCTTCTTTCCTTTGCTCAAGGCTTTTAATTTGAACATCTATAGACGAAATTTGAGTAAGAAGGTTTATGTAAGCTGGATTATCAGGCTCTGTGAGGGTGGATGTTGAAGTAGAATTCGTATTTACAGTTTGATTATTAGTAGAATTTGACTTTGAAATTTCGTTTTTTAAAATTTCTATTTTTTTAGTAAGTTTAATAACATCTGGATGCTTAGGTCCTAAACGAGACTTAAGATCTGCTAATTCCTGCTCAAATTGGTGTAATTCCTCTATTTTTTCCTGAATGTCATCTACATTTCCGAGTTGAGCCTTAAGTGCTTTTATTTCTCTTTCAAGCTTTTTAACATCAGGGTGATTGGGTGACAATGTAGCTTTAAGATTTATTAACTGTAACTCAAGGTACTTTAACCTCTCAATTGGAGAAAGTATAACTTTTCCTCCAGCAGTATTTACTGGAGCAATAGGATTTACGAGAGCGAGTTGTCCTTCTAAATAAACTTTTTGTTGCTTTAAAGAGCTTATCTGAGCATCAATATCGTCTAACTCTCTTTCCAATCTTTCTATAGTTTGAAGGTCTATAGTAGCAAACTCTGGAAGTTCTCCAATGTGTTCCTGTTTAAACTTACTTATCTTATTTTCAAGTTCTTTTAAGTGTTTTTTAAGCTCGTTACACTCTTTTTCAAGAAACTTAGTAGTACTTGTAGCCTGCTCTTCACGAGACTTGAGGTTATACTCAAGATATAAAGAAGCTAAAGCATTAGTAACTTTCTGCACTTTAACGGGATCTTTTCCTTGATAAGACAAAGTAAAAGCTATAGTTACTGAAACCGGCTTTCCTCCTCTTATTTCGGGAGTTTCTGCATTTATAGTTTCCAGCTTTATGTCGTCGCGCATTTTGTCTATAACTTCTTCTATAGGATACTTCTTTCTCATTTCTGGATAAAGGTTGAATTCTTTTATGATCTTTAAAAGATTGGAATAGCTCATTATTTGTTGAGTAATCATCTGCAAACGCTGTTCTACATATCCAGTAACCGTACTTTTTACATAATCTGGAGGAATTTGTTGTTCCTCTATTAATATGGTAGTAGTAGCCTCGTAGATAGGAGGCAAAAGAAAAGCTATTAAAGTAATTATTGAAAAAATCGTTATAAAAGGTATTAAAAAAGCCTTTTTACGGCGTTTAAATATCTTTAATAAGTCCCTTATGTCTTGTCCTTGTTTCATTAAGTTCCTCCCTTAATTTTTAAAAATTTTCTGAACCATACTATTATAACTCAATTTTTATTTTTAAAAAGTTTTGTACTCTGTTGCTGGAGGTTTGCCAAATTGGAAGGTTAAAATTAACCACACTTGATTACGGTCAAAGATGTGATTTCTAACCCTATTATCAAAGTAGGAGTAAGAATAAAGAAACTCAAAAAAACAATTTTTTCTTAAAGCGTACCTTACTCGTGAACGAAAAGTAACATACCTATTGTCTTCTTTATAAATTCTTCCTTCAGAATAAGTAATGTAGTAATTTAAAGAAAACAAAGACGACAGACGAGGAGTCCACTTATAAGAAATTTTTCCAAAAAATAGCGTTCTTTTAACGGTTTCTCCAAAAGAACTGTAAATCAAATTGTGATTTCCTCCTAAGGAGTAGCTAAGTTTTTCCTCTTGTTTTTGTATGGAAAAGTTAAACAGGTAATTCCACTCTTTGTCTGTTTGTCTTTTTTTAACAATTATTACTTGGAAAGGCGGCCACACTGAAGAGTTAAAAATAATGCTTTGATAATAAACATAGTAATTCATTATACTGTAACACGCCCCACCAGAAATGACGAAATTCGTAGTTTCTGAAAGCAAGTGCTTCCACCCTATAATAAATCCGCTTTGATTTACTTTACTTGCTTCTGAATTAGTATTGGTGTAGTAAAGATTAAATATTAAAAAGTCTCTTTGGGTTTTCATTTGATGTTGTAATTTCGTAGAAACATTAATCGTATTGTAATCTACATAATACTTCCACGCGTATTCGGTTCTTGCTCCAGAAATCTCCAAGCTTAATTGATTAAGCTCGTCAATAAAATACTCACTCCCTAAGGTTAAATTATACCTCTTTCGTCCTTCTCTAACATGAACTATTCCTGTTTCTTGCAATTCGGATTGAAGAGTAGTATCTTTTATAAACGAAGCTTTTCCATAAACTTTTAAGTTTTCTTTTAACAAGTAATCTCCTTTAACTTCGTAGTACTGATTTACGGTGTTTAATTTAGTATGTTTAGCGTATTCGTAAAAATCTAAGCCAACTTTAGAATAACACGCAGTTCGGCTCGTTTTATAGTTTAAGTAAAAAAAAGGAGAAACTACTGCTATAAAGTCTTCTTCTGGATTGTAATAAGTAAAAGCTATATTACTATCGTAACCTCCTTTTAACTTCAAATACGAAGAAAAATAAGTTTCGGAAGCAAACGCAGGAAAGGTCAAAACTAAAGTAACAAGAAAAACAGTGAAAAACAAGACTTTTTTAAGGCACCACAACGACATCTCCTCTTTTTAAAGTGATAACCTGTTGCAAGTTTTTTCCCTTTACGACTTCGTCGTAATTGAAAGGAATTTTTATTAATTTTCCGTCTTTTTTACGCAAAATAATAATTTTGTCTGGAGAGGCAAAAGGAGTAAAACCACCTGCCATTGCTAATATTTGCATTACATTCGTGTTTAATCCAATAGGATATTCACCAGGACGATTTACCTTTCCTATAACATACGCTTTCAAACTATTTATTTCAAGAAGCATAACGGTTACGATGGCATCTGGAATGTAAGACTTCAATCGCTGAGTAATAACTCTTCTTAAGTCTGCAACGGTAAGTCCTTTTACATTAATGTCTCCAATTAATGGATAAGAAATAACTCCGTCAGGAGGCACTACTACCTTTTTGTCAAGCCTTTCGTCTTGCCATACGGAAATTTCTAATACATCTCCTGGACCTATTGTATAATAGGGGATGTTTTTATTAACCTTTTTAGCAGATATACTAAAAGGAAAAACAAAAACAAACAAAATAAGCAGAGTTAACAATTTCTTCATTTTCTCACTCCTTGAAAATTTATTTTTCACTTTCTTTTATCAACTGTTGATAGACCTTTTCTGCTTGTTTCCTTCCTGAAAAGACCTGCTCGGTTTCAAGAGCTTTTTTTAAGTAACTTAAAGCTTCGTCTTTTTTATTTAACTTGTAACAAATCATACCCAAGTGATAAAAGATTATCGGATCTTTTTGAATTTTATCATTTAAAATTAAAGATTCAAGTAGTTCGTATGCTTTTTTGTATTCTCCTTTTTTGTACTTAATCCATGCCATAGTGTCAGTAAGCTGAGGCTGATTAGGATATACTTTTAACCACGGACTGATTAACTTTTCTGCTTCAGTAAGATTTTTAGGAGTAGGATCATGTTCAGCTAAACAAAAAGCTAAGTTGTTAATAGCAATTATGTTCTTGGGATTCTTTTTAATAACCTCTTTGTAAATTCGTTCGGCTTTTTTATAATCTCCTACTTCTTCGTATAATTGAGCTAACAAAAAGTTCGTTAAAGGAAATTGAAAATTTGCACTTACGAGTTTTTTGTAATAAAAAATAGCCTTTTTTATTTTTCCTGCTTTAACCAACAAATACGCAACCTTAGAAATTATGTAAGGATTTTCAGAGGAAAGACTTATTGCTTGATCAAAATACTTTTGCGCAATTTCGTATTTTTTTTGAGCTAAAAATACTTCTCCAAGAAGAAATTTAAATGTAGGATTTTTGGGATACGCCTTTATTTGATTTTCTAATAAGTTCATAATTTCTTTCCACCTTTTTTGAGCAATGTAAAGTCTAACGACTGTTTCCAAAGTTTGAAGGTCATTTGGATAAAGATTAAATAAGTTTTCAACCTGCAACTTAGCAAGATCAAATTTTTTTTCTTTTATATAAACATTTACGAGTCCTACATATGCTTCTTTATTCTTTGGATAAAGACCTAAAATTTTTTTGTAAGTATCTTCAGCTAATGCTAAGTCTCCGTTTTTTAAATAAGCTTTTGCTAAAAGAAGCATTGCATCAACATTATTGGGTTCGTTTTTTAATATTAAACGACACTGAGAAACTGCTCCTACGAAATCACCTTTTTGTAAAAGTAAGCTCCCTTTTAAAAACAAAGCTTGAATGTTGTTAGGATTGTTTTGTAAAACCTCGTCTATCTTTTTTAAGGCTAAGTCAACTTTTCCCTCTTTTAAGAAAAATAAAGCTTCTAATAATCGTGCTTTATCAGCCTTAAAAGTTTCTTCGTGCTTGATGTAACTTTCTAACAAAGCATAAGCTTCTTCTTTTTTACCGTTAGCAAAGTAATACTTTGCCAAAAGTTTTACTAAAGGAAAACTATCAGGTATTTCCTTAATACCTGCTTTTAGCGTCTCTACGAACTTTTTTCTTTCATTCGTACGCGAATAAAGGTTAGCTAACAAAATGTAAAAATCTTCCTCCTTAGGATGTTCGTAAAGAAGGCGTTTTAACAAGTCCTTTGCTTTTTTAAACTCTTTTAAGCGTTCGTAAAACTGAATTAAATAGATTTGAAAAACTTTTTTTTCAGGATAATGATTTGCTAAAAATTCGTATAAATCTCCTGCTTCTTTCAGTTTCCCTTCTTTTTCTAATACCTTACCTAAGAAAAACATTACATTCTCGTCCTTAGGATAGCTTTTTAGTAAGTTTCTTAAACATTCCTCAGCTTTTTTATAATTTTTTTCTTTATAATATATTTCTGCTAACATAAATCCAGGAAGAAATAAAGAAGGGTGTTTACTTTTTAAAATACTTAAAATTTTCTTTGCTTCTTCAACCTTTCGTTTTTGAATAAAAGCCTTTGCTTTTAATAACAGTGCTTCTACATTTTCAGGATCTTTCTTTAACACATATTCTGCCTCTTTTAAAGCTTGTTCTGGTTGATTAACTAAAAGGTAAACTTGCCCAAGAAGAATTCGTGCTTTAATGAAGTCTGGTTTAATACTAATCACGCGGTATAAAGCACCATAAGCCCCTTGTAAGTTTCCTTCTTTTAAATATGCAAGGGCTAAGTAATAATAACTTAAAGGATAATTTGGATCTACTTGAATTGCGCTTTTAAATTCCATAATAGCCCTTTTATAATCCCCTTGGGAAAGAAATTTTTCTCCTTGTGAAACAAACTTTTTACTTTTTTCTACTGGATTACCTCCACAACTAAACACTAAGAAAACGCAACAAATTAATAAAATGTACTTTTTTAGTCTCATAAAGCCCCCTTACGAGTTAATACGATCCATATAGTTTTTAAAATTATTTTTATGTCATCTCTAAACTTCCAATTTTCTAAGTACTTGCAATCCAATTCTACGATTTTATCAAAGTCTGTAATTTTATTGCGTCCTGAAATTTGCCATAGACCCGTAATACCTGGCTTAAGAGTCAACCTTCGCCAATGCCAAAGTTCGTACTTTTCCACTTCTTCTAAAGTCGGAGGTCTCGTTCCTACGAGACTCATTTCTCCTTTTAATACATTTATAAATTGTGGAAATTCGTCCAAGGAAGTTTTACGCAAAAATCGTCCCACGCGAGTTATTCTTGGATCGTTTTCCATTTTAAACATAGGTCCTTTCATTATGTTTTTCTGCATAAGTTCCTTTTTTCTTTCTTCTGCATCTACATACATAGTGCGAAACTTGTAAAGCGTAAAAACTCTTCCGTGTTGCCCCATTCTCTTTTGTTTAAAAAGTACAGGTCCTGGAGAATCTAACTTAATAGCAATTGCTACAAAAGGATACATCAAAAAGAATAAGAAAGTTCCTACTAATCCTCCTATAACATCCAATATTCTTTTATACAGTAGTCCGGTGGCGTCTATTTGATAAGTTCCTATAGTAAGGAACGGAACTCCTTGAATGGTTTCTGCGTGAACCGCAGGACTTTCCGGACTCCATAAAGCTGGAAGAATACGAGCTTCCACTCCCATTTTTCTGCACAAATCTAAGTACTTTGAAAGTTTTATGTCTTTTTGTCCACCTATAGCAAAAACTACCTCATCTACAGGATACTTTATGAGGACCTCACGCAAGTCTTCTAAAGTACCAATAACATCTCCTTGAGAAGAACCATCTTTTTCTAAGGTTAAACGACCAAGAATTCTGTGTCCCCAACTTAATTGTTTTTCTAATGCCTCAGCTACTATCTTCCCTCTGTTTTCGTCTCCTACTACGATGAGGTTTCTTGCGTGTAATCTATTATGAGCAATTTTGTCAAGGTAAAACTGCACTAAAATCCTTTCTAAAACGATAAACGAATAAGAAAAAGCAGCAAAATATACGAAAAAAGCACGAGAATAGTGCATTTTTTTAAGAATAAAAATAGTGGCTCCAAGGATTAAAAAGTCAATTACAATGGCTTTAAATACGGAAATAAATATGTAAAAATAATTAGGTGGGCGTCTATCACTGTACAGTCCTACTCTTCCCATTACATAGTTATTTACTATAATTACCAACACAACCGAAAACAAAAACAAATCCGTTTCTATGTTCCAATGTTTGTTAGAAAAAAAGTATCTTAAAGCATAAGCTAAGTATCCTGCTACAAAGATACACAAAGCGTCTAAAAACATTAGAATATTGTTTATTACTCTGACCTGTTGCTGAAACATTTTTTATTCCTTTTTTAAAACTTCTTAAATTTTAAATAAACTTATTTAATATTGGCCAAAGAGCTATTAAGAAGTCTTTTAATCGGGCTTCTGCTGCGTGAGGAGATACATAGCCTCTTAAAAACATCTCTACCCTTATTAAAGCCCCATCCGTTCTTCTACGAGTAATCCCGTCCCACAATAAGTAAAATTTGTGCCACCAAGGGCTTATTATTACCCTCCCCCTTTCAAAAAAAAAGTAAGTTGCTAACATGTATTCGTTATTTTTAGATAACCACATATACTTTATCGGTATAACTTTTTTAGAAGATACTTTAAGGTTCCACTTTCCTGACTTAACGATAAACCAACCTCCTCCTAAAAGGCATGTTTGTGGAGTATGAGCAGTATGCCAAGCTGTTTGATACTTGTAATAAGGTATCAGTACATAAATTGCTCCAGGAAAATTTTTTTGAACATAAACATTATATACATAATCATCTGCCCAAAGCGATTTTAATATTTTATTGGAAAGTTTGAGTTTTTCTCCGTACCATCCGTCTATTTGTAATGGAAATCTTGCAAGATTTACTTTTTTAGGTATAAAAAAAGTTTGAGGAAAGTAATACAAACCTATGCTTCCGATTATTAAGATTAAACAAAAAAGAAAGACGCATCCTTTTTTAAATTGCCAGTTTAAAGAACTTTCTTTTAAAGCTTCTTCGTTTTCTACTTCTTCTTTTTCCCACTTTCTAAAAATAAGTGCTAAAAAAGTTAAAATCAAAATTGCTACCATAAATACGAGCCAACCCGTAAAATAATGGAAAAATCCTCGTGCCAACGAAGCGTGACCAGAAACATAAAAAATTGCTAAAATATAGACCCTTAAAGCATTAGCTAATACACAAATCAAAGGAACTAATCCGAAAAGAAAAAAACGCGTCCAAAATTTACGAAGAAAGAAATATCCTATTAATAAGTCTAACAAAATCATAGGCATAAAGTATCTTAAACCACTACAAGCTTCTGCTATTTGAAGCTGGGTTGCCCCAATGTTAATGATGTTACCTTCCTGAAAAACTCTTAAACCACTTAACTTCATTAAAATCACTGCAAGAGAAGAAGTTATAAGTTGAAGTTTAAAAGTTAACAGACGATTAATAAAAGGAGGTAAAGGTATTATAAAAAATAAAATAAAAAAAGGAAAAATTAGGTGTTTTGTTCTTTTTCCGTATAAAGTAATTCCTAATGCCAAAATCACCAAGTATAAACCCAAGTAAAGAAGTGTTTCAAGAGAAGAAATGCTTCCTACGAGACTTAAAGTTATAGCTAATATTAATACGATTAAACCCCAACAACTTACAGAAAAAGAAGTAAAGTCAAATGTCTTCCTTTTTGTCCAGCAAAGAAACAAAAATATTAAAGGAACAAAGAAACAATAACTATTATTTTCTTGGGTCCACCTGTGAAAAAGTTTTTTTAATACAGGAAAATAAGTAATAACAATAATACAAAAAAGAAATAATAACCACAAAAAAGCTTTTTTCTTTTGCATATTTGTAGTTTTTTAAAAACTTTTTTCAAATCATTATATTTATCAACCCCAATATTATATCCTATTGAATGGTAATGTAAAGTATTGTGTAAAAGAATTATTATATATGTTATTTTTTGTTAAATATAAAAAATCTTTAACTTTAAAATTGAATTTTAAATTTTCTATTTACAAAGAAAAAAAGTGTATTAAAATTTCACGACAATATGACGAAAGTTTTCGTTACAGGTGGAGCAGGTTACATAGGTTCTCATGTTGTCAAGCTTCTCGGAGAAAAAGGTTACGATGTGCTCGTTTACGATAACTTGTCAACAGGACACGAATGGGCAGTTCTTTACGGCAAATTAATAAAGGCTGATCTTGCTGACAAAGAAACTTTAAAAAAAGTTTTCTTAGAATTCAAGCCCGAAGCAGTTATTCACTTTGCAGCTTCTATAGTAGTACCAGAAAGTGTTAAGTATCCTCTAAAATATTATAGAAATAATGTAATAAACACCATCAACCTTTTAGAAGTAATGGAAGAATGTAAAGTTAAAAAGTTTATATTTTCTTCTTCTGCTGCGGTTTACGGCATCCCTAAAAAAATTCCCATTCCTGAAACCGAGCCATTAAATCCTATTAATCCTTATGGAGAAACCAAGGCTACTGTAGAAAGAATTCTTAGAGACTTAGCAAATTCTGGAAGCGAATTTAAATATGTATCTTTAAGGTATTTTAATGTTGCAGGAGCTGATCCAGAGGGAAAAATAGGTTTTGCCTATCCTAAAACTACCCATTTAATAATTAGAGCATTAAAAACAGCTAAAGGAGAATTTGATAAACTTGAAATATATGGAACGGATTATCCTACTCCTGATGGTACTTGTATAAGAGATTACATACATGTTACAGACTTAGCCGAAGCTCACATAATAGCTCTTGAGTATCTTCTGGATGGGGGAGAAAGTGATGTATTAAATTGTGGCTACGGAAGAGGATTTTCAGTAAAAGAAGTAATAAGCATGGTAAAAAAAGTAACAGGTATTGACTTTAAAGTAGTGGAAGCCCCAAGAAGACCCGGAGATCCAGCTATTCTCGTAGCAGATAGTTCAAAGATAAAAGAAAAATTACACTGGTCTCCTCGTTACGATGATCTTGAGTTTATAATTAAAACTGCTTGGCATTGGGAAAAAAATTTTAATCCTTAGTTAAATTCAAAAAAATATTTTTCAAACAAAACATCCACCAATAACAAAGAATTAATATAACTATTATTTGAATAACTTCTGCTTTTATGCCTTTAATTACAAAATTATCGTAAGTAATGTGGAAATTTCTATTTAAAAATTCTCCCCAAAAGTCTCCAATTCTCCAAACCAAAACTAAAGAAAAAATTCCAAATAAAGCCAATTTTTTAATCATTAATTTTATTAATTACAAGTTACTAATCTTCTACGAACTACACAAAAAGCTAAAATTCCTAAAAGCCCAAATCCCATCAACCAAATACTTGAAGAAATAGGAACCGGTACTACCTGAAATGCATCTCCAGTGGTAGAAATAGAGTAAGTAAATACAGGTATTGCAGATGCAGAGAACCATTCAATAGTAAGAGAAGATCCCGTAGATGCACCAGATGCTGTTCCTAAGGAAGTCCAGTAATACTTTGCTCCGTCAGATAAATAAACATCGTAAAGCAAAGAAGTTCCTGTCCAAGAAACATTTGTAGCATTATAACCTGGAGTAAAAACACCAGTAGTAGGATTATAAGTTGCTGCTGGAATAGTTAAAAGTTGAAGAGAAGAAGTGTAAGTATTAGGGGTACCCACACCTAAGTAGTAATTTTGAGACGCAAAACTAAAAGCGTTTACCACAAAATTAATTTGTCCATCACCATTAGCATCTATAAACTTTACTAAAAACCCTTGAGCATTTGCCATTCCTAACATTAAACCTATACAAAATACAGTTAAGACTAAAAACTTTAAAGCTCTTAACATCTCAGTCCCCCTTTGTATAGTTTAATATTTCATTATTATAACAATTTTAAATTTTGTCAAGTCTTTTTACTAAAATTTTTTAAAATTTATAAATCGTTCTTTAACAGATACCAATTTTTTTGCGAGTTATACCTAAAATTCCGATTAAAGTTAAACCACCTATTAAAAACCACATTGAAGAAGATAAAGGTACGGGAACCACTTTAAAGGCATCTCCAGGGGAAGTACTATTAGAAATTACTCCAAAAACGGGAATACCACTGGGTAACCAATTAAGTTGAAGATAACTTCCATAAGGAGTAGAATTTGCATATCCGTTAGCAGTTCCTAAAGAAGTCCAAAAGTAGTTAGTGCCATTGTATATATACATATCATAAGTTAAAGATTTACCTATAGCAACTGGCCACTCAAATATAGACCTAACTCCATAAGAGTACGGAAGTACAGTTAATAATGAGATAGGAGTATATTTTCCAATATTACTAATTCCTATTTCATAAGTATTAGGAGTAGGATTAATCACCGTTAAATCAAAGCTTATATAACCGTCATTATCAGCGTCAATAAATTGAACCAAAAATCCCTGTGCTTTAACTTTATTATTACTTCCCCAAAAACCAAAAATAAAAAATAAAATTAAAAACATAAGTAATGTAAATTTTTTTACCATACCTGCTCTCCTTTTTAATTGGTAATAGTTTTTTATTATATACGAATTTCTACCTTTTTGTCAATACCTAAACAAGTAATTCAAATATATTAAGGGCACTCCAACAAAAGGAATTATAGAAAATATATGGTTTATTATTAAATGATACTTTAGTGTTAGCAACCTGTAAACATTATGGAATAAAACACTTGATCTCTATTGATTCTGACTTCCCAGAGCCCTGTAAAAAAGAAGGAATTATTTTAATCAACTCAGCAGAGAAACTAAACTTATCCCTCAGCTCTTATCATTCAGCACCTCTTTTATTGCCTTCCACAAAAGCCTGCTCTGTGGTCTAACTGTCCCCTTCACCGGATTGTAAAATAATATATTCTCCTCTATCAAAAACTTAAATACTCTTCCTTTTATATCTTCTTCTCTCACCCATTCCCTGTCTAAAAACACCTTTAACGCTTCCTTTATGCTCTCTACCTCCGGACCTTCCTTCTCCCCTTCCTCTATCATCCGAAACATCCACTTAATTTTCCTACCTTCAATCTCTAACATCTCTCCTAATGCTTCCTTTTCACTATATCCTTTCTTCTTCTCCTCAAAAAGACTTATTATGTCCCCTATCTTCCCTCCTATATAATCCCACACAAGCTCCTTATCCTCTACCCCAAACTCTTCATACACTCTAAACGCTGTCTCCTTATCAAAATCATCCACAAGCAAATATTTTGCCCTTCCCTCAAGCCTTGCATTGTTATACACATCCTCTATAAACAAACAATCACTCGTCGCACATAGGGAGTGGCATAAATGCTTCTCCTTCGTCAATCTTATCATAAAATTAAACAACCTCTCTATCACCATCCTCCCTGTCGCATTTATCACTCCCTTTATAGTCTGCATCTCATCTAATATCAACACCGGCTGATACCCTTCCCCTCGCACCTCTTCAAAATATTCCTCCAAATACGCAAATATATCCTCTACTTTGTCTGCTCTCCTGAATAGCAAATCAAACATGTTCTCCGGTATCGGTATCCCCTTTAACTTGTGTAAAACCTTTGCCCCGCTTTTTAATACCTCCCTTATAAACTCCTTCGTATCCTCTGATACTCTCCCCCTCTTAACCCTAAAAAGCACCTTGATTAAATCATCTATCGTCTCTACATCTCTACCTCTAAAATTTATGTAAAAAACAATAATATTTTCACTTTCTTCAAGCTCTTCTGCCACCTTCATCAAAAGTGCTGTTTTTCCACTGTTTATCGGTCCATATACAAAATACACAAAATTCGGTCTCCCGCTTAAAATCGTCTTAAGCTCCCTCTTCTCCCTCTCCCTATCAACAAACTCCGGTATTTCCACCATCCCCATACCTTCCTCCTACCCTCTTCACACTTTCAATACTTTGATTTTATGATTTTTTTTATCAATAAATTCTTTTTAAATAGTCATCAAAATCAGAATCAAAACTAAGGATCCATTCTATTCCATATTCTTTAGCTCCAACTACCAAGAGCGCATCGTTAAAATTAAGTTCTCCCCTCTTCTCCTTTCTTCTTTCTTTTATTCTTCTACTTAAAACTGAAAGCGTTTCCGCATAAACTACATCTGTAAAAATTAATTTCGAAAAAGTAAGTTCCTTTTCAATTTCTTTAGCCCTTTGATGTAAACTATCTCGTGCATCGAGAAGAGCCACAATAAAAGATGTATCCACTAAAATAAATTCTTTACTCATATATATCCTCAGAATCTTTTAAAGCATCACCTCCCAGAGAAACTATACCTTTTAAAAATTTCAATTTTTTAAAGTTAATAGCAACTTTCTCTAATTCTTTTTTTTTCTTATTTTTCAAACTTTCTCTTAACAGTTCTTCTACTATTTTGCTTCCAGACTTCTTCTCTTTTCCGGCAAGTTTTTTTATACTCTCTATTAAATCTACTGGAAGAGTAAAAGATACAACTTTTTTATTTAACTGTTTTGTTCTCCTTTTTTTCACAACTCATTCCTCTTACATATTGTTTCTATTAAAACATTAAACTATTAAAATTTTCCCTTGTCAAGAATACTCTCCCTATCCACTAAGTTCTTCCAGAATTTACCTTGCCCTATTTCCCAATAGCTTTAACCTAAAAAATCAAACCTAATACCCAAAGAGGATACTTTTTCCCTATCGGAACTTCTAAATCATCAGCAAATATAATATCCGCTTTGCTTTTTTACTTTTTTTTTCCTCCCACCTCAACTTTTAATCCATCTATTACAAAATCCCCTTCTTCCTCTTTTGTAGTTGTCAAAACTTCATATCTCTCCGAAAAACACATAACCAAAAATGCCTCCCTTGCAGAACCTATATTTCCTTTAAAACAATAATAAAGTGATGGATCTGAAAGAAAAATCTTAGCTCCTTTAGTGTATTGGGCAGTCTTCCCCTTTTTTCTTACAATTTTTATTAATTCAATTCTTTCCAAAACATAAAGCAATTCATAAAGTTTTTCTTTACCAATGTTCCAGTGATTACTCATTCTCGTGATGTTAATAGTAGGAATAGAGGAATTCAAAAGATGTCCAATTAAAGCTAGCACCACTCGAAGATAGTTTTCCTGAAAAGAAGAAAAATAAAAAGGTAAATCGTGAAAAATTGTCTTGTCAAGCAGGGCTTTTTAATCTTTCACAATATTTACCTTCCTGAAATATAGGTCTTATCCCTGAGGATATATAATTCTTCAACCCCTCTCTGTCCGTGAAGAATAAAAGCCCTTACAGGAATCTATTTTTAACTGCTTAAAATATGGTCTAAGTCCGGAAGGTAAGTGTAAATAAAGACGATACGCAACTTCCTGTAAATGTTCTAATACAGAACCGATTCTCTCCATAAAGTTTTATTTTAAAACTATTTTGAGAAATATCAAGAAAATTGGTTCTGTATCAAAACTAATTTTTGAAAATTCCGTTTTAAATTAGAACTATCTTCTTTCTATCAATAAACTCCGGGTATATCCACCATCACATATCCTTCCTATCCTTCAAAATTATTGGTAGTGACCCCCAAAAATTGAATAATCCTCTCACTCCAAAGCTAAAGTCCCTCTTGAAGCAATAAAAGATAAAAAACTATAAGCCAAATTGCTTCCGAATAAAGAAATTTCAGCAAGAGCTACAAATGGGAGATACCACATTAAGCTTGCAAAATATCCAAAAATGGGGGGAGCCCTTTCAATCCTTAAGTTTTAATTCCTGTTCAATCTCTTTTAAAATTTCCTCGCAGGTTATAGCATAGTTTGGTAAAATTTTAAACTTTTTATATAAGCTTTCCATTCTAAATAATCGTCCCATTTTTCAAAATCTTCTTTAGCAAGTACTTCTTTTTCAAACTCAAAAAAGGTTTTACCATATTTTTTCTCAAAAAGAGATATTTTTTCTTTTACAATATGTAAATCGTAAAGTTTTATCAATTTTTCAAAATCTTTAAGAAAGCCTTGCAAATTAAGCATATGCTTCACCTCCAATCAT
>JAADEG010000074.1 GCA_013153525.1 Thermodesulfobacteriota bacterium
ATCTCATACACTTTTTTTCAAGGAAACTCGGTACTATAGAGTTTATTCCACCAACTATTTTGTCTCTTGTTTTTTTATTTGCGTATCTTTCTCACAGGGTTGGTTCTCCGGAGATACTTGGAGCTTTTACTGCAGGACTTGCGTTTTCAGAAAGTTTTTCCCCTTCGTTTAACTTAATATACAAAATAAACCCTCCACCGATTTTAAAGCTCTTACAAAAGTCTCAGGCTTTAATCTCCACATTTTTCGCTCAGCTTGACAAGTCCATGAGAAAAAAGATAGAAGAGAGTATTTTACCACTTAGCTGGACCCTTACTCCTATATTTTTCGTGGCAGTTGGAATTGAGATGAACTTAAGAGCAGTTAATCTTGCATCTATGAGATTTTGGGAATTAACAATTATAATTCTTATAATTGCCGTAATTGGAAAGGTGTTTTCTGGATTTTTAATAAGAGGCACTATGAAAGAGAAAGTGCTAACGGGTTTTGCAATGTTACCAAGGGGTGAGGTAGGACTTATATTTGCAGAAATAGGAAGGCGTGCCAACATTTATACAGACACCTGGTATGCAGTAATAATCTTCGTCGTAGCCATTACTACCTTTCTTGCTCCCATTGCACTTAAGTTAATAGTTGGAAATGAGTCTCACCACGAGGAAAAGCTTCAAAATTAGCAGAAAATTAAAGAAAAGTAGAAATTTTTAAGAATAAGCTGGAATAAAATCTGAAAAAAAATTTGACTTTTGTTCAAAGACTGGTAAAATTGGAAAAAATTCGCTAAGTATATTCCGTATATTAGAAATAATCCAGTAGGGATTTTTTTATCTTTTTAACATCAGCAAAGGAGGTGCTAATGGAGAGGAAGATAAATTACATCACTAAGCTTGATCAAATTTCTGGGCTTTCTGCTGAGGAAAAAGAAGAGCTCAAAGAAGTGGTTAAGAAGTTTGAATTTAGAACGAATGATTATTATTTATCCCTTATAAACTGGGAAGATGCAAACGATCCAATAAGAAGAATTTCTATTCCGTCTCTTGCTGAGCTTGAGGTATGGGGAAAACTTGATGCTTCAAACGAAAAAAAATATATAAAAGTAAGAGGGCTTGAACACAAGTACAAAGATACAGTGGTTATACTCACTACTAATGTGTGTGCGATGTATTGCAGATTCTGTTTTAGGAAGCGTCTTTTTATAAACAAAGGTGAGGAAATAGCCCTTGACATATCTCAGGATCTTGAATATGTAAGAAATCATCCAGAAGTAAACAATGTGCTTCTTACAGGTGGAGACCCCCTTATTCTTAGCACTTCAAAACTTGAGAAAATTTTAAAAGAGCTTGCAGAAATAGAGCATGTAAGAATAGTTAGAATTGGTTCTAAAATCCCTGCGTCAAATCCTTATAGAATTTTAGAGGACGAGCACCTTCTTGACATATTTAACTGGTTTAACAGCTCAACCGGCAAAAAGCTTTACCTCATGACCCACTTTAATCATCCAAAAGAAATTACGGATGTATCAAAAAAAGCCATATTTAAAGTTCAAAAAACCGGCACGATTACTTACAACCAGACTCCAATTTTAAAAGGAATTAACGACGATGCTGATACTATTAAGACCCTTATAGAGGAACTTTCCTTTATGGGTGTTGTGCCTTATTATCTCTTTCAGTGCAGACCAGTCGTTGGAAACAAGATGTTTTCAACCCGTATAGAGGACACTATAGACATAGTTGAAAAGGCAAGGTCTCAGGTCTCAGGGCTTGCTGCAAAGGTAAGATATGTGATGTCTCACGAAACAGGAAAAATAGAAATCCTTGGAAAAACAGACGAACATATCTTTTTCCGCTATCACAGAGCAGCAGAAGAGGAAAACGCAGGCAAGTTTATGGTGTTCAAGCGTAATCCAGAAGCCCACTGGTTTGACGACTACACCGAACTCGTAGCCGAGTATAAAGTGAATTAATGCCAAATTGAACGATGCTTGATTTAATTTTAAACGACATAGAAAAGAAACTTTCAAACTTGAATATAGAAGAATTGTTAGAACTTGAAGAAATAATAGTTAAACTAATAAAAAAGAAACTGAAACAAAAAGAAAGTAAGTCTAACGAAGATTGGAAAAAAGATTTTTTAAGTATTTCAATATGGGATCATTTGACAAGTGAAGGCATGCCTAAAATAAATAAATGGAAAATAGAAACATTTTAATTGATACTAACATAATAATAGAGTTTTTAAGAAAGAAGAACAAACAAAAGTCGTATTTATGGAAAATAAAAGAAATGGATTTAAATTGCTTTATTTCAACTATAACTGTCTTTGAATTGTATGCTGGTGCTATTACCGAAAGACACAAACGAGATTTAGAAACAGCTAAGCGTTCAGCTGAAATCTATAAAGAGTTAAAAAATAACAATCAGCTAATAGAATTTAGAGACATATTTATAGGAGCAACAGCTTTAGAAATAAATCTTCCAATAATAACCTTAAACGAAGAACATTTTAAAAGAATTAAAGGAATCAAAATTTACGATATAGATAAAATTTCTTCCTCAACTTAATGAAACCAAATAAAACTCCGCTTGTAAGCGTTATAATTCCTACTTACAACAGGGCTTACATTTTAAAAAACGCAATAGAAAGCGTACTCTCTCAGGATATAGACTTAGAGCTTATAGTGGTTGACGATGCCTCTACAGACGAAACCCCGGAGCTGGTTAAAAAGTATCCTCTCGTTTACATAAAGCATTCTTTTAGAAGAGGTCCTGCCTCTGCAAGGAACACCGGTTTAAGACACGCACGAGGAGAATACATTGCCTTTCTTGACAGCGACGATGTCTTTTTACCAGGTAAATTAAAAAAACAGCTTGAATTTTTTGAAAAAAATCCAGAATTTAGCTTGGTTCAAACAGAGGAGCTGTGGTTTAAAGGAGACAGACTCATAAAACCCAAAAAAATTCACAAAAAGGCTGAAGGCTGGTTTTTTCATAGAGCAGTCAAACTCTGCGTAGTCTCCATCTCCACAGTAATGATAAAAAAAGAGGTTTTTAAAAAGGTTGGAATTTTTGACGAAGCTTTTCCAGTGTGTGAAGATTACGAGTTCTGGCTTAGAGTATCTCTTTTTTATCCAATGGGATTAATAAACGAACCTCTTGTCAGCAAAAGTGGAGGGCGTCCTGATCAGCTCTCTGCAACAAAAGGGCTTGACTTTTATCGGGTTAAAGCTCTAATAAAATTATTTAAAAATTATAACACCATTTTAACCCCTGAAATGAAGCTTATATTATTTAAAGAGGCAAAAAAGAAGTACGAAATATTTTACAAAGGCGCATTAAAACACGGCAATCTCAAGCAGGCATTTGAGCTTAAAAAGATGTTTAAGGCTACTTTTTCCCATTCAGTATTAACTCCTTACGGAGAAGTTTAATGAGTGCTGAGCTTGAAAAGTGGGCAGAGGATTTTTTTAAGTTTCTTGAATTTCAGGCAAAAAGGGACTTTACAGCTTTAAAAAGATCAAAAGGCGTAGAAAGAGCAATATCTGCAAAGTTAAACCAAGCTCCTCAACAAGCAGAACACATAAAAGCAGTTTTAGAAGAGCTTGGAAAAAACTTTGATTCCCTTGATTTTGAAGAGAAAAAAAAGCGCATTTTAAAAATGATGGAAATCTTGAGACCAATTCTTACCAAAAAGTCAGACCCTGCTGAGTCTCTCTCTCAAGAAACTCCGAGCTTTTTCAGAAAAAGATACACCTACGAAGATTACATAGAGATGAAAAAACGCCTCAGGCAGTCTGTGCAGTACTTAAAAGGAGTTGGACCCAAGATTGCAAAGTACTTTGAGAGAAAAGGCATTCGCACTGTAGAAGACCTCCTGTTTTTCTTGCCAAGGGATTACGAAGACAGAAGACGAGTAATTCCCATTGGAGAGCTTTTTGAAGGACAGAGAGCAGTAGTTCTGGGAGAAATATTAAAAAGCGGCATCAAGTACGGAGCAAGTAAAAAGATGTTTGAAGTTTATCTTACAGACGGAACGGGTTTTTTAACCCTGAGGTGGTTTCACTTTAAAGAGCCCGTCTGGAGAAGCCTTTTTAAGGAAGGAAAAAGGGTCTATGTAATAGGTGAGGTGATGAGGATAGGCAGATCTCTTGGAATGGTGCATCCAAAAGTCATTTCTGAGGACGACGAAGAGGCTCTCCAGGTTGAAATAGGAACGATCGTGCCTGTTTATTCCTCAATAGAAGGCATAAAAGAAAAACAACTGCGAAAAATTATGAGATACGCAGTTGAAAAGTACGCAGAGGATCTTGACAACTTTATTCCAGAGGAAATTTTAAGAAGAAAAAGGCTTTTGCCTCTTAACATAGCTATAAAAAGACTACACTTTCCAGAACTAGAAGACGACATAATCGCAATAAGAAGTGGAAAGAGCATCTATCACAAGAGCATAGCCTTTGACGAGTTCTTTTTTCTTGAGCTTGCCCTTGCTCTGAGAAAGAGCAACATAAAAAAGGAAACAGGAATAGCATTTAACACAAATTGCAAAATGGTTGAAGAATTCCTGAAGAAACTTCCTTTTGAATTAACGAATGCCCAGAAAAGGGTCGTAGAGGAGATAAAAAGGGACATGGCAAGTAGTCTGCCCATGAATCGTCTTATTCAGGGAGATGTAGGATGTGGAAAAACAGTCGTTGCCTTTATCGCTTCACTTATTGCCATTGAAAACGGCTACCAGGTTGCCCTTATGGCACCAACTGAAATCCTTGCAGAACAGCACTATCACAACTTCCGTCAATACGCCCAGCTCATGGGAGTGCACACAGCCCTTTTAACAGGTGGGATCTCTCCTGCAAGAAAAAGAGAAATCTATCACGGATTATCCACTGGTTTTATTCAGTTCGTCATAGGTACTCACGCACTCTTTCAGGAAAAAGTCAGGTTTAAAAAGCTTGGGCTCGTGATCATTGACGAACAGCACAGATTTGGGGTACTTCAAAGAGCAGCTCTCAGAGAAAAAGCAGGAGACATCGTGCCTGACACTCTGGTTATGACTGCAACCCCTATTCCAAGAACCCTTGCCCTCACCATATACGGTGACCTTGATGTATCTATAATAAACGAAATGCCAAAAGGAAGAAAACCCATAATTACGAGACTTTACTTGGAATACAAAAAGAGAGAGGCTTATGAACAGGTTAGAAAAGAGCTTGAAAAAGGACACCAGGCTTATGTGATTCTTCCCCTTGTTGAGGA
>JAADEG010000047.1 GCA_013153525.1 Thermodesulfobacteriota bacterium
CCTAAAATCAACCAAACTGCTATTAAAAAAGTAAAATACAACTTCAATCTCTCCATACAAAGCCTCCCTTTCAACATATCATACCTCCTTCTAATTTATCACTTACTCCTTCTCCTTAAAACTGTACATTAATAATAGGTAAAAATCTTAAATCTGTCTTATTTATCAATCCTATCTGTACTCCCCTTAAATCCTTAGCCCAATTAATAATCCCTATCTGGATCCCCCTTACCTCATCCGCTAAATTCATTAACCCTATCTGAGCCCCTTTTATTTTTTCTGCTACATTCCCTATCACACCTATCTGTATACCCTTTACCTCCCCTGCTTCATTTAATCCCCCTATCTGAGCTCCCTTTATCTTTTCTGCTCCATTTATACCTTCTATCTGTATACCTGTAATAGAAAAACAAGATGAAGTTATCCCCAAATTAATTCCCCATACTCTCTCAGGCTCTATCATATCCTCAACTTTGTATATATCTATCATCTTTTATAGAAACTCCATCTATATTTATTACCTTTATAGGAAGTGCACTATCTATCTTATCTATAATCTCCTCCCTCTGAGCTAAACTAAGCTTATCACTTCTAAGTATCCCCATTAATACCTCCCAAGCTTCAGAATGTAAATCCTTATCCTCTAATGCTGATATAAGAACTCCTACTGCTCTCTTATCCCCTATCTCCCCTAATGCCTCTGCCGCTGCTTTCCTAACATCACTATCCTCATCCCTCAACGCCATTATTAAAGCTTCCACATTCTTCTCCTCCTTCCACTTTTCTATATCCCCTAAACTTATACACATGCCCTCCTTCACCACTACCACCATAACTAACATCATAACCACCAATACCCATAAAACCCTATATATCAATCTACTCTCTCTTAACCTCATCTTTTACTCCTTTAATCCTTCTCAATATCCTCCTTCCATAGGTTTAATATTTTCATAAAAGTATCTAAAATGAGATTCGCTTTTTATATTACAATAAAAATATATAAAGGATCATATATTTTAAATTAAATAAAATTATTATCAAAAATTTATATTTTGTCAAGATAAAAACTGCGTTGTGTGTTATTGCAATTCTAAAATGTCCCTCTTAATTGCAAAGCAGAAATATCCCTCTTAGAAGTAAAAAAATGGAATTGGAATTTTATTAAGAACGATAAACCTATAAAAACTATTCAAAGAGGAATTATTTATGCTGTATTTAAAAATTTGTAGGGGCATCCCCTTAGAGATGCCCCTCATTATTGTGAGTTTTAGCCTTTTTTGAATATGAATTCGCCTTTTTCGTCTGCGTCAACTATGATCTTGTCTCCCTCAACAAAGGTTCCCTCAAGTATCTTAAGGGCAAGTGGGTTCTCAATGTACCTCTGAATTGCCCTTTTAAGAGGTCTTGCTCCAAATACTGGATCGTATCCGTAGTTTGCAAGAAGCTCTTTTGCCTTCTGAGTAAGTTCAAGCACCATGCCCTTTTCAGCAAGTCTCTCGTTAAGATACCTTATCTGGATGTCAACTATCTTTATAATCTCTTCTCTCGTAAGATTGTTAAAGATGATAATCTCGTCAATTCTGTTTAAGAATTCAGGTCTAAAAGTAGTCTTAAGCAGGTCAAAAATCTTGCTCTCTATCTCTTGTCTTGAAATCGTTGGATCCTGAAAGAACATGCTTCCCACATTTGAGGTCATAATTATAATCGTATTCCTAAAGTCAACAGTGCGTCCCTTTCCGTCTGTAAGTCTTCCATCGTCAAGCACCTGTAACAGGATGTTAAAAACATCAGGATGTGCCTTTTCAATCTCGTCAAAAAGTATAACGGAGTAAGGTCTTCTTCTAACCGCCTCTGTAAGCTGTCCTCCCTCTTCGTATCCTACATAACCAGGTGGTGCACCGATAAGTCTTGCAACTGAGTGCTTTTCCATGTACTCTGTCATGTCAATTCTTATCATTGCATCCTCAGTGTCAAACATAAACTCTGCAAGTGCCTTTGCAAGCTCAGTCTTACCAACTCCAGTTGGTCCAATAAATAGGAATGAACCAATAGGTCTATTAGGATCTTTAAGCCCTGCTCTTGCCCTTCTTAATGCGTTTGCAACTGCAGATATTGCGTGATCCTGTCCAACGACCCTTTGCTTAAGCCTTTCTTCAATCTTAAGAAGTTTTTCTCTTTCACTCTCAAGAAGTCTGCTAACGGGAATACCAGTCCACTTAGAGATGATCTGTGCAATGTCCTCTGCGTCAACCTCTTCCTTAAGGAACTTGTGTTCCTTCTGTATTTCTGCAAGCTTTTTATTTTCTTCTTCAAGCTCTTTTTCAAGCTGTGGAATAATTCCGTAAATTATCTCTGCAACTCTGTTGAGATCACCTTTTCTCTCTGCCTGCTGAGCCTCAATCTTGAGCTGATCAATCTTCTCCTTAAGCTTTCTGATCTTCTGAATAACCTCTTTTTCTTTCATCCACTGGCTCTTAAGAGCCTCTGCCTTTGCCCTAAGCTCCTCAAGCTGATCAAGAATCTTCTTAAGTCTCTCCTTAGCCTTTGGATCGGTCTCCTTTTCAAGAGCAACCTTTTCAATCTCAAGCTGTTTTATCTTTCTTTCAATTTCGTCAATCTCAGTTGGCATTGAGTCAATTTCTATACGAAGCTTTGCAGCAGCCTCGTCAATAAGGTCAATTGCCTTGTCAGGAAGGTACCTATCAGTAATGTAACGGTGAGAAAGCATTACTGCTGCAACGATTGCGTTGTCAGTAATCTTTACTCCGTGATGTACTTCGTACTTTTCCTTAAGTCCTCTAAGAATTGCAATTGCTTCCTCTGGAGAAGGCTCGTCAACATAAACAGGCTGAAACCTTCTTTCAAGTGCAGGATCCTTTTCTATGTACTTTCTATACTCTTCAATCGTGGTTGCTCCGATACAGCGAAGCTCTCCTCTTGCAAGAGCAGGTTTTAGCATGTTAGCTGCGTCCATTGCACCTTCAGCAGCACCTGCTCCAACCAGAGTGTGGATCTCGTCAATAAAGAGGATAATTTCTCCCTCACTTGCCTGAACTTCTCTTAAAACAGCCTTAAGTCTGTCCTCAAACTCTCCTCTAAACTTCGTTCCTGCAAGAAGTGCTCCAAGGTCAAGCTGAATTATTCTTTTATTACGAAGAATCTCTGGTACATCTCCAGCAACTATTCTCTGAGCAAGCCCTTCAACTATTGCAGTTTTTCCAACGCCTGGCTCTCCAACGAGAACTGGATTGTTCTTAGTTCTTCTTGAGAGAATGTGCATAACTCTACGGATCTCCTCGTCCCTTCCAATAACAGGATCAAGCTTTCCAGCCCTTGCAAGTGCAGTTAAGTCCCTTCCAAACTTCTCAAGAGCCTGATACTTGTCTTCTGGATTCTGATCAGTAATCCTCTGTCCTTTTCTAATTTTATTTATGACATCTTTAGTATTGCTAAAAGTAACACCTCTTCTCCTAAGAATGTCTCCTGCCTGAGTTGGGCTGTCAACTATTGCAAGTAAAAAGTGCTCTGTTGAGATGTATTCGTCTCTCATTTCCTTTGCAAGGGCTTCAGCTCTGTCAAGAACCTGCTTAAGGTTCATTGAAACATAAAGCTGATATGCTCCCTGCGTTACCCTTGGAAGCTTGTCAAGAACTTCGTCAAGGTCTGAAGAAACTATTTTGGAATTAACTCCAAGTCTGTCAAGAATAATAGGTACCAAACCGCCTTCTTGATCTACCAAAGCCTTTAATAAGTGCTCAGCCTCAAGCTGAGGATGATTGTAACTTTCTGCAAGCTTTTGTGCCTCTTGCAAGGCTTCCTGTGCTTTAAATGTAAACTTATCAAGCTTCATGTTTTCTAACCTCCTTGTTTTTTGTTAAAGTTTAATTAAAAAGTAAATACGATTAAGTAACTTTCAATATGTCAATTTTTAAAAATTTTAAAAAATTTTTATTAACTCAACCCTTGAATTTTTTTTGGCAGAACTTATCTTACTTTACACAAGAAAACGAAAGAAAAAAGAAAAAAATTAAAGAAAGGGGGTGATAAAAATGGCAGAATTAATGGTATGGCGTCCTATTCAGGAATTAAAAAAGGAAATGGACCGTATTTGGCAGGAATTTTTTGGAAAAGGATTTGCTCCTGAAAAGTGGGAGGGAATTGAATGGGTACCAGCAGTTGATGTATCTGAGACTGACGATGCTGTAATCGTAAAAGTGGATGTACCTGGTGTAAAACCTGAGGACATGGAAATTAGCCTCGTTGACAATGTGCTCGTAATTAAGGGAGAGAAAAAGAGAGAGGAAGAAGAGAAAAAGGAGAACTTTTACAGAATGGAAAGATTTTACGGAAGTTTTATGAGATCTATCCAGCTTCCTTGTGAGGTTGAAGTTGACAAAATAGAGGCAAATTACAAAGATGGAGTTTTAAAGATAATACTTCCAAAGAAACCAGAAGAGAAAAAGAAAGTTATCAAAATTAATGTAGAGAAGTAAACTTTTAAATTGAAATACGCATCTCTTTAAAGCAGGCAGGATTTTTCCTGCCTGCTTTTTTATTTTTTCTCTGCATCCTTTGGAACATAACCAAGCTTTAATATCCTTAAATTGCTTTTTTTCACCCTACCCTTCCTTATATTTTTCTTTCAAATAGTTCTTCGTTACTTATCTCGTTCGTATTCAAATATCTAAAAGTGAACGCATACCCTTTTAAATCTTCTGAAAGCTAAAAAATAAAAACTTTATTGGGAGTTTGTGATTTTAAGTAAAATTTTATTGAACAAAGGCAAGGGGATGATATAATGGAAGTTAAGATAATTTTTAAGCTTAATTATAGGAGGAAAGATGAAAAGTATTAAAGGTACGCAAACTGAAAAAAATCTTCTTATAGCATTTGCAGGAGAGTCTCAGGCAAGGAATAGATATACTTACTTCAGTTCTGTAGCTAAAAAAGAAGGTTATGTGCAAATTGCTGCTATTTTTGCTGAAACTGCGGATCAAGAAAAAGAACACGCAAAAAGACTTTTTAAGTTTCTTGAAGGTGGAGAAGTAGAAATAACTGCAAAGTTTCCTGCTGGAAAAATAGGAAACACCCTGGAGAATCTTATTTCTGCTGCAGAAGGAGAAAAACACGAATACACACAAATGTATCCAGAATTTGCTAAGATCGCAAGAGAAGAAGGTTTTGAGGAAATTGCAAAAGTTTTTGAATCAATAGCTGTAGCTGAGGAATTTCACGAAAAAAGATTTAGAGCACTTGCTGAAAACTTAAAACAAGGAAAAGTTTTTGAAAGGGAAACTGAGGTCGTTTGGAGATGCAGAAATTGTGGTTACATTCACAAGGGCAAAACCCCACCAGAAACTTGCCCTGCTTGTAATCATCCAAAGGCTTACTTTGAACTCGTTTGTGAGAATTGGTAGCTATGAAAGTAGAAAGGTTAATAGTAGGACCTTTTGAAGTTTGTTGTTACATTGCTTATTGTGAAAAAACTAAAGAGGGAGTTATTATTGATCCAGGTTCTCCAGATCCGAGAATTTTAGACTTAGTAAAAGGTTTAGGACTTAATATAGTTGCAATTCTTGGCACTCACGCTCATCCTGATCACATCCACGGAGTTGAATTTTTAAGAGAAAACTTAAAGGCTCCTTATAAGGTGCACGAGCTTGACGAAGAGTTTTTCCAGATTCCAGAAAACTTTGCTCCTTTTAAAAATTGGGGGTTCCCTCCTAATCCTGTTGCAGATTCGGTATTTAAAGACGGAGACATAATTAAAGTTGGAAATTGCTATCTCCAGGTAATACACACACCAGGGCACACTCCAGGTTCCTGCTGTTTTTACGAGAAAGATTCAGGAATTTTATTTACTGGAGATACCCTTTTCGTTGGAGCAGTAGGTAGAGCAGACCTTCCTGGTGGAGATTACTTTAAAATGATGAATTCCATCATAGAAAAGTTGTTGCCTCTTCCAGAAGATACTGTAATACTTCCTGGACACGATTACGGTCCAAAACCTACTTCCACTCTTAAAGAAGAAAAAGAAACCAATCCTTTTATTCAGGAATTTCTCTAAGCCCTTCCAACTCCTGAATACTTAAATCCAAGCTTTTTCACCAAAGACGGTTCGTAAATGTTTCTCATGTCAACGAGAACAGGGTTTTTCATAACTTTTTTAAGCTCTCCGAGATTCAAAAATCTAAACTCGTTCCACTCAGTAAGAATAATTATTCCGTCTGTATCTTTTGCACATTCAATAGGAGTTTCTGCGTATTCAACCTCAAGATCTCCTACTGCTTTTTTAAATTCTTCCATTGCAACAGGATCATAAACTTTTACCTTAGCTCCTTTTTCAATGAGTTTTGGAACTACTGCAAGAGATGGGCTTTCTCTAACATCACTCGTATTTGGTTTAAAAGAAAGACCTAAAACTCCTATCGTCTTACCTGAAAGATCTCCAATTAAAGATTCAAGCTTTTGTATAGCTCTTAACTTTTGAGTTTCGTTAACTTCAAGCACAGCCTCAAGAATTTTAAAAGGTGAGTCAACCTGACGCCCTTGATGTACGAGTGCCTTTACATCTTTTGGAAAACAAGAACCACCAAAACCAGGTCCAGGATTTAAAAACTTTGCTCCTATTCTTGGATCAAGCCCCATACCTTTTGCAACTACAGTTACATCTGCTCCTATTTTTTCACAAAAGTTAGCTATTTCATTTATAAAAGTAATCTTGGTTGCAAGAAACGCATTTGACGCATACTTTATAAGCTCTGCAGTCTCAAGATTCGTAATTATAAATGGTGTCTCTGCAAGATAAAGAGGTCTATATATATCTTTTATAATAGCAATTGCATAAGCACTTTCTCCTCCAATTATCACTCTATCAGGATGCATAAAGTCTTCAACTGCTGATCCTTCCCTTAAAAACTCTGGATTTGAAATAACATCTACTGAAACATCGTGTTTTTTGTTTTCGTCTATTAATTGTTTTATCCATCTATTAGTACCTACTGGTACTGTACTTTTAGTAACGATAACTTTATAATCGTCAATTACTTCTGCAAGAGACAATGCTACATCTTTTATTTGGGAGAGATCAGCAGAACCATCAGGTGCTGGTGGAGTTCCTACGCAAACGAATATGACAAGTGAATTCTTAACTGCTTCCTTTAGATCTGTGGTAAACTCAAGCCTTCCTGCTGAGAGATTTTTCTTAACGAGATCCTCAAGCCCTGGCTCGTAAAACGGAACCTCTCCTTTTTTAAGTTTTTCTATTTTTTCTTCGTCTTTATCAACACAAACGACCTTCATTCCAAAGTCCGCAAGTCCTGCTCCTGAAACGAGTCCTACATAACCCGTCCCAATTACTGCTATGTGCATGTATTTTACCTCCTTTAATGTCTGTGGTAGCGTTTTTTATAAGAATACCTTCTTTTATAAGAATACCTTCTATAATACCTATGATAGTGTCTTTTATGATAAGAATGTCTTCTATACCTTTTGTGTCTTCTATAATGTCTGTGATAGCGTCTTCTATAATACCTGTGATAATACCTTCTTCTGTAATACCTTCTATAATAAAATTCAGAAAACTTACTACTTGCAAGCATGTTCGTATTTACTACTGTTGTAATAAAAACAGGACTTACTTTGTTTTCAAGCACGAGTTCAGAAAACTTTATGAGCTTTTTAGAGTCCCTCCAAAGAATGCTTCTTTTTGGAGCTCCTAAAATTGCAGTAATAATAAGTCTATCGTGAAATTTTATAGCATTTACTAAGCAATGTTTTGAAGCTCTGGTAAATCCAGTTTTTCCTCCAATTATTTCTGCTCTGAGGCTCGGATCTCTTAAAAGGTGATTGGTGTTTTTGATTATTAAAGTCCTTCCTCTTGCAGACTTTATAATTTTTACTCTCGTATTTATTATTTTTTTAATAAGTGGATACTTTAGTGCTTCGTAAAGAATCATTGCAAGATCGTAGGAAGTAGTGTATTGATTAGGAGCAGGAAGACCTGAGGCAGATGAAAAGTGTGATTCTTTTAAGCCAAGACTTCTTATTTTCTCATTCATAAGCACGGTAAAATTATCCTCTGAACCTGCTACTGCCTCTGCAAGAGCAACCGCAGCCTGATTTGAAGACTTCATAAGCATTAAGTAAAGGAGGTCTTTTACTGTATAAACCTCACCTGGATAAAGTTTAGGAGGAATACTGGGAGTGTTTGCTGCTGTTTTAGAAATTTTAACTTTAGCGTCAAGAGGAAGGTTGTCAAGCACCACCATTGCAGTAACGAGCTTGGTCGTACTTGCAGGAGGAATTTTTAGGTGCGGATTTTTTGCAAAGAGAATCTTTCCAGTAGTTCCATCTATAGCCACTGCTGAAAGAGCGTCTATGTCGTCAAGATTCCCGTACTTTGGATAAAAAGAAGTAAGTCCAGAATTGACAAATATAAATAACATAAAAATTATTATCAAGGAAAACACGAGCTTTAATCTTGAACCCACCTGCCACCTCCACAGAAGTTTTAAAAATCTTTCTTTAAAATATCACAAATTCCTTTAAAAGTCAAATTTTATATCCTTTTAAACCTGGTTTTCCTGGTAAATTTTAGGGTTTTTATAAAATTATTTCGTGACTTTTGAAAAATTTTCAAACATTTTCTTTAACGCCTGGTGCCAGCTTTTGAAGAGCCTTCTTTAATAAAACATCAAGAGTGTCTTCTGGAGAAAATACGCTGTTTAATACCTTTTCAGCCTCTTTTGAAGTAAAACCAAGATTTATAAGACACACCTTTGCCTCTTCAAACACAGCCTCTTTTTCAGGGGTTAAATAGCCTTCTTTTTTCTTAGAAAATAAATTTTTTAAGTCTAAAAACAACTTTTCTGCTCTTTTTACTCCTATACCTGGCACCTTAGATAAGGCTTTGTAATTTCCCTCTACAATTATGTTTCTCAATTCGCTTTGAGAAAAAACAGAAATAATGTTTAAAGCAAGCCTTGGACCTACTTTTGAAATGTTAATCAACTTTACGAATAGCTCTCTTTCTTCAAAACTTAAAAAACCGTAAAGCTCTGGATGCTCACCTTTTCTTAAAATCGGAACTACATAAAGCTCTAACTTCCCATTCAATTTTTCAACTTTTTCAGTATGTCTTAAAGGAATAAAAATTTCCCAAGAAATCCAGCCTGTTTGTAAAATTAATCTATTAGGTGGTATTAACTTTTTAATACATCCCGTAAGGCTATACAACATTAAACATCCCTGTATTACCCATTTCAATAGTTAACAAATAAGCAAGACTAAGTGCGTCTATAGCATGATCACTTAAGTCTTTTCCACCTACAGGAAACAAAGAAAGTACGATGTTTTTTATGTCTTCTTTATTTGCTCTTCCACTTCCAGTAATAGCTTTTTTTACTTCTGTAGGATGATAGGTTTTTACGGGTATGTTATAAAGTCCTGCAATCAAAAACAATATAGCCTGAACCTGAGCAATTTTAGTAGCTGAAAACGGATACTTTTGAGTAAAAACTTCTTCAATTACCATCCAATCAGGACTATAAGAAGTAACTATATTTTTTATATAATTAAAAATAAGTGCAAACTTTTCAGGTAAAGAGTATTTATCGTTTGTATAAAGCGTGTCCAAAAGAAGTACCTTTAAGTTAGAAAAGTCAAATTCAACGAGTGCGATACCCGTAGCTTCAAGACCTGGATCAATTCCTAAAATTTTCATTTATTAAGTTTTTCCATTATTGCCTCAGGTATGTCAAAATTGGCATAAACCTGTTGTACATCGTCGTGATCTTCAAGAGCTTCCATAAGTTTTAAAAGCGAGTTTGCTGTTGATTCATCTTGCACAGGGACTGTTGTCTTTGGAACCATTGTTACTTTTGCAGAAATAATTTTAATTCCAGCGTCTTCAAGAGCTTTTTTAACGCTCTCAAAATCGCTTGGATCAGTAACGATTTCTATCTCGCTTTCGTACTCCTTGGTATCTTCTGCTCCACTTTCTATAGCTACTTCAAGCACCTTTTCCTCGTCTTCCTTAGGAACCACTATTAGACCTTTTTGTTCAAAAATCCAGGCAACTGCTCCTGGTTCAGCAAGGTTTCCACCGTGTTTACTAAAAAGGTGTCTTATTTCTGAAACCGTGCGTCTTCTATTGTCAGTAATTGCCTTTATAAATATGGCAACTCCACCTGGTCCATAGCCCTCAAAGGTAGCTTCTTCGTAATTCGTACCTTCTTCAAGACCAAGGGCTTTTTTAATAGCTCTTTCTATGTTTTCTTTTGGCATGTTAGCAGCACGAGCTGCCTGGATAGCTGCCCTTAATCTTGGATTAAGGTCTGGGTCTCCGCTTCCTCCTGTTCTAACCGCTACAATTATTTCTCTAATAAGTTTTGTAAAAAGCTGACCTCTTTTTGCGTCTTGAGCAGCTTTTTTTCTTTTTATCTGCGCCCAGTGAGAATGTCCAGCCATAGGAACCACCCCTTTATGTAGAATTTTCAACCTATAGTATAATAGCACTTGCCAATTTTTCAAACTCTATTAAAATATTTTTAGCTCTTTTTAGTAAAAGGTTTTTCTTAAAACGAGCCCGGGTGGCGGAATTGGGAGACGCGGTGGACTCAAAATCCACTGGGGGTTGACCCCGTGCGGGTTCGAGTCCCGCCCCGGGCACTCTGAAAAGTCCTTTACTTCCGTATAGACTTTATCTTTTTTTCTAATTCGTTTAATCCAGAACTAAACTTTCTTCTTAGGTAATACATGTAAAACTTAGCTTCACTATGAAAACCTAAAAGCTTTCTATTTGATTGATTAAATTGAGAACTGCTCATAGGTCCAAAGTCGTAAAGTACCAACTTACCATCTTTTACATAAAACACCACATTATGCTGCATTAGTTTGTCGTAATTGTCGTATATGTTTACTTCCACTATAACATCTCCATCAGGAGTTAAGTAATCTCTTTCTACTGATCCTATTTCGTAGCCTTTAAAATAAACCTTTTTAGTAGATAATTGAGGTTTAGTGTCAAAAAATACCTTATAAACTTTAGCATGTAAAATTAAAGGCATCAAAAACAGCATTAAACAAATCAATAATAAAAACTTGCTTTTCATTTTTTACTCCTTATTTATTTTTTAATTAAATATTAATAAACCCTTTCGTATAAAGTTTGGGAGATTTGGGAGAGGAAGGTTTCGTTAGTTGGGTCCTCTGTAAATTCGTAAACCACTTTAACGGGAAACTTAGCCTGATTAAGCAAATAATTAATCCACTTCTTCTGAGTTTTTCTTTTTTTCTCCAAAAATTCACATTCTGAACAAATACCCTCCTCAAGTACCTTGTTCAAAATAAACCCCTTAACCTCTATACCAAATTCCTGAAGCGCCTTTGCTAAAAACAGGGCTTGTTCTACGGGAAGTTTTTCTGGAGTACTTACTATCCAAGCTGAAGTATCATTCTTTAACATGTCAATTATTTCTGCAGTAAGTTTTCTCCACTTCTCTATTAAACTTAAAGGATCCACTTGTTTGATAAAACTTTTTATTTTTAAATACACTCTTTGAGCCTGGGTAAGGTGAGAATAAAACATGTATTGAACCTGAAGAAGACTCAAAATAGAAGCAGTAGGAGCTGTATCCCAAATGATTAAGTCGTACTTTCCAGACTTAAGTGCAGTTAAAACATAATCAAGCATAAACTCCATGTCTATTCCTGGTGCTCCTTCAATGTAATCAAGTATCTCTTCTTTAACAGGGAAAAACGAGGAAATAACTGTATAGACCTCGTCTCCAAACTTTTCTCTCCACAACCTCAAAACGGTATCTCTCGTAAGCTCTACGACATCAAGACTTTCTTTAACTCGTTTTACACCTTCACCAAAGTCAATCCCAAAAATCTCTTTAAGAGAACCTGAAGGATCTGTAGAAACCAATAAAACTTTGTACTTTTGCGAAAAGAAAAGAGCTGAGGCTGAAGAAAGAGTGGTTTTACCAACCCCTCCTTTCCCAGTAAACATTAAAATTTTTCTCATAACTTTAACAATTATACACCTTTTCTACTTAAATCAAGTAGATTTTAAAACAGACTTATTTAAGATACCAAATGGGCCACCAGGTGAAAGTTTGAAAATTGACTGGCTTGGAACCCTGATTGGTGGTGCCGGGGCCCGGAATCGAACCAGGGACACGCGGATTTTCAGTCCGCTGCTCTACCGACTGAGCTACCCCGGCAACCAGCTAAACATAAAAATAATATAAAATACCCTTTTGTCAAGTTCTTTAACTTACATTTTGACTTCTTTTTTGTCCGTAAAGCTTTTATCTTGCAAACTAACTTTTATTAAAAAAATTTTAAAATACTTACTTTGAAGGCGGACGCCCTTTGCGAATTGGAAACTTCTCCTCAAGCCCAAACTTCTTTATACGATAACGAAGCTGTCTAAAACTTAATCCAAGCTGTTTCGCTGCTCTACCTATTATAAAATCATTCTCTTTGAGTGCTTTTATAATCTCTTCCAAACTCGGTTCCCTCGTTACATTTACTCCTGCTAACTCCTCTTCTCTCTCTAAGGAAAATTTTTCAAGCCTGGTTTTTAATCTCAAAAGTTGAGCAACAAGAAGATGAGATACCACCCTATTTTCACTTACTATAAAAAGTCTTTCAAGAACATTCTCAAGCTCTCTCACATTTCCAGGCCAGGGATACTCAGTTAAAATCTCCAATGCCTCAGGAGTAATTACGAGTTTCCTCCCGTATTCTTTTTCAAGACGCTTGAGAAAAAAACTTACCAATCCAGGTATGTCTTCTTTTCTTTCTCTCAAAGGTGGAATGTAAATCGGAAATACACTTAGTCTGTAAAACAAATCTTCTCTAAACCTCCCTTCTCTTACGAGTTTCTCTAAGTCCTGATTCGTTGCAGCTATAATTCTTACATCAACCTTTTTCGTTCTGGTGCTACCAAGCCTTTCCAGCTCTTTTTCTTGAATAAACCTTAAAAGTTTGCTTTGTAAAGATAAAGGTAGCTCTCCTATTTCGTCAAGAAAAACCGTTCCTCCGTGAGCTATTTCAAGCCAACCAGGTTTACTTCTAATCGCTCCTGTAAATGCCCCTCTTTCGTATCCAAAAAGCTCTGCCTCAAGAAGATTTTCAGGTAAAGAAGCACAATTAACCTTAACAAATGGTTTATTTCTTCTCGGACTTAGCTCGTGAATCAACCTGGCAGTTAAAGTCTTACCTGTACCTGACTCCCCTAATAGCAGTACCGTAGCTTTGGTGGGGGCTACCTGCTCAACCAAGTTTAATACTCTTTTCATCTTGGGATTACGCGAGCCGTACATAAATTCACTAAACCTGCCCTTAAGTTCGTCTCTTAAAGCAAGATTTTCCTCTCTTAAGTGATTTTCCCTTGCGTCTATCCTCTGCTTTAGTTTCACCAGCTGAGCGATAAAAAAACCAAGCACCTCAAGAAATTTTACATCTTCTTCAAAAGAAACCCGATAATCAAACAACTTATCAACCCATAAAACCCCTAAAACTTCTTGCTCAAGTTTTATGGGAACCGCAATAAAAGATATAACTTCCTTAGTCAAAGCCCTTGCTCCTGTACGATTTAAAAACAAAGGCTCCTGACTTACATCCGAAACTACACAAGGCTCTCCTGACAAAAATACCCTCCCAGTAACCCCTTCTCCTATCTCGTAAACTCCCTGTGCCTCCTCTTCAGGAGATAATCCATAAGAAGCCTTTATCTTTAACTTGTTTAATTCATCGTCCCACAACACTATGGATGCCCTCTTCATGTCCAGCTTCTCTCCGAGAATCTGTAAAACTTTTCTTAAGGTCTCTTCAAGTTCAAGAGCATCCCCTATGAGTTTGTGAGTCTCGTAAAGAACCTCTAACTTCAATACCTCAAGATTACCCATTTGTATAAAGTCCCAGGTGTTTTTTTATGTCATCCTTTTTCAAAGGTCTTCCAAGTTTAATAGCGAGTTTACGAATCTTTTTTACTAAGGTCCCAAGGCTATTTTCTGAAATTTCAAGCCTCCACTCCTCTAAAATGTTTTTCACTGCAGACCTTCCACTTTTTGCTCCGATAAAAAGTCGCCTTTTTAATCCTAAAACCTCAGGAGGAAAAGGTTCGTAAAGCTCTGGACTTTTCTTAATCCCATCTACATGAAGTCCGCTCTCACAATAAAACAGCTTTTTACCTAAAATAGGACTAAAATCAGAAATGCTCTGTTTAGCCTTGAGTGCAACATAGTGACACAGCTTTGGTAACAACCTAAGATCGTAGCTTTTATCGTGGTAAAAACAAAGATAAGTAATTACTTGCTCAAGAGGAGCAATACCTGCCCTTTCTCCCATTCCTAAAACGCTAACATCTACCCAATCTGCTCCTGAAATTAAAGCAGTTAATGAGTTTGCAGTTGCCATACCAAAGTCGTTGTGTCCGTGAAAACCAATCTCTAATTCAGGAAACTCTGTTTTGACTTCTCTTACGAGTTTTGCAAGAGTTAAAGGGTTAAAAATTCCTAAGGTATCTGAAATCCTTATTCTTTTAACTCCAAGACTTGAAGCAAGCCCGCACACCTCAAAAACGAACTTTTTCTCAGCTCTTGAGGAATCTTCAAGCCCTAAGGTTACTAACGGAGAAGCTTTTACTGCGAGTTTTACGAGTTTTTCTAACCTGAGAAAAAACTCCTTTTCGTTTACCTTTAATCTCTTTTCAAGGTGAATTTTGGAAACAGGCGTTCCTATGTTAAGACCTACTCCGAGCTTTGCTCCACGCTTTATGTCTTCTTCTTTTAGTCTCAACCAGACGCTTACTTTGTCTTCAGAAAATAACGCTTTTGCAAAAGTAACCAGTTTTTTTAGTCCCTCTTCTCCCACAACTCCCACTTCTACTTCTTCAATTCCGATTTTTGAAAGATAAGTCAAAATCTTTTTCTTTGTTTTAAAACTAAAATAAACTCCCCACCTCTGACAACCTTCTCTTAAAGTAGTGTCTAAAACCCTCATCAATGTACAAAGTAACAAAAATTGTGCCAAAATTGACAAAATTATCTCTTGACTATTCAATCCTCGTTAACACTACAAACAACCAAACGAATAATTTACAAACCTTACAAAACTTACCTTTCAAAGGAGTCTTTGTAAGTTTTTTAAAATAGCGGTTTGTAAGAAAAAATCAGGTTTTGCAAATTGGCATTCCGTTTGTTTCTTTTTTGAAAAAAGAGAACAAAATTGTAAAAAGAGGTGCGTTATGAAAAAGTTGGTTGCTTTGTTAATTTTTTTAGTTTTACCTTTTCAATTAATAGCTAAAAACAAAAGTTTGTTAATTTTTGCAGGAGCAGGAATGAGGGAACCTTTAAACGAGATTGGTAAAAAATTTAACGAACATTACAAAATTGAAGTTATTTACGATTACGAAGGAAGTGGAAGACTGGGAAATAAAATCTTAGCAGGACAAACACCTGACATTTTTATTCCAGGGTCTATGAGGTGGGCAAAAATTTTAAAAAACAAAGGCTACATTGAAAAGTGCTATCCTATTGCTTATCACATTCCCGTAATAATCACTCCTCTAAAAGACAAAAAGGTCGTAAAATTGAAAGACTTGCTTAAACCTGATGTAAGCGTAGTTTTAGGTAATCCTCAAGCCTGTGCAATAGGTAAGGTAAGTTTAAAAATTTTTAAAAAAGCAAACATTTCTTGGAAAAAGTTAAACATCGTTGCATTAGGAGTAACAGTAAAACAACTCGTTCACTGGATAGAAGGAAATAATGCTGACGCAAGTATCGTCTGGCAAGCAGATGCAAAAGAGTCAGGGAAAGTAAGAATTGTGCAAATTCCCGAAAAGTTTAATACGATAGCCGTAATTCCCGCATGCGTAGTAAAAAATCCTCCTCATCCAAATTTAGTCAAAACTTACATAAAATTTCTTCTTACGCAGGGCAAAAAGTACTTTGCTAAATACGGATTTAAGGTGGTAAAATGAAAAAATCTTGGTTTGAATTGAGTTTGTTGGTTGTTAGTGCTTTGTTTTTCGTTTTTACCGTGCTTGTAGTTTTTACTCTATTTACTACGACTTCGTTAAAAGAACTGCTTCACGAACTTAGATCTTTTACCGTTGCGTCTGCGATATGGATCAGTCTTGAAACCTCGTTTGCAGTAGTTGTACTTACTTTTTTCTTAGGACTACCAGTGGCTTGGCTACTTGCCTTAAAAGAATTTAAAGGAAAAGAAGTTCTTGATACCCTGATAGACATTCCTATAGTGCTTCCTCCACTCGTCTCAGGACTTGCGTTGTTAATTATGCTTGGAGGAACTGGAATAGTAGGTAAAGTTTTAAACCAATGGGGACTAAGAATTATTTTTACTAAAAAAGGAATTATTCTGGCTCAATTTTTCGTTGCAGCTCCATTTTTTGTAAAAACCGTAAAAGAAACCATTAAAAACATCCCCAAGAACTTGTTATCTGCGTCTGCAACACTTGGAGCTTCTGAGTTTTACACATTTAGAAAGGTAATTTTACCCATGAGTAAAAGTGGTATTATGGCAGGGCTTGTTATGACCTGGGCAAGAGCCATCGGAGAGTTTGGAGCAACTGCTATGGTAGCTGGTTGTCTTCCTGGGAAAACTGAAACCATGACCATTGCTATTTACATGCAAGCAATGGGTGGAAGCCTAAGCTCTGCAGGAGCTCTTGCCCTTATTTTAACCGTTTTTTCATTTTTATCTTTGTTAATTTTTAAGGTAAAATTACAAAATGAACCTTCGGCTTAAAAACATAACCAAGCACTTTGGTAAACAGAAAGTATTAAATTCACTTTCTCTTGAGGTAAAAAGTGGGGAATTCCATGTCATTCTCGGCCCAAGTGGAGAAGGAAAAAGCACCTTGCTTTTTATAATTGCAGGGCTTATCAAACCTGATAAAGGTGAAGTATGGATAAAAGGAAAAAACATTACTCACTTGCCTCCACAAAAGAGAAACATCGGTTTCGTATTTCAAGACTTTGCTCTTTTTCCGCATCTTACGGTATTTGAAAATGTTGCTTACGGATTAAGAGCAAAAGGATTAAGTTCAAAAGAAGTAAAAAGGCAGGTTAACTTCTACTTAGAAATGGTGGGGCTTGAAAAACACTCTCATAAGTATCCTCATCAATTAAGTGGTGGACAAAAGCAAAGAGTTGCACTTGCAAGAGCACTCGTCGTAAAACCAGAGTTGTTACTTCTTGATGAACCACTTAGTCACATAGACGCATGGCAAAAAGAAAAGTTAAGGGACGAACTAAAACAAATTCAAAAGGATACAGGAGTTACGACTATTTATGTAACCCACGATCAACTTGAGGCTAAGGTACTTGCTGACAGAATATCAGTACTACACCAAGGTAAAATTGAGCAGGTAGAACCACCTGAAGAGCTCTTTTATCAACCAAAAACTGACTTCGTAGCAAGATTCGTAGGAGCAGGAAACATACTCCAAGGAAGTATCATCCAATTAAACGGAAAAAAGGCTACATTTCTTCTTAAAGATTCAAACACTAAGTTAGTGGTTAAGTATTATCCTTTGTTTAAAGAAAAAAAGGAGGTTCAACTGTGTTTGCATCCAGAAAGAATTTTTTTAAATAAACGCCCTGTTAAGGAAAATCACTTGTTGGGAAAAGTTATCAAAGTTAAAAAAACCTCTTCTGGATACAGAATAAAAGTAAGTGTTGAGGGATTAATCTTTGAGGCTCACGCTTTTAAAAATAGCTTTTCCGAAGGAGAGATGGTGTGGGTCTGTTTTGACGCAAAGGCTTTACATCCACTTTGTGGCAGGTGTTTTAGAGAGCCTCCTGAGTTTAGAAGATGCAGATTAGAAAGACTCTGAAAGAAGCCTCCACACAGGAGCATTTATAACGGAATAAAGCTGTTTGGCAAAGTTTATCATTCCAGTATAACCTGCGTAAGGTCCTCTTTCAGAAGGCTGAGGAAAAGAAATTACGGGAATACCGAGTTTTACTGGTTGCCACTGGTGTCTCGTGTTAATAAAAACTACATCGGGTTTTATTAAAGAAAACACCCTTTCAAGTTCGTCGTCTCCTGGATTGTCTGTAAGGTGCTTTACGATTGGTTTTGCCTCTTCGTGATCCACTTCCTTAGCAAATATTGACGCACCAAGTTCCACCTCTAATCCAAGGTCTTTAAGCATTGCAGAAAGAGTAAAAATTCTTGCGGCTCCAAGAATTATCATTGCCTTTTTACCTTTTAATCCTGGAAGAAGACCTTTTACTTCTTCATAGACTGCCCTCTCTTCTTCCTTTAAAATCGCACTTACTTTTCTTTGAGGTATGTTAAAAAATTCAGCTATTTTAAGCAAACTCTCTTTGATAGCAGTTATTCCGTAAAAAGAAACTTTTATGTAAGGGATTCCCCATTCGTTTTTAACAGTTTCACAAAAATCCTTGGCAGTAGAACTACACAAAAGTAGATTTAAACGAGCTTTCGTAAGAGATTCTACTTCAGACCACTTAGTATCTCCTGTTAAAACCGTGTGAACCTTAATTCCGATCTTTGAAAGGAGGTTTTTAATAACTTTCGTTTCGCCTCCTACATTGTAATCGCCAATTAAGTTAACTGCTGGAAAGTCGTAAGGTTTGTAAGGTTTTATTATCTTAGACAACACTTGATAAGCAATTGCATGCCCTTTTGACTGAGAAATAGCTGAAAAACCTGGACAAGCTACTATTTTTACTTCTTTTCCTAACTTTTTAGAGACCTCGTGAGCTATACTTTCTACATCTTCGCCTATAATTGAAGATACGCAGGTTACATATACGAAAGCCCCTTTTGCCTTTGGGTTTAAGGAAAAAGCCTGAGTAAGAGCAGTTTTAAGTTTAGAAATTCCACCAAAAATCACATCGTATTCACTAAAATCAGTAGAAAATACCTGTGCTGGTCTGCCTCTTACCATTTTTCCGTAATAACTACATCCCACCCCACCGTGAACCAAGTGAATCGCTTCTTTTACTGGACCTAAAACATATCTTGCTCCAAAATAGACGCAGCTTCTTTGCGTCATACCTCCAGGTTCACTTAAAAGTCCACACTTTCTAACAGGAATTACACTTTTTAAAAAAGGTCGGGACCCCCTTTTCAGGGGATCCCTCGGAGGGGGAGAGAGCTGAGAGAGGGCAGGCAGGTTATTTGCTACTTTTATCATTTTTTACCTCATTGATGCACTCTGTCGTCTGGATAATGATAATCCAGTATTGCATTTACTATTCTTGCAAGAAATCTTTCTCCACCTCTATATCCAACTATTGGCTCTCTTTGATATCCAACTCTATCGTAAACTGGAAATCCAAACCTTACGAGAGGCACCTGTATTTCTTTAGAAATACTTACGCACCTTGAGTGTCCTACTATAACATCTGGTATGTCGTGTTTTAACGCGTATTCCCATTCAAACTGGTCACTTCCGTTCATAATAACCGGCTCGTAACCGTATTCGTCGCACACTTCTTTTATCGTTTGATACGCAGTCCTACTTTTCGTTCCTATTAAAATGTAAGTAGGAATCATGCCAAGTTCGCATACAAATCTCGTGGCTCCTGCCACGAAGTCTGGATCTCCACATATGGCAACTCTTTTCATCATGGTGTAGTGAAGTGTATCTGCCATAGCATCAAGAAGAATTCCTCTTTCCCAACGGAGTCTTTCTGGAATACCTCTTCCGCTTACCTCTGCCAGTTTTTTTATAAAGTTATCCGTATTTTTAACTCCTATAGGCATGGTTTGTACGAACGCAGGTACTTTGTACCTTCTTTCAAGCCACTTAGCTCCAGCAGAACCAGCGTCAGGAGATAAAGCAAAAATTGCCTTTGCGTCTCCTGCTCTAATAAATTCTTCTACTCTGGTACCACCTGGCGGATAACAGGGAATACTTTGAGGCATACCAACGAGTGGACAGTCAAGGGTGTCACTTATGTCAAAAAGAATGTGATAAGAAATGTCCATTAGTTCAAAAATATGTTTTAGTTCTTTTATGTCTCCTGGCATCATCATTCCTGGTATAAAGTATATGTCTTCTGTAGTTTGTCCGGTTTTTTTTGCAAGAGTTTTTAAAAACTCACGAGACGCACGATTGTATCCTTCTACATGAGAACCTGCAAAACTTGGAGTGTTAACTATTACGAATTTTACGAGGTCTCTAACCTCTGGTCCCATTTCTTCTTCCATTACATCAAGAGCGTCTGCAAGAAAGCTCGGAATGTCGTCTCCTATTACTTCACTTGAGCAGGTAGTAACGATTGCAATAAGATCTGGCTGATAACGACAAACCAAATTACGCACCCCTCTTATGAGATTTTTTCTCCCACCAAAGACTGCTGCGTCCTCGTGAAAACTTGCATTTGCTATAAGTGTAGGTTCTCTAAAAATTCTTGCAAAAGTGTATCTAACATAAGTGGTACACCCCTGAGCACCCTGAACAAAAGGAATTGCTCTGTGCACTCCAAGAGTTGCCCACATAGCTCCAAGAGGCATACATGTGCGAGAAGGATCTATACATACAGAGCGATTTTCTGCTGGTACGAGCTCTGGTGGAGGTGGAACATACTCAGGGGTAAGAGGCTTTTTTTCTACTTTTAATTGTTTGTAAGTTATACCTTCAATTGGTATGTGTTTAACCGTGTTTATTATGTTGTTAATCATGGCATACCTCCAACTTTAGAATTCCTCTTTAGCAAGTCTCCACACCGGTGCGTAAAGTGCCTGGTATATGTCTCTTGCAAAGTTAACCAATCCACGAAAACCAGCATAAGGTCCAGCTTCGTAAGAGTGAGAGTTAAGGGTTGGAACTCCAAACTTACGCACTAAGTACTTTTCTTTAAGTCCTGTAAGAAACAGGTCAGGCTTACAGGTCTCTATCATTTCTTCAATTTCAAATTCGTTTGGATTGTCTATGATAAGGGTACCTGGTTTAACTCTTTGTACGATTTTTTCGTAATCTTCTTTGTGTCCAAATGTCGTCATACAGGCAACAACCTCCATTCCGAGTTCTTCCATAACTTTTGGCCAGTGCCACACCCTCGGAGCCCCTACATAAATGGCTATTCTCTTACCTGCAAGTCTTTCTCTATACCACTCAATTGCCGGTCTTATTGCCTCTGTTTCTTCTTCTATTACTTCTTCTGCGCGTTTTTTCATCTTTTCGTCTCCAAACCACTCTGCAGTATCTCTTAAAGCCTTTGCAGTTTGCTCAATTCCAAAAAGACTTACTCTTATGAAAGGAATGTCAAAACCCTGTCTTATAAGCTCTGCAATGTAAGTAGCCGAACGCTGACAGTGAACTATGTTTAACTTAGCATCAGGAAGCTTTAAAAGGTTCATAAACCTTGAATTACCCGTAAAAACATTTAAAACTCTCACCCCGATTTTTTCAAAAAGTGGAACGATGGTTACGAGATCCCAGTCTATGTTGTAATCACCAATCAAGTTTACATCATAAGGGGTTTTTTCTTCTTCTTTTAAGCAGACTTCTGGATGTTCTTCTCTGTACTTAAGTAACCACTTGTAAAACTGAAAGTTAAATTCGTGGTGTCCTTTTGATTGAGAAACTCCGCAAAATCCTGGAGAAGCACAGGCAAAAACGGGTTTCCCAACGATTTTAGAGACTTCTTTTGCGACATTTTCTATGTCGTCACCTATAAGTGCAGTGGAACAGGTCATGTATATAATTGCTGCTGAAGCTCCTGGATTTATTTTAAAAGCTTCTAATAATGCATTTTTAAGCTTTTCCATTCCTCCAAAGACTATGTCCTGTTCTGTCATAGCAGTGGTATAACAGTGGCGTCTGTGGTTGGCTTCGTTTTCAAGGACTCCTGGCATAGCCCAATTGTAACCGTCTCCAAGGTGGCGTCTCGTTCCCCAAGTATAGTAACCGCATCCCACGGGTGCGTGAATCATGTGAATTACATCCACAATCGGTCCGCCCACGACCCCGCGGGCTCCAGCAAATGCACAACCACGCTCAGTCATATCACCAGGTACAGTAGGAGCATTTGACTCAGGTATTATACTCTTGTCCTCGTCAACTATTACGGTGTGTTTGTTTCTTTCAGGTATGCAAAGGTTGCACCTCATTTGATAGTACGGCATGGCACTTCCTCCTCCAAGTTTTTAAGCACATACAGCACACAAAGTAGTATCCCCATCTCCAGGAACTCCTAAAGCATCAGCCCTACACCTCTTGCACAAAGTAAATTGCTTTATAAACCTTCCTGCAAGCCTGCGAGCCTCTTCTATTTCTTCTGTAGTAGGAGCTCGGTGTCCTTTAAAGTCTCCAAGTGGAATAAGAGGAATTATGTTCATTAAAGACGCTCCCATAAAAGAAACTACCCTTGCAATTTCTGGAATTTCTTTGTCGTTAACCTCTGGAATAAACACGGTATTTACTTTTACCCTTATTCCTGCTTCAGATGCCATTGCAATGCCTTCAAGCTGACGAGAAACGAGTAGTTTTGCTCCTTCAACTCCCATCAAAAGCTTTTTGTTTTTGACGAAACGCACTATCTTAGCCCCTACCTCTGGATTAATAAAATTAACCGTTACAGTAAGAAAGTTAATTCCAGCTTTTATCAACATGGGGAGTTTTTCAGGAAGAAGTAATCCATTCGTAGCAAGACACAACTTAAGTTCTGGAAAGTGTTTTCTTATTGAAAAAAGCGTTTCAAAAGTTTCTTCGTTAGCAAGTGGATCTCCTGGACCTGCAATTCCAACTACTTCTATCCTTGGTTCAAAGGTAAGAGCCATTTTTACATAATCCACTGCTTCTGAGGCAGGAATTATCACAGCAGAGACACCTGGTCTTCTTTCGTTTACGCAACCTATCTTAGGTTCACAATACGCACACCTTATGTTGCACTTAGGTGCAACTGGTAAGTGAACCCTTCCCACGATTCTATGTGCTGTTTCGTCAAAACACGGATGTCTTAACATGTTAAACCTCCTATTTTTTAAAATAGTGCCTCAAGTCCTTCTTCTCCTGTTCTAACTCTTACACTATTCTCAACCGGCAAAACAAATATCTTACCGTCACCGTGCTGTCCTGTTTGATTAACCTTTATTATGGTTTCAACGACCTTTTTAACCATTGCTTCAGGAACCACCGCAATTACGAGTCTCTTTGGGATAAAGTTATAAGTCGCTTCTTCGGCTTTTTTTGCAATCTCTGGACTTACTGGATAGGTTAACTCTTCTATTCTTCCTCCTTGTCTTCCTCTACCAAAACACTTTAAAGCAGTAAAAGACGGAAGCCCTATGTCTTCAAGAGCCTTTTTCGTGGCAAGCATCTTGTTAGTTCTAACGATTGCTAAGACTTCACACAGTTTACTCATGACTTCCCCCTTTAAAGTTCTGGTTTGCCAGTACGAATAGTCCAAACCTCGTTTACCGGAACTACGAATATCTTTCCGTCTCCAAATCTTCCAGTGCGAGCAGATTCCATAATTACCTCACACACCTTTGGTACTGCTTCTTCTTCAACCACCAAAAGTAGCATCATCTTAGGAAGCTCGTCGTAAACCACCTCTCCCATAGTAAGACCACCCTGTTTACCCCTTCCCACTACATCTATTCTCGTCATTGCGAGAAATCCCTCTTTTTCAAGAGCGTCAACTACATCCTGTACTTTTTCTGGTCTTATTATTGCTTTTATCATTTTCATGGCTCATTCCTCCGTAAAGTTTTTTAAACGATTCCGTACTTAACTACGAGGTCTTCAAGCTCTTGCATAGTAAGAGGTTTTGGAATTACAAAGTGTTTGTTTTCTATAATCCTTCTTGCGAGTTCTTTGTATGCTTGAGCCTGTGGATGTTCTGGATCAAACTCCACGACTGTTTTACGATTAAACTCTGCTTTTTGAACGATGTTGTCTCTTGGAATAAACATAATCATTTGCGTTCCAAGGCGTTCGCAAAATTCCTGCATGATTTCCTCTTCACGATCAACCTTACGGCTGTTACAAATAATGCCTCCAAGACGCACTCCTGTTCTTTGAGCGTACTTTGCCATTCCACGACATATGTTATTTGCAGCGTAAATAGCCATCATCTCTCCTGAAGCTACTATGTAAATTTCCTTGGCTTTTCCTTCCCTAACAGGCATTGCAAAACCTCCACACACGACATCACCCAAAACATCAAAAAATAAAAAGTCCAAGTCTTCTGGATAGCCTCCAAGCTCTTCCATAAGATTTATAGCAGTAATAACTCCTCTACCAGCACAACCCACTCCAGGCTCTGGTCCACCTGACTCAACGCAACGAATTCCCTGAAATCCTATCTTTACCACTTTGTCTAAGCTAACATTTTCTTCTCCTTCTTCTCTTAACACATCAAGAACCGTTTCCTGAGGCTTGCCTCCTAAAATAAGACGAGTAGTGTCTGCCTTGGGATCACACCCGTGAATCATCACCTTTTTACCGTAAAAGTACGCAAGTGCAGCTGCTAAGTTTTGAGTAGTAGTAGATTTTCCAATTCCACCCTTTCCGTAAATAGCTATCTTCCTCGTAGCCATCTTCCTAACCTCCTTTTTGAAAGTTTCTTACTTTTAACTTACACAAAAGACATGCCTAACTTTTTTCTTTGAATTTTTGAGGAATTGCAGGAAATTTTAAAAACTGACAAAAGTTCTTTGTAAGTTTTGTATTTTAAGTTGGAAAGTTTTGTAAATTTTTAAATTTGTATAAATTTGAGTAAAGGATTATAATAATTCTTAAAACCTAAAAAGGAGGGGCTATGGAAGAACTTAAAAAGTTTGACAAAAAGAAAATTCAAAAATCTTCTTCTGAAGTAAAAGAAGTCCTAAACGAAGTTGGTTTAAATGCCTCGCACATTCCTGAAAACTTTGAAGAATTTGACGAGCTTGAATTAAAGTTTGACCTTGACGAAAAGTTTGACTTCTGCTTTTGTATAACGATTTTTAACAACGAAATACAAAGAATGATGTTAATAAAAGTTGAAAAAAATAATCCAGACTCTATCCAGCCTCCAAACGAAGAAGACTTAAAAACTTTTAAGTCTAAGTACATCCCCAAACTCGTACAGTTTTTAGAACAAATTACATAAGTATTAAGTCTGTTTAAAATTTTCGTAAAATAGGTTTTGAAAATTAAAAAGTTTTGTTAAAATATAGTTTGTTATGTTTGAAGTGTGGCAAAATTTAGAATCTACAGAGTTTTTGTGTAAAACGAGAATATTCGTTCCTGACAAACCAGGAGTTCTTGCAAAAATTGCTGAGGCTTTTGCAAAAAACGACATAAACATCGTGTTTTTTTACTACAACAGATCAGAGCATCCTAATCGGGTAATTATAGAAGGTAAAACCTCTAAAAAAGAAGCTCTTGACAACCTTTATCAGGAGTTTTCAAAAGAGGGGTTTTGGGAGGAAAAGTTTGACGAAGAATTACACATTACCACAGTTGAAAACATTCTAAAAGTGTCAGTATTTATTGAAAACAAACCAGGAACCCTTGCCAGATTTTCAAAAGTCTTAAAAGACTACAATGTAAATGTGGTTTACATGATTTACAACGAACTCGTTTCTGAAAATCAGGCTGAAATAGCAATGTATGTAGAGTCTCCAGATGTAATAAAAACCCTTGCAGAAAAACTGAATTCCTTAGGATACCATTATCACTTAGAATACACTGGTACTCGGAAAGAAGACACAGACAAAGTTATAGGATTAAACCTCATTGAAAGGTTCTTCTTAAGGCTTAAAGAAGTTCTTTCTGAAGAAGAAGTAAACGAAATAAAAAACATAATTGGAGCGTCTAAAAAACTTTCAGAAACTCTTCTCAACTTTAGCAGAGAGCTCGGTAAACACCTTGAAGCAGGACAAATATTCAACAACATCTTAGTATTTGCAATGTCCTCAAGGGAAAAGCTCGGAGATAGATTTTTTTACAAAAAACTTCCCTCTTTACCAATAGGAGACCTGATTCTTCACACCTTTAGAATGCCTACTGGTGGAAATGTTTATGTCTTAGAGGCTGAAGACGAGTATGTAATGATTGACGGAGGTTACGGAATTTACTACGAAGATACTAAAAAAATGCTTACGGAAAACGGCATTAATCCAGAAAAAATATCAAGGATTTACATCTCTCACGCAGACGCAGATCACGCAGGAATGAGTGGATACTTTTACGAAGAATTCAGAGCAGAAGTGTTTATGCACCCTGAGTGTAAAGGTGTTATAGAACACAACAACAGAGCTTATGGAACGAATACTCCTTTGTTTCTGTTAAATCAGTTTTTTACTGTTCTCGTTAATTACTTTACCAAGTGCAAGTTTCCAGAAAATTGGAAGAGCTTTTCTTCTGAAACGAAGTACGAACTTGGTGGATTTCCAGTAATAGACGAGTTTAAAGTTGGAAGTTGCAAGTTTTTGGTTCTAAAAAGTCTTGGTGGGCATGTACCAGGGCAGGTATTCTTTTTAAGTGAAGACGCAGGAATTTTATACTCAGCTGATTACCTTTTGTACATTCCAAGTTTAACCCCTGAGGAAAAGAAAATTTTAAGTATTCCAAAGTACTTGATGTTAAGCACGAACACGAATTCAAGCGTTTTCAAAAAAGAAATGGGTCTTCTTACAGAGCTCGTGAAAGAGCTTGACAAAAAGCTTCAAAAGTCTGGAAAAGGAATGTTAATTCTTCCTGGACACGGAGACTACTATCCAGCAAGACTTTTAAAGTAAAAAAAAATTAAGGGGAAGGGGCAGAAATAGTAAGGGAATTTACTGCATTCATCGCCTTCTGTAACCCAGAAAATATCACATCTTCAAGTGCTAAAACCGCAGTTCCAATAACCTCTTTTACTACCCCAAGCTCAGAATTACTAAAAGGGGAAAGAACATAATTAATCACATCTTTATTTGCTGGTTTTCCTATTCCAAGCTTCATTCTTGGAAAGTCCTTAGAACCAAGAGCATCTATAACTGATTGAACTCCTTTGTGCCCTCCACTTCCCCCTTTTGGTAAAATTTTTATCTTACCAAGTGGTAAGTCCATATCGTCGTAAATCAAAAAAATTCTGTCTAAGGGTATGTTTTCTCTTTTTTTCCATGCTAAAACAGCCTTTCCTGAATTATTCATAAAAGTTAAAGGCTTTACGAGAACTGCTTTATCCTTAAAATTAGCATAAGCACTAAAAACTCTTGCGTCTTCTTTAAACTTGAGTCTGTGTTTTGCAGCAAAGGCATCCAGCACCATAAAACCAAAGTTGTGCCTTGTCATCAGGTACTCAGCACCAGGATTTCCTAAACCAAAAAAGTACCAGCGCATTATTCAACGGTTTCCTCTTCTTCTGCTTCAGCCTCTCCACTCTCTTCCTCAGCAACTATAGTAACAACCGGCTCCTCAGGATCGTCAACCACTTTAACTCCCTCAGGAACAGGAATGTCTTTTACATGCAAAACATCACCTACATCAAGCTCACTTATATCTACATGAAACTTATCAGGAATCTTTGCTGGTTCACACTCCACAGTAAGCTCGTGCATGAGAATTTCAAGAACACCTCCTCTGGTAAGTCCTACTGGTCTTCCAGTAAATTCAATAGGAATGTCAAGGGTAATGGTTTCTCCCTCTTTAATAGCTACGAAATCAAGGTGTATAATCTTATCAGTTACGGGATGGATTTGATATTCTTTTAAAACCGCCTGTATTTTAGTAGATTCTCCGTTTGCAAGCTCAAGGTTAAACAAAAGGGTTTCTCCCTTGTATTTGTGAAGAATACTCTCAAGCTCACTAAACTTTACTGCAATTGGTAAAGGCTCTATCCCTGGACCATAGACTATAGCTGGTACCATACCCTGCTTTCTAAGCTTCTTAGCAGTCTCCTTACCGGTTTTCTCCCTTTTAATAGCACCAAGTGTTACCTGTTTCATTTTATCTCCTCCTTTTTAAAAATTTGTTAATTCTTTAGTTTTTAAAACCTTTATAATGTCGTAAATCCTCGCAGGAGAAGTATGATTATGTTTTGAAATCTTTTTCAATGTCTCGTTAGGAAGTGCTTTTATCCCTTTGTTTTTTAAAAGTTCCAATGCTTTTTTTAAAGGTATCCCTCCTTTTTGACAAAGCTCTTTAAGAGTTAAAAGTTCTGCATGAGGTAAAGGTGCTTTAGGTAACTTCTTTTCCCAGCTTTTTTTAATTTTTTGTTCCAAACTTAACACTGTAGAAAAAGGAGGAATGTTTTCAATAGTTGCAATCGTACAAAGACCCACCACGGAAATTGTTATCAATCCCTGAGGTTTAAGTACATAACTTTTAAAAGGTTTCCAATTCAACCACAGGTGTATTATTAACAATGCAAGAAATCCTATGCCTGAATTTATGTGTATAGCTTCCCATTGATCTTTTGAAAGACCCAATAGTTTCCATCCACTCCAGTACGCTACTCTTCCGTGAGGCATAATGTAAAGCACTACACTCGTAATAACGAGTACCAAGCCAGTAAAAAATAATAACAGACTCGTCAAACTATGTAAGTTCTTTCTGGGCATTTCTGCTCCTTTTAAAATTAAATAAACAATGAGCTGATGGATTCGTCTGTATGGATTCTCTTTATTGCCTCTCCAAGAAGCTCTGCTACTGAAAGCACTTTTATTTTGTCCATTTCTTTAGCCTGTGCTCTTAAAGGTATGGTATCACTTACGAAAAGGGTCTTTAAAGAGGAGTTCTGAATCCTTTCCAGAGCCTTTCCAGAAAGAACCGGATGAGTTGCCATTCCGTAAACTTCTTTTGCTCCTCTTTCCATAATAGCATCTGCAGCCTGACACATCGTTCCTGCTGTATCTACCATGTCATCAATAATAATAGCTACTTTGTCTTTTACCTCTCCCACGATGTTCATTACCGCACTTTCATTAGGTCTTTCCCTTCTTTTATCAACAATCGCAATACTTGCATTAAGTCTTTTTGCGTATTCCCTTGCCCTTTCAACCCCACCTGCATCAGGAGAAACTATTACGATTTCTTCGTCTTTAAAGTTTTCTTTTAAGTACTTTAAAAATACCGGAAGTGCGTAAAGGTGATCAACTGGTATGTCAAAAAAACCCTGGATTTGTCCTGCGTGCAGATCCATAGTTAAAACTCTTCTTGCTCCTGCAGTAACTATGAGATTTGCAACGAGTTTAGCAGAAATAGGGGTTCTTGGAGCAGTTTTTCTATCCTGTCTTGCGTATCCGTAATAAGGAATGACCGCGGTAATTCTTCTTGCAGATGCTCTTCTTGCAGCATCCACCATTATTAAAAGCTCCATAAGGTGCTCGTTTACAGGTGGACAGGTGGGCTGAATTATAAACACATCAGACCCACGAATGTTGTCTTCTATTTCAACGAAAACTTCTCCATCACTAAAACGCTTAATTACGCAATTTCCAAGGGATATCCCAAGGTACTTACAAATGTTTTGAGCAAGCTCTGGATTTGCAGAACCAGAAAATACATGAAATCCCTTAAAGTTATAACCTCCCATTGGAAAAACCCTCCTTCTTTAAGTTTCTTCAAGAGTTTTTGCCAGGAAAATTCTAACATTTTTTAAGAATTTTTTAAGGGTCTCGTAAGCAAAAAATGGAGGTTCTTCTGGAAATATGCCGAAAATAGTTGGTCCTGTACCACTAAGATTCACGCACCTTCCTCCTGTTTCCTTAAGCCACTTTTCGTAGTCAAAAAGTTCTTTAAACTCGTTAAAAATCAGATCTTTAAAGTCGTTAAAAAGGGCTTCTTCCTGCTCCCAGGGAAGAAGTTCGGCTGAATAATAAACAGGATTTTTTGATTTTGTCAATCCCAAATTTTGATAAGCCCATGCAGTACTTACTTTAAAATTCGGTACTATTAATAAAAACCAGGCGTTAAATCCTGGGATAGGGGTAAGTTTTTCTCCTATTCCTTCCCCTATTGCAGTTATGTAAGGACTTAAAAAAAACGGAACATCAGCTCCGAGTTTTTTTGCTATTTTAAACAATCTCTCGTCATCCCAAGGAATTCCGTAAAGATAAGCAAGCCCTTTTAAAACTGAGGCTGCATTACTACTTCCACCTCCAAGTCCTGCTCCTATTGGAATTTCCTTTTTTACTTTTATCTTTACTTCTTCAGGAATGTTAAACTCCTCTTTAAACGCTAACCAAGCCTTGTAAACTAAGTTTTCTTCAAAAGGTACATCCTCTTCTGAAAAAAATTCAAGTTCAAAATACGGTTTTGCCCTTTCTACCTCTACTTCGTCAAAAAGGTCTATTTTGTGAAAAACCGTGTAAATTTCGTGATATCCGTCTTCTCGTTTACTTAAAACCTGAAGACAGAGATTAACTTTTGCAGGAGAAAAAAGAAGACACCTAAACATTTTATTCAACCAACTTTAGGAATTTGAGTTTAAGTTCGTAAATAATTGTTTGAAGGAGTTTTTCCTCGTCAGGAGTAAGATTTCCTTTTGTTTTCGTTCTGAGCATTTCAAGGGTATCTATTGTCTGTTTTGCAAGGGTAAGGTTGACTTCTTTTTTTTGAGTCACTGGATCTGGAATCTCTCCAAGATGCACCAAAGCTGCTGTATTAAGAGATAAAATAAAGGTGCTAAAAGTTACAAGATTTGACAAAATGTCGTCTCTATCCTCTGCCATAAGTTTACCCCTTCTTCTTTTTTATCACTACCTCGGTTCTACTGACATAACCACCTTTAACTGGTTTTCTTTCAGCAAGTTTGTCAGATAACTTTTTAATTCTATCGGTTGGATAAAATTCTTTAGCTTTTTGTAAAAACCTCTGAGCATCTCTAACCTTGCCGTCAATAAGGTAATCCCTTGCCCTTTTTAAAATTGCTCTTTCTCTCTCTGCAACTCTTGCAGTTCTATCAACGAATCCAAAAACAGAAGGTACTTTAATTACATTAGCACTTCCACACTCTGGACAAGGAGGAAAGTCCTCCCCGTGTTTCATTATGCTCTCAAACTTACAACCACAATCCTCGCATGTAAACTCGTAAATTGGCATACCTAAATTATACTATAGATTTCGCAATCTTACAATAAACTTTGCTGGCTTGTTGAAACAAGTTTTTTTTAGTATATATTTAGTAATTTATGAAACCTTCTAAAGACCTTACTCCACAAACTTTTGGTTTTTACATAGTTTTAACCTTAGCTCTCATAGTACTCTTAAGTTTCTTTTATCTTTTAACTCCGTTTTTTTATGTAATCTGCTGGGCTGGAATTCTTGCCTTCTTTATTTATCCCGTTTATAAGTTCGTAATGAAAAAACTTAAAGGCAAAAAAAGGCTTTCTGCTTTTATAGTTCTTGGATGCTTTTTACTATTTTTAATTGGTCCTTTTCTTTCCATAGTGCTTAACTTTTATTCTCAGGCAGTTGCTTTTCTTGAAAAACTTCAACCCATTACTAAAAAAGACTTAACTCAATTCTTTTTAAAATTAAATCAGCATCCTAAGCTGTCTATGCTTTTTTCTAAGTTTACTGCTCAGCTTCAGCCATACCTTCCTCAAATTCAGGCAAAGTTTACTCAATTCGTGTCAGGACTTTTACAGGCTGGGATCTCTTCCTTTAAAAATGTGGTAAAGTTCCTTGCCTCGTTTGGCTTCCAGCTTGCATTTACTCTTATAACTCTTTACTACTTTTTAATAGACGGAGAAAAACTCGTTAAAGAGATTACCTCTCTCATACCTGGAGACGAAGAAGAAAAGCAGAGGGTTCTGGACAGAACCGCTATGATTCTTAAAGGAGTTCTTTATGGAAACATCCTGACTGCTTTGGTACAGGGAGTACTTGCTTTTATAATTTACTTTGCTCTTGGAATTCCTCAATACCTACTCTGGGCTTTTTTAACCATACTTGCCTCGTTTATCCCGGTATTTGGAACATCTATCGTGTGGTTTCCAGTGGGGATCTACTTAGTTATAAAAGGTAGCTATGTAAAAGCTACGATTCTTTATTTGTATTCTATACTTTTGATATCTCAAATAGATAATTTTTTAAAACCTTTATTTATAGGAGAAAAAACGAAAATACACAATCTTCTTATTTTCTTTTCCGTAATAGGTGGATTGATAAAATTTGGGACTTTGGGACTCTTTTTAGGACCTTTAATTTTGGGATTATTTCTTTCCATAATTGAGATTTATAAAATAAAGTGTTTAAATCGCTTTTAAAAACTTCAAAAGGGTTTAAAGAAACTTAATTTTTTGGCAAAATTTTGGCAAATCTTGCAAAATTCTTGGTTTTTGACCCTTGACAAAAAATAATAAATTCTTATAAAATTGAAAAAAGTAAAAAAATAAAAAATAAATGCAAAAAGGAGGTAGTCTATGAACAAAGCGGAACTGGTAAAAAGGATGGCTGAGATAGCAGAGGTTCCTAAGGTTACCGCAGAGAAGCTTTTAGACGCATTTATGCAGGCAGTGGAGGAGGCAGTATCCAAGGGTGACAAGGTAGTACTCGTAGGATTTGGTAGTTTTCAGGTCGTAAAAAGAGCTGAGCGTGAAGGTAGAAACCCAAGAACTGGTAAGCCAATTAAAATCCCTGCAAAGAAAGTGGTTAAGTTCAAACCTGGAAAGAAGCTTGAAGAAGCTGTTGCTAAAAGCTAATATGTGATGAGCTCAGCGGGGGATACCTCCCCGCTGAACAGATAATCACCGAGTTCAGGATTTAGATCTACTTTACTGCTTAAAATTATCGTCCTAAAACCTATAAGTCCTCTTTTCCTTAAACTCTCACTTATAACCCAAGGATAAGCAATTTTGTTTTTTGTGCTTATTACTACTACTTGATAAGTTTTGTTTTCTTGTAAAACTTTTAAAATACTCTCTGCAAGTGCTTCTTTTTTAAGCTCTTGTACCTCAAAAAACTTTTCAAAATTTGAAACATAACCCTCAGTAGAATTAGAAAAACACTTTTTTAAAAAGTACCTATAAGCAGGGTCGTAAAAATCTACTTCTGGAAGTTTTAAAAGTTCTTCTTGACTTAAACCCTCAAGTCCCCGAGTAAAGATGTCGTGTATTATTCTTGTTTCAAGTCCACCTGCTACTACTCTTACTCCGTGAGCTTTTGCCCAATTAAGTAAAAAAGCAAAACTTCTAAGACTTATGTTAATATCTGATGGATTTAAAGAGCCTAAAACCTGCTCAAGACTCGTCTTACCTTGAAGAAACTCCTTTATATCTGGATTTATTTCTCTTGAAGCGTCAACGAGAATAATGAGCTTGGAATTAAGAGAATACAAAGCATTTAAAAACTGAGAATAAAAATTAACAAAACTTTCTTTTTGAGAATTGTCTTCTCCTATAAGTATAAGTTGAGTCGTAAGGAGCTTTCTCGCAAGGATTTTAGGAGTAAGCACCCTTTTGAGACTTATTCCTACAGATACAGGTCTTAGAGGAACCGTAATACCTTGACTTGAAGGATCTCTTTTAAAGTAAACTACCCTTCCGTCTTTTATGTATAGCTCTGATGCGTACTCGTACTTCGTTAAAAGCGGTAATGCCAAGTCAAGCTGATTTATGGAAGATGTGTAAATGTATCCTATGTAACCACCTATTTGATAAGGATTAGGAATTACTTTTATGTAAAATCCTGAATCAGGTGGAGTAAACTGCCAAAAAAGTGGAGAAGTATTAAAGTAAACTATGTTTTCAAAACTGTTGTTTTCCTTTGCTGAAGAGACTCTTACATAACCTACTGAATAAAATAGATCTATAAGATCTTTGTAAAACGGCAACTTAGAGTCAGAATAAACGAGAAAACCCGGCTTTTTAAACAACCCCTCTATTGTAACTGGTACTTCTTCAGGACTTAAAATCCTCCAAACGCTGTAAGTAGGATCTATTAAAATTTTAGAAGGTACTTCACTACAGGTAAACTGAAAGGTTTTAAAAGAAGAATAAACTGGTATTTGATAAAGATACGCTACATTTCCACAAAAAACTTTAATTGGTACTATAACCATTCTTCCTTCTGGAACACCCGTCGTAAAAACAGGCTTTTTTGAAATTAACAAGTGAACTACGAATTCGTTGTTAAGTCTATTGATGTAAGTCACTTCTCCGTATAACTTAACCTTGGTAAAGGCTGAATAATCAGCAAACGCAAGAAGTTTTGAGGGATAAGCAGTCTTTAAGTAAGAAAAAAAACTCAACAAGTTCGTTTGTTTGAGAAAGTTCGTTTTGTAAAAGGAAAAAAAGGCATTTTTTAAAACCCTTTTTCCAAGAACACTTGAAAGCTCTACCATGTAAAAAAAGGCTTTTGCCTTTTTTGGAGAAAATGCAAGCATACTCTTTTTAAATCTTTCTTTGTTTTGAGAAAAAAAGTAATCTACAAAGTAAGTGGTAATTCCTTCCAACACCGTAGAATTTTTAATAAAAAAGGCGTCTTTAATGGCTTTTTTTACGAATAAGTGTAAAAAACTTACGGGTGAATTTAAAACTTTTTGAGAAATGAGTATTGCGTGAGAATACCTCAAAGTTGAGTTAAAATCCTTGTTTATAAATATCCACACCGTCTCAAAAGGATATTCTTCAAGTCCTACCTGGTTGAGCATTGACTTAAAGGCTTGAGAAAGGGACTTTACTTTACCATAGACAGACTTAATTGAATAAAACCTAAATCTTAAGTTTAAAACATTAATCACGGTTTCTTTTAACGGATCACATGAAAGGACTAAAAGAGGTTTTGATATAGGAAAACTTAGTTCTTTAAAAGTATATACTTTCCACCATTTTTTCCTTACGAAAGAATATCCATCTGAAGGCACTCTTGGATACACTTTGTAATTCTTAGGAACGAGAAACACGAGCTTAAACTTAAACGGTTCGTCTGGATAAGGAAACGGGCTTCCTACTGGTGTTAAGGGTAAAATCTGGTACTTTACCCTTTTTCTAAAGTAAAGTTTTAAAGTTCCTCCGTATCTACCTGAGAAAACGCGAATGTAAGGCTGTTCCTCTTCAGAAGCCTTGTAGGTTAAACGATTAACCTTTACCTTTTCTACGAAAAGTCCTTTAGTAAAAAAGGTATAAACCTTGCGAGGAGGTAACTTTACCACGAGTTCGCCTTTTATAAGAGTGTGAGAAACGAATTCAAGCCTTACTCTTAGGAACAAATACCTTTCAGACTTAGCAAAACAAACAAAAGGAAAAAGCAAAAGGAATGCGAAAATTAACAACCAGTTTTTGCTTTTCATGCCTTTTGAAAAATAAAATTTTTGCAATATAATAGCTTATACTATAACTTAAAAAAAGGGTTTGTAAAGCTATGGCAAAAGTCAAAGTAATCGTACTTTGGGGCTATGGAATAAATTGTGAAGTAGAAACTGCTTATGCCTTTAAAGTTGCTGGAGCAGAGCCTGAGATAGTCCACCTTTCAGAGGTCTTTTCCGGAGAAAAAAGGCTACCTGATTATCACATCCTGTGTTTTCCAGGTGGATTCTTAGACGGAGATCACCTTGGAAGTGCTCAGGCTTGTGCTCACAGATTTAAGTACTTAAAAGTAAAAGGTAAAACTCCTTTATGGGAAGAGCTGATGAAGTTTCTTGACCAAGGTGGATTGATAATCGGTATTTGTAATGGATTTCAGCTTCTCGTTAAAACTGGTCTTCTACCTGGAGGTGAGTTTCTCGGAAAAAGAAAGGTTTCTCTTACTTACAACGACTCAGGAAAGTTTGAAGACAGGTGGGTTTATCTTAAGGTAAATCCCAACACACCTTGCGTATTTTTAAAAGGACTTGAAGAGCTGTATCTTCCTGTAAGACACGGTGAAGGAAAGTTCGTAGTTGACGAGGAAGAAACTTTAAAAATTATAAAAAACAACAATCAAATAGCAGTTCAATACATTCACCCAGAAACATCCCTTCCTACTCAGGAGTATCCCTTTAATCCCAACGGTTCTATAGAGGCTATAGCTGGTATATGCGATCCTTCTGGTAGAATCTTTGGAATGATGCCCCATCCAGAGGCATACAATCACTTTACCAATCATCCAAGGTGGACGAGAGGTGAAGAGCTTGCAGGCTACGGAATAGTGATTTTTAAAAACGCAGTTGAATGGGTTCTTAATAATGTTCTTTAAAGAGTTCTAATGGCATCAAGAGATACCGTTAAAAAAACCGCTAAGTTCATTAAAAAACTTCTAAAACTGTGGAAAACAAAGGGTTTCCTTATAGTTTTTGTATTTTTACTTACTTACGGCGTGTTTTTTTATTACTCTCCTAAAATTTTGTTTTACATGGAAAAAAAGTTTAACCAAAAGTTTATATTTTACTACATAACAGAACCCTTGGTCTCTCTTCTTAAGTTTGCTTTTTTGTTAACCTTTCTCGTGTATTTTCCTATAGTGTGGTATGTAATCGTTCAGCTTTTTAAGTTCGTTTTTGGGCTTTCAAAAAAGACTTTTTTACTTTTTTTTATACTCGGACTTTTACTCTTTTACACAGGTGCAGGATTTGCCTACAAAGTTACCTTTCCTTACGGAGTTAAGTTTCTCATATCTTTTAGAAGTAAAGACATACAACCTGCTATATCTCTTGGGCACTTCGTAAACTTTTTTAGTTTTTTTATCCTTGCCTTTGGATTTATATTTGAAATGCCCCTTATAATTGCTTTTCTTTCACTTGCAGGAGTTATTAAACCAGAAAAACTTGCTAAATACAGAAAAGAAATATTTTTCGTCATAATGGTGATTGCAGCAGTAGTTACCCCTACTCCTGACGCATTTAACATGAGCCTGCTTGCTTTTCCTCTTTACATACTCTTTGAACTCGGGCTCTTCCTTGGAAAGACTCTAAAAAAGAAACACTCCCAAGAAAGCGAGGTAATTAAAACTTCTTAGCCTTGTATCCTGAAAGAGCCTCTGATAGCTCTGCTGCTTTTTCAGGAGGCATTGCACTAAGTATGCTTGCAACCTGTCTGCTTCTTAGAAGACTCAGAATCTTTACAGCCATGTCTTTATCCATGTTAATTAGCATGTTAGCTGCTTTTGAAGGCTGCATTTTTGCTATTGCACTAACGAGTAAGTCCAGCTTTTTGGTACGAATTACTTGAATCTGTTTAAGCTTGCTATCAACCGTTGCCTCAAGCTCTTTTAACGCCATTATTTGCTCTTTTATGCGTTTTTCCATTAACTTGAGTTCTTTTAGTTTTGCCTCTACCTCTTTTTTCTTTTGATATATGTTTTCTTTTTCTATGAGAAGAATCTGAGAAAAACTCTTTGGACAAGCCTTGTAAACTACTTTTTTCTCTTCTGCCCTAAGATTGTAAGCCTGAAATACCGTTAAAAACCCTAAGAAAAAGAGCTTTAAAAAAGCAAGAAAAATTAACAGCAAAAGCACCCTCTTTATCTTTAAAAGCTTATCCCTCATACCTCAAGACCTCTTGTACCTTAATACAACGAGGTCGTCCATTTCTTTGTAAAACTTCTTTAATTCTTCAAACCTCCAAGCCTCTTCTGTTTTTTCAGTAAGCCTTTCCATAAGTTGTCTTTCTTTAAACTCCTGCATGAGTCTTTGAAATAAAAAGTTTATTTCCTTTTTTTTCTCCTCAAGCTCGTGATTGAATCTCTTTTCCAGCTCCTGCAATTGAAAAATTTCCGTAAACTTACTTAAAAGCTCCTCACCAGTAAAAACCTTTTTGTTTTCCATTTCCTCGTACTTTTTTTCTCTCTGCGTTTTAACCTCTTTTATCTTTTGAGAAATTTCTTGGGCAACCTTTTTCTGTTTGTTTAACTCTGCCTGAATCTGTTCTTCTCTCAGCTTTTTATACCAGGTAAGCAGTTTATAAGTCCTTAGCTTCTCTCTCATTTACGCAGACTCCAGGATGTTTTTTAACATGTTTACTGACTCTTCAACTGTATAGGACTCGTCTATTGCCTGCCTAAGAAAAGCCTTAAGAGGTTCCATTAACTTTATAGCTCTGTCTATTTCAGGATTTGAGCCTTTTACATAAGCCCCTATGTTTATAAGGTCTTCTGCTTTTTTGTATGTGGCAAGTACTGAGATCGTCTCGTAAGCGAGTTTAAGGTGCTCCTTTGAAACTATGTCTTTCATAACTCTGCTTATACTTGAAAGAACATCAATTGGAGGATAGTGTCCTTCGTGAGCAAGAGCTCTTGAAAGAACTATGTGTCCGTCAACTATACTTCTTACTGAGTCTGCAATTGGATCGTTCAAGTCGTCTCCTTCTACGAGTACTGTAAAGATCCCGGTTATGTCTCCACCTTTTACACTTGGACCAATCCTTTCAAGAAGCCTCGGAAGCATTGCAAACACAGAAGGAGTATAACCCCTTGCAGTTGGGGGTTCTCCAGAAGCAAGCCCAATTTCCCTTCCAGCCATACAAAACCTCGTTAAGGAGTCCATTAAAAGTAACACCTTTAAACCTTTGTCTCTAAAGTATTCAGCAAGGCTCATTGCATAGTAAGCAGCTCTAAGTCTTATAGAGGGTGCCTCGTCAGAAGTTGCAACAACTACCACTGACCTTTTTATTCCTTCTCTAAGGTCTCTTTCTATAAACTCTCTTACCTCTCTTCCTCTTTCTCCAATAAGAGCTATTACATTTACATCTGCTTTAGTATAACGGGCTATCATACCGAGAAGAGTACTCTTTCCAACTCCAGAACCAGCCATTATGGCAATTCTCTGCCCTCTTCCAATGGTAAGAAGTGCGTTTATAGCTTTTATACCCACATCCAAAATCTCTGAAATAGGTGCTCTGTCAAGGGGCTTAAGAGGATCTCCGTAAAGAGGATAGAAGTCCTCTGCACGAGGGTTTTCTCTTTTGTCAAGAGCTTCTCCCATTGCATTAACCACTCTACCTAAGAACGCCTCTCCAACTGGTGCATAAGACGAACCTATTGGATAAACCTTTGCCCCAACTTCTATACCTCTTATGTCTCCAAGTGCAGTTAATAACAGATGGTTGTCCTTAAATCCTATAACCTCTGCAAACAAACTCTTTTCCTTGCCCTCTATTCTACAAAGATCCCCTACTTTTAAGTGTGGACCCGTGCTTTCAATAGTCAAACCCAGAACCTTGTTAACATGTCCATAAACTTCAAAAGGAATAAACCCCTTTAGTCTGTTTAAGTAATGATTAACCTCTTTTACCTTCATCGTAACCTATGGTGGAAAGGAGTTTTTCCCATCTTTTTTCAAAGGTTGCATCAATGGTTCCAAGCTCACTTTCTATAAAAACTCCGCCCTTTTTTATGTTTGGATCCTTAACGAACTTTACCTTGTACTTACCCTTTACGACCTTGGGTACCTCTTTTTCCAAAAATTCAAACTCCTCAGGGCTTACTTTTATCACCACTGAACTACCTTCTGCTATGTAATTTAAGGCTTCTTTTATAACCCTTAAACTTACCTCTGGATCCGTTTGTACTTCTTTTAAAACGAGCTTTTCTGCTACTTTTATTGCTATCTTTAAAACTTGCTCGTCAAGACCAAGTATCAGATTTTTAAGTTCTTCTTCGCAGTTTTTAACGAATTCTTCAATGCTTTTTACTTTTTTTGCAAAGTCTTCCTCAAGGGTTTTAACTTTTTGCTCGTATTCACTTTCAAGTTTTTGAACAAGGGCTTCCTTTTCTTTTTCAGCCTTTAAACTTCCTTCTTGATACCCCTTTTCAAATCCCTCTTTGTATCCTTCTTTTTTTCCGTCCTCAAAACCTTTGGAAAAACCCTTTTCAAATCCGTCGTTATAGCCTCTTTGTTTGGCTTCTTCTATTATTTTTTCTATAGGAACTTCTTGTTTTGAAGACTTCTTCTCTGAATTATCAGAAAACAGTATTCCTTCAAATCGTTCTTCTTCTACAGGCGTAAGCTTGGGAACGATAATAGAAATACCCTTAAGATCCTTTTTACTTTTTAAAATTTTAGACAAATTCTTCCTCACCTTTGGTAAGGACTATTTTTCCTTCTTGTTCTAACTTCTTAGCGATACGGATAATGTTTTGCTGTGCCTTTTCAACTTCACTAACCCTTACGGGTCCCATCATCTCAAGCTCTTCTTTAAGCACATCTGCTGCACGCTTACTCATGTTTCTGAAGAACTTTTCTCTTACCTCTGGTGATGCACCTTTAAGAGCAAGCTTAAGGTCGTCTGTTGATATTTCTCTAAGAAGCGTCTGAATAGCAAAGTCGTCAACATTGAGGAAATCTTCAAAGGTAAAGAGGTATTTTCTGATTTCTTCTGCAAGAGTTGGATTTTCGTCTTCAATGTCTGCAAGGACTTCTTCTTCAAGGTCTCTTCCAGCGTGAGATAAAATTTCTGCTGCTTTTTCAGGTCCACCCATTTTCTTACCCAAGGCTCCCCCCACGCTTTGAAGTTCGCTTTCAAGTGCGTCACTTATTTCTTGTACTATCTCTGGATCAACCTTACTTAAAGTAGCTATTCTTAAAAGTACCTCACCCCTCAACTTTTCAGGTAAAAACTGTAAAACCTGCCCTGCAAGCTCTGAATCAAGGTGTACCAAAATTATAGCAATGGTCTGAGGGTGCTCGTTTGCAAGGAAACTGGCAATGGTCTTTGGATCAAGCCTTTTAAGCTTTTTAAAGGTTTCAGGACCAACTTCCTTTTTTATCTCTTCAAATAATTCTTTTCCTTTTTCTCCGTAAGCCTTTATCAAACTCTGTTTAAGAAACTCTTCTGGAGAAAGCGTAATGTCCCCTATTAATTCTTTAGCTTCCATGTTTGCTTCTTCAAGAACCTTTTTTACTGCTTCAGCAGGAATGTAGTCAATCTTTGCCATCTCTATACCAATTCTCTTAATGTCTTCCTCGTCAAGGTACTTATATACCTGGGAAGTAAATTCGTCTCCCATTATCATCAAAAATATCGCTGCTTTCTGAGGTCCTGTTAGTTTTTCAGGATCTATCTTTGCCATGGCTTAATACCCTGCCTCTGCAAGTGCTTTCTTTCTCTCTTCTATGCTTTCTTCAAGCAACCACTTCTTTACTAAGAGTGCTGCTTTTTCAGGTTGACTCTGGATAATTCCGAGTGCAACTTCCTGAGGAATTGGTCCTTCCTCTTCTGCTTCAATCTCTGCCTTTTCTTCAATTTTAGTTGGTACTTCTTCTATTTCCTCAAGTTCAGCAGGTGCAGGTTTTGGAGCAACGCTCTTAAGAAGAGGTCTTACTACAAAGATAAAGAAGAGTATCAATCCAACTAAAATTATTATTGGTTGTGAAAGTTTTACTACATAATCCATAATTCCAGGCTTTTTAACCTTTGGTTTGGCAAACTCTATTGCTTCAACAGTAACATCGTCTCCTCTGTCTGGATTATATCCTATGGCACTCTTAACCAGGCTCTCTATCCAGGCAAGCTGGGCAGTAGCGTTCTTACCCAGTGCATCCTTGTCAACGAGAACCGCTACACTTATTTTTTTAATACTTCCTGGGGAAATTTCAAGATTCTTTACGATCTTACCTACATCATAATTTCTAATAATTTTTTGATGAAAGTACTTTTGTCCTTGAGAAGCTCCTGGTTTCGTAGCCTCAAACTTCTGCTCAAGAGCTCCTTTTACACCTGCTATTCCACCTTCAAAAGGACTCGTGCTCGTCTTATTCTCCACATCTATTTCTTCAGAAACCACTGCAGACGCCTTTGGATCATAGCTCTCCTGCAAAATCTTCTCTTTATCAAAGGACATGTCAACAGAAACCTGAGCAATAACCTTTCCATATCCAAGAGCTTTAGTCAACATACTTTCTATTTTTTCTTTTAAGTCTTCCTCTACTTTTCTTTTGTAAGCAAGCTGGGTGGTGGTAAATTCTTCTTCTGGAGAAGGTAGTTTTATGCTCTTTCCAGTTCTTGCGTCTATAATTACAACATTTTGAGGAGAAAGCTTTGGAACAGCTCCACTAACGAGGTTTATTATTCCCTTAACCTCAGTAGGAGTTAATTCGTACCCTCTTTTCATTGCTATAACTACTGAAGCCTTGGGAGGTCTTTCTTCTTCTATAAACACACTTTCTTTTGGAAGTGCAAGGTGCACTCTTACCCACTCAACTCCTCTTATGCCTTTTATAGTTCTCGCAAGCTCTCCTTCAAGAGCTCTTTCGTATTCTATTCTTTGCTGAAACTCAGTAAGCCCCATCTGACTTTTGTCAAAAAGCTCAAAACCAGGACCAGTGCCTCCAACTATTCCTTTACTTGCAATCTCTATTCTCAGCTCTGGAACTTCGTCCTTTGGAACATATATACTTCCACCGTATCCCACTTTAAAAGGAATGTGTTTGTTTTTTAAGTATTCCACTATCTGACCAGCAGTCTGTTCGTCAAGTCCTCTGTAAAGAAGCCCCCAGTTTGGTCTCGTAGCATACCACAACAAGAAAAATAAAATAAGAGTTATACCAACGCTTCCACCAATAAGTACTGCTTTTTGTTTTTTGTCAAGCTTCCCCCAGAACTCTTTTAGCTGAGAAGGAAGGCTTCTCAGGTCTGGCATTGCCATAGCTACGCCCCTTTAAGGCACTAAATCTGCATCCTCATTATTTCGTTGTACGCATCTATTATCTTGTTTCTGATTCTTAAAAGAAGTCTAAAGTCAAGGTCTGCTTTAGATATACTTAAAGCAACATCAGCAAGGCTTACATCCTTACCCTCTGCAAGTGCCTGTATCATTTCTTCTGCGTGTTTTTGCTCTGCATCAACCTGTTTTATTTTGTCAAGCAAAAATTCTGCAAAACCCTCTTTTGGTTGCTGTTTTGAGGATTGTAAGTTTAGCCCTGGATTAAGCCCTAATCCGTTAATCTTCATGGTTTACCTCCCAACCTATGTTCTCAAAAGATCTATAGTTCTAAGAGCCATGTCCTTTGAAGTGGTTACGACTGCGAGATTTGCCTCGTAAGCCCTGCTTGCAGAAAGAAGCTCAACCATTTCAGTAACCACATCCACATTAGGATACTTTACATATCCGTTTTTGTCTGCATCTGGATTATCAGGATCATAGACCATTTTAAAAGGTCTTTTGCTGTTTACTATTGCCTCAACCTCAACCCCCTGTAAGTAAGGATTCTTGTCAGATATAGGAACCGCTCTTAATACAACATCCTTAGCAACATAAGGACCTCCCTGAAGAGTTCTCGTAACATCTGCATTTGCTATGTTAGTAGCAGCAACGCTTATTCTTACTCTTTGAGCATAAAGCCCACTTCCAGCAATTTTATACACATCCATAAGACTCATTTTTACCTACCTCCCTCTGTTATTGCCTCTTTGAGTCTTTGTATTTCTTTTGCAAGTGCCTGAAGAGTTGCCTCGTAAAGCACCTGATTCTGAGTAAGTTCTGTGATTTCCTGCTCTAAGCTAACATTATTAGGGGTTCCAAGGGTCTTGTTTTTATAAACCTCTGCAATGGACAGGATGTCTTGGGTATTTCTCGGCTCTATGTGCCTTGGATCCGTGGTTTTTAAAGGCAAGTCTGGAGCTGAGTTTGCAAGATATTCCTGCATGATCTTTTTAAAAGGTATGTCTTTTCTCCTGTAGCCTGGAGTATCCACATTTGCTATGTTTGAAGCAATTAAGGTCTGTTTGTAAGAACGCAATCTTAAAGCTGCCTTAGCAATGTTAAATGTCTTTTCAAAAATACCCCACATCTTAAATAAGCCCCTGTTCCTTGTATTGCTTTAGTTTGTTCCTAAGGGTTCTAACGGTTATCCCTAAGAGTTCTGCAGCTTTTGTTTTGTTACCTTTGCTAACTTCAAGAGCCTTCATTATTGCTTCTCTTTCAAGCTCTTCAAGAGTTTTAACTCCTCCTGTAGTGAAGGAAGCAAGTTCTGTGCCTGAAATAACTACCTTAGAAGTGAGCTCTTCGTCTTGTCCAAAGGGATCTAAAAGGTCTTTGGTAGTTATGAATTCTCCTTCTGTAGTTAAAACCGCTCTTTCTATCATGTTTTTCAACTCTCTTACATTTCCTGGAAAGTCGTAATTCATTAAAAAGTCCTGTGCTTCTTTTGAAAATCCTTTTATCTCTTTTTGATATAAGTGGGAAAATTTTTCCAGGAAGTAATTTGCAAGGAGCATTATGTCTTCTTTTCTTTCCCGTAGAGGTGGAATTTTGACGGTGATGACATTTATTCTGTAGTAAAGGTCTGCTCTAAATCTTCCTTCTTCAACCTCTTTTTCTATGTTTCTATTAGTGGTAGAAATTAGTCTTATGTCAACCTTTACTGGATGGTATCCTCCGAGTTTGTCAACCTCCCCTTCTTGAAGCACTCTAAGTAGCTTACTCTGAAGCTGGGGGTGCATTTCAGTTATTTCGTCAAGAAGAAGGGTTCCACCGTCAGCGAGTTCTATTTTTCCTTTTTTTCTAAAGGTTGCTCCTGAAAAAGCTCCTTTTTCGTATCCAAAAAGCTCAGACTCAAGCAAAGTCTCAGGCAAAGCAGCACAATTTATCGCTACGAAAGGTCCTTGCCTCCTTGGACTTTTTTTGTGGATAAACCTTGACAAAAGCTCCTTACCAGTTCCTGATTCACCCACGAGAAGTATAGGCACATTGGTTTGAGCAATACCCTCAAGCTTTCTGAGTATTTTTAGCATTTTAGGATTGTTCGTTATAAATTCGTCTTCCTTGTGCCCTGCCTGAACCTCGTGAATTGCGTAAAATACCGCTTTTTCTAATATGTCAAGAGGTGTAGAGAGAAGTTTGAAGTCCTGAGCACCCTTTTTTACGAATTCTATGGCAGTATCCAGTTCTGCGTCTTCTGCCAAAAAAATGACATTTTTAAAACCGAGTTTAAAAAGTTGGTCTAAAATTGAGGTCTCTTTTGTCTCTTCCTCTGAAAGCTCGTAAATTAATAAGTCTATGTGTTTTGCGTCAAATCTTTGACTGAAAAACTCTTCTTTCTTTACGAAAATAGTTTGCACGCCTTTTTCGTTAAGTTCCTCATTTAAAAGCCTAAGTTCTACGCTCTCTCCAACTAAAAAAATTCTGTGTTTCATTTTTAATACACGAGCTTGTGAGCGATTTTTTGTAACCTTAGAAACTTCTCGTAAGCTTTGGCAAGTTCGTTTTGAGGCTGGGTTCCATTGGTGAGGTTTTTCCAAAGGGAAAGAGCTTGCTTAAATCTTCCGTGTTTTTCAAGGTAATACACATAAATCCACTTAATGTCAGTACTGTTAGGAAACTTTTTTAGTGCAACTTCTGAAATCTTTTCAAATGCAGAAGAGTTTGAAAAGCTTGAGGTAAGAAGTAACACGAAGTCCGAATCCGTAGAATTAAAGATTGGATGAAGCGTATAATTTAGTGCGCTTAGGTAAAGCTTTTGAGAAAGGGCTTTATCTCTAAAAAGGTGCAGGATTTGCCACTTGTAAAATGTGTCAATTTTTGAGTTTATAATAGATTTTAAGTAAGGTTCTGCTGAATTAACCCCTTTTTTAAGCTCGTTAATTGCAAAACAAAATGTATAAAACGGTGAAGAAAACAGGGTTTTGTTTGAAAAGGTCTTGCTGGTGTATTCAAACAGGTCGTTAAACAAGGTCTGATTTCCGGTTTCAAAGGCAAGAAAAGTAAGTTTAGTAAGGAGATCAGGTCTTAGCCTTGGTGGAACTCCTATGTTAAAGGCTTTTATGTATTCGTAGGCTGAGTGGATAAAAAAATTGTAGCTAAAAAGAATGTTACCTATGAGGTAAAAAGGATATCCACAATGGGTTTTTTTTAAAAATTCTGAATCTGTTTGAGTAAGCTTAAAAATTAAAGGCAAGTTGCCCTTTTCATAATATCCGTTTAAAATGCTCGTTACGCTGTAGCAATAATCTTTAAAAATTTGATTTAGTTTTGGATAATTTGGATAATTTTTTATAAATTCTTTTGTACTTTTTCTAAGTTTTTCAAATTTTTTGTATTGTTTGTAAATCTGAATTTCAAGGAGGTGTGCTTCCTGAGCGATTTTACTTTTTGGATAACGATACTTTATTTCTGCTATGTAGGACAAAAGATTCTGGATAGTTTCTTTTGGAACGAGTTGTTTTATAACTATTTGCTGATAGGCTATTTCGTAAAGACGGAATTTTGACAGTAGTGCCTGTTTTGTGCCATCCCACTTAGTTATAATGAGTTGATAAAGAAGCTTTGCCTTTTTTACCTGTTTTTTCTTAAAGTACGCCTCTGCAAGTTTAAAAAGCAGATCCGGAGCCTCAAAAAGGTTTCCATAAACATTAAGGTACAAAAATATGTCTCTTTCTGCTTCAAAAAGTCTATCTTTTCTTAAAAGATAAAGCCCCCTTGCTTTAACGATTATTCCTTGAATTTTTTTTAATACTTTAGAAGGAACTTTGTAGTTTTTTCCAAAGTAGTTTAAAATTGCTTGAGCCTCTAAGGAATACTTCTGACTACAGAATGTGTTTAAGAAGTTTTTTATTCCTTTTATTACTTTTGCTCTTTGTTCCATTACTGCCAGAGCCATAAACTTTATTAGCTCTGCTCTACAAGCCTCAAAAGTCTTTTTTCTGAGTGTTAAAACTTTATTTGCGTAGGAAATAGCCTCTTTGGGATATCCGAGTCTTAGATAGCTTTCAGCAATAATCAGGTTGTCCTTTGCACTTAGAGGATAGAGAATGGATATCTTTTTTGAGATTTCTATTACTTTGTCGTAGTGTTTCCACCTGTAAGCTCTTTCCATTTGCTTAACAAGTTTCTCATTTTGTTCCTGAATAATTACTAAAGGATTAACAGAGGTAGCGTTGTTAATTTGTGCAAAAAGAGTGTTTACCTGAATTAAAAAAATAACGACTAAAAACGCTAAAAGAAGCTTACTTAGTCTCATCAATGGCAGAGTATCAACTTTTATGCCAGGTTGTACTTTTTAAGCTTTTCTATAAATGTAGTTCTGTTTAAACCGAGGAGTCTTGCTGCTCTTGCTTTAACTCCTTTTGACAACTGAAGAGCTTTTTTAAGGTAATATACTTCTATTTCCCTTAATACCTTGTTCAGTTCTATACCGTCTTCTGAAATCTCAGGAAGGTTTAAAGAACTTAAAAGTAAGTCTCTATCTTCAAGGATAGAGGCTTTTGAAGGACGAACGGTTTTAAGGTTAACGAAGTCAGAAGAAAGATCCTCAGGTTCTATAACTTTTTTATCTGTCAGTATGACCAGTCTTTCTACGAAGTTTTCAAGTTCTCTGATGTTTCCAGGCCAGTGATAACTCTTAAGAAGCTCTAAAGCCTCTTTTGAAAACTCCTTTTCCTCAATTCCTTCTCTTTTACAAATTTTTTTTAAAAAAAAGGTTGCAAGAAGAGGAATGTCTTCTTTTCTTTCTCTAAGAGGTGGTAAGTGAAGAGGAATTACATTTAATCTAAAGTACAGGTCTTCTCTAAAGTTTCCGTTTTTTACTTCTTCTTCCAGATTTTTATTGGTTGCAGCTATAATTCTCGTGTCTATTTTAATAGGAGTATTCCCTCCGAGTCTTTCTACCTGGCGTTCTTGAAGTACTCTGAGGAGTTTTGCCTGAAGTTTAAGACTCATATCACCGATTTCGTCAAGAAAAAGGGTACCTTTGTGAGCGATTTCAAACTTACCAGGCTTGCTTTTTACTGCACCTGTAAAAGCTCCTTTTTCGTATCCAAAGAGCTCTGCTTCAAGAAGTTCTTCTGGAATTGCAGCACAATTTATCGCTACGAAAGGTCCTTCTCTTTTGCTACAAAAGTGAATGTACTTTGCAAGAACCTCTTTTCCCGTGCCTGACTCTCCAAGAATAAGCACAGTACTTGAAGAAGGAGCAACCTTTTTAGCAATCTCATAAACTTTCTTCATTCTGGGATTGTAGGTTTCAAGCAAATAGCTCATGACTTTTATTATATCAACTTATTACACATGTGTCAAATTTTTGAACAATTTTTAACCTCGTTGATTTAGTCTTTTAAGAGTTTGTGGGTGTAAATTCCGTCTGGAACGAGTATTCCTGGTTCTTTAGTAGGTTTGTAAAAGTACATCCAGGCTAATAAAGTTTTATTATTTTTAATAAGTCTTACGAGTGTTTTTTCTCTGTAATACTCGTAAGGATGTCCTTCAAGAAGATCTATGTTCTGCAAAGTTTCTTCGTCAATCAAATACACTTCACCTTTTATGTAAGAAACCTTAGGGCTTTTTAACACATAAGGAATAAATCCTTTTACATAAAGGCTAAATTTTTCAACTGTTGTAGCTTCTCCAACAAATTCTGCTTTTTCAAGATAATAGTGATTGTAAAAACCTCTTTTTAGGGTACCGTAAACGAAAAGGTGCTCTTTTTTCATTTTGTGACCTTACACCCATGTAAAAATTCTTTTTTTAATTTATAATTATAAATTGAAATGTCGCAACCTTTGTTAAAAAACAAAAGCCAGATCAATACCATTCCAAATTTTTTAACTTTATATAGGCTATTAGTGGGTCTTTGTCTTCCTTTGGTGTGGGTTGCGTTTCATTCTGGGAAACTGGTGTTGTTTTTAATCGTAACTGCTGGAATCAGTGACTTTCTTGACGGATACCTTGCAAGAAAGTTAAAAAGTTGTACTACCACTGGGAAAATTCTTGATCCGATAGCAGATAAGGTTTTAATAAACATCGCATTTATTTGGCTTCTCTACTTAAAAAAAATTCCAGCTTTGCTCGTAGGACTGGTTCTTGCCAAGGATATTTCCTTGGGTTTAGGAGCTATTTTATTGCTCATCAAGTTTAAAAGCCGTTTTCACCTTTCTCCAAGATACCTGGGAAAAATTTCTACTGCAGTACAATTGGTGTTTTTAGTCGTAGTTATTTCTCACTCCTTTTTTTCTTTTCCTGTTGGTTTTTTATTAAGTCCTCTTATTTTGTTAGTTTATACTTTTACTTTGCTTTCCTGGATTGATTACTCCTTAATCTTCTTTAAAGTCCTTACGATTTCTCCTGATACGGTTTCTTCCAAGTAAACTCTTAAAGTCTAAAAAATGTAAAAATCTAAAGTTGACAAGGTGTTTATCTACTTTTAGAATAGGGGAGCAATGAAATTAAACCTGATTTCTCCAAAAGACAACCCTTTAAAGTACAAAGAATTTAGGCTATTTTTATTAGGGCACTTCATATCCTTTGTAGGAAGTTGGATTCAGCAGGTTGCTCAGGTATGGCTCGTCTATGAGCTTACTGGATCATCTTCTTATCTTGGAGTTTTTACCTTTTTTAATGCCTTTCCAATGCTTTTGCTTGCCTTTTTTAGTGGTGCTCTTATTGACATGTTTGATAGAAGAAAGTTTCTCGCAGTAATAGTTGCTCTTGCATCTGTTCCTCCGTTTTTACTTGGTCTTCTTACTCAGTTTGGTGTAATTACTTTTTGGAAAATTACATTCCTTGCTTTCTTATCAGGTTGTTTTGCTGCAATTGATACTCCGTTAAGGCAGGTTTTTATAAGCGAAATAGTACCAATAAAAATCTTGGTTAAAGCTATTTCCTTTCAATCTCTTTCCTTTAACATGGCAAGAATGGTAGGACCTTTTATAGCTGGTTTAATTCTTGCAACTGGCAAAGTTTATCCCTGTTTTTACTTAAATGCGATAAGTTTTTTTCCGTTATTCGTGTTTCTCGTATTTTTCATAAAATCCAAAAACAATCCTAATTCACAAAAAGGAGAAAACAAAAGCAAAATTTCTATTTTTGAAGCAATTTTTTACATTAAAAAAAGAAAAAATTTACTTTTCGTATTATTAGTCGTTGCTACTTTTACATTTTTTGGACCTGGATTAATGGTTTTGCTTCCCGTAATAGTAAAAAAGTTTTATCACGGAGGTGGAAAGGAGTTTGGTTTTATTTCTTCAATAGTGGGTATTGGTGCTATATTAGGTGCTATTTCCGTAATTTTTAGACCTAACATAGAAAACAAGCTCCAAAACTTAAGAATTGCAACTTTACTATTTTGTATAGCAGTTTTAGTAATAAGTATTACTCGCATTTGGTTTTTAACTCTTATGGCTTTCGTACTAATAGGGTTCGCTTTTACTAATTTCTTTCCAGTAGCAAATAGTTATGTACAAGAAAATACTCCTTCTGAAATCAGAGGTAGGGTTATGAGCCTTTTCGTGTCTTCTTTTTTAGGTATTTATCCTATTGGAAATCTCGTTGCTGGACTCCTTGCGGACATTTTACCCATACCTTTTATTTTAGCAGTGTATTCTTTTATTTTATTAATGATCAATTTTTACCTATTAACACTTGCAAGAAAACAGGAAGAAAGTATAATTCCTGATAATGAAATTACTAAGTAACTTAACACTTCCAGCGGGGATTTTTTACCCAGGTGAAAACAAACTTGAATTAAACGAATTTGCTCAATCTATACTTAAGGAAAAAAGTTCTGAATTTACATCTCTTTTAAATAAAAATTTATTTGAAACGGGATTTGAATTTGAATGTCTTGATTCAGAATTTTGGGTTCAGATTTATCCTTTAAAAGATAATAGTATTTTTTTCGTACTCGTAGAAGAAAGTAAACTTAACTTAAACTTATTTTCCAGAGTGTTTAATAAAATTCCGTGTTTCGTAATAGTTTTTGATACCTCTTCTATAATTTACACGAACCCTCTTACGGCTGCTACCTTAGGTTATTCTAAGGACGAATTACTGCACACTCCGATTTCTTCTCTTTTACCTTCTCTTGAAGAAAAATTAATAGTAGAAGGAATGTTAAGAAACAAAGAAAAAAGTAACGAAGAAGGTATTTACACTTTTATTTCAAAAAGCGGAGAAGAGGTGCTGGTTTTGGGTACTTGTTTTACTATAGAAGACAAAGAAAAATTGTTAGGAGTAATAGCAGGTATAGACATTACTTACTTTTCTGAAGTTAGGGAAAAAATAGAAGAAATTTACAAAAAACAGGACATATCTGAATTTTTTAGAAATATCCTTCACGACTTTAACAACCTTTTAAAGACGGTGCTTGACTACCTGGAAAAAATTCTTGAAAACATAGATTCAGCAGAAAGCGTAAAGTACTACACAGAACTCACTAAAAAAGCTTTAAATTCTTGGATAGAAATAAACAGACTGTTTCTTACTTCTTATCAGAAAAAGGAAGGCTTAGGAGAAACAGAACTCGTTGAATTTTTAAAAAACAACTTGGAATTGTTCCACTTAGTTGCAGGAACCAAAGTAAACATTCAATTAGACTTTGATCACATATGTGGAGCCTGGGTTCCAGGAGACGACCTTTTTTGGAGGTACATATTTTTAAACTTTATTAGTAACGCAAGAGACGCTATTAAAAAACAAGGATTGATTGAAATTAAGTTACGCGTAGTAAAAGAAGACAAAACTAAACGATTACTTATAATTATAAAAGACAACGGAGAAGGGATTCCACCAAATGCTATAGACAAAATTTTCCAACCTTTTTTCAGTACTAAATCAGAAAATACAGGCTTGGGATTATTTTTAGTAAGAAAACACATTGAAAAACTTAAAGGAAAAATAAGTGTTGAAAGCAAACCAGGAGAAGGAACTACTTTTAAAATTTTAGTTCCTTTGTTAAGCGTAAAAAAATTAGGATTAACGAGTATTAACAAGTGCATAGTAGTAATAGAAGACGAGGACATTACCAGAGAATTGATGACGGAGGTATTAAAAGAACAGGGATACGAAGTTTTTAGTTTCAAAAGTTTTAAAGAATTAAAAGAAAAGTTAAACGAATTAAAAAAAATAGACCTTTTAATTACAGATTATCACTTACCAGAAATAAAAGGTTCTGAAGTTTTTGAATTCGTAAAAAAAATGTTTCCAGAAGTAGAGGTTATATTTTTAACAGGAGACATTATGGGTTTACAAGACCTTCCAAGCCACAGGGTGCTATTAAAACCTTTTAGAATGCACGAACTAATATCCAGAGTTAAACAACTATTGTAATGATGTACGAATTAATTGAGAAGTTCTTAAATTATCTTGAAACAGAAAAAGGTTTTTCTAATCACACCTTAAGAGCGTATAAAAAAGACTTATTACACTTTGTAGAGTTTTTAAACTCTCAAAAATTAAAAAAACTTGATCAAATAAGCCCTTTTGCCTTAAGACTTTACGCATACGAACTAAAAAACAAAGGTTATTCCTCCTCAAGTATATCCCGAAGGCTCAGCTCTTTAAGAAGTTTTTTTAAATACCTTCTAAAACAGGGATTACTAAAAACTGACTTAAGAAGTTTCTTACAAAATCCTAAACAGGAAAAAAGACTTCCTTTCGTACCTACAGAAGAAGAAATAAATACTTTCATAGATTCTATAAAAGGTGAGGACTTTTTTTCGTTAAGAAACAGGCTAATATTTGAATTAGGATACGGTTGTGGACTCAGAATCTCTGAGCTTAAAAACTTAACCTTAGAAGATGTTGAGGTTGAACAGGGTTTCTTGAGAATTAAAGGAAAAGGAAAAAAGGAAAGAATCGTACCTTTTGGAAACAAGGCAAAAGAAGTTCTTAAAATTTATATACAAAAAAGAAAAGAGTTTCTAAGCTCTTTGGGTAAGGAATCTAAGCACTTATTTTTAAATAAAAACGGAGATCCTATTACAGAAAGAGGGCTATTTTATGTGATAAAAAAGCTTACGAAACCTGTGTTTTTCTCCAAGCTTCATCCTCACACACTAAGACACGCATTTGCTACCCACCTTTTAAATGCTGGAGCAGACCTGAGAAACATCCAAGAACTCTTAGGACACGCCAATCTGCTTACCACTGAAATTTACACCAAGGTAAATTACGAATACCTCTTAAAAACCTATCTTTCAGCCCATCCAAGGGCTAAAAAGAAGTAAAGAGGTCATTAAAATGGAAGAAACCTACACTTTTAAACCCATTGGTTATGTAAGAACCAAAGCAAAAGAGCTTCCCAGGCACTGGAGTTATTCTCAGATTGAAGGAGAGCTCGTAATAAAACCAGAGTATGTACCAGGAATTAAAGACATAAAACCAGGAGACAGGATAGTAGTTATCTTTTGTTTTCACAAGTCACCACCTTTTACCATGGATAAACTCATTCAGCATCCCCCACACAAGTCAGAACCTAAAGGGGTTTTTAGTCTCTGTTCTCCTTACAGACCCAATCCAATAGGACTATCCGTATTGGATGTAATAGATGTAAAAGACAACATCATAAAAGTTAAAAGAATAGACATGTTTGATGGAACTCCTATTCTTGACATAAAGCCCTTTAAAGCCTATCAAGAGGAATGAAAAGTCTTTCTGTTTTAAGAGGAAAGATCAAAGTTTATCCAGAGGACTTTCAGGTTGAGGAAGTCATTGAAATACCCGTTAAATCACAGGGTGAATACAGTTACTACAAGTTAAAAAAGAAAAACATAAATACTCTTCTCGTTTTAGACCTTATTCAAAAGTACTGGAAGGTTTCAAGGGATAGAATAGGTTTTTGCGGTTTAAAAGACAAAAGAGCAGTTACAACACAATACATCTCAATAAAAAACGGACCTAAAAAAGACCTGACAGGACCAAACTTTACCCTTACTTTTATTGGAAAAGGAGACACCCCTTTAAAACTCGGAGACGCAAAAGGAAACATATTTACGATTACTTTAAGAGGAGTTAATTCCTCAAAACTATTAAAAAATCTGAAGTTACTTAAAGAAATAGGATTCGTAAATTACTTTGGAGAGCAAAGATTTGCTCCAGACCTTTATACAAAAGAACCCTTAGTTAAATACTTTTTAAGAAGGGATTACGAAACTGCTTTGAAAGAATACTTCACCCAGCATCCTGCCAAGTCCAGATTATTAAAAAAGTTGTGGGGAAGGTGGAAGGAATTTTTAAAACACGCGGGGCACCTTTCAGCAGTTGAAAGAAGGGTTTTAACGAATTTTATAAAAAAGGGTGATTCAGAAAAGGCTTTAAAAGTATTCCCAAAGCACTTAAAACTTTTGTTTTTGTTTTCTTATCAAAGTTTGCTTTGGAACAGAGTTGCTTGTGAATTGGTTAAGCTTTGTGCACCTAAGTTCTTTTGCGTAAACTTCGTAAAAAAAGAAAAACTTTGTTTTTATAGAGAGCTTTCTCCCGAATTAAAACTTTTAAAAGATCTTAAACTTCCTTACATAAGTAAAGAGGTATTAAACTGGAATGGACCGAACTTCGTAAAAGAAGTAATTTTAAAAGTCATGAAAAAAGAAGGGCTTGAAAGTCAACTTGATGCAGAGGTTTTAGGACTAAAAGTCTTCAATCCCGGTGAAAGAGAGTTTATAGTGTTTCCAGAGGACTTAAGGGTGGTTAATTATTCCAAAAACATTTTTACTATTAAATTTTTTCTCCCTTCTGGAAGTTATGCTACGATTTTTCTCTTGAAGTTACTGAGTATTTAGTTTATAATAAAATGTTACAACTATCCTTTGAGGTTTTAAAATGAAAAGACTTATAGTCGGATTTTTATTTATTTTAATTCTGATAACAATTCCTCTTTATTCAGTGAGGGCAAAGTCTTTGAACTTTTCGTTTTTTTCTTACAACGGTACTAAGTACGAATTAAGTAACTTTAAGGGTAAGTACATCGTGTTAAACTTTTTTGCGAGTTATTGTCCTATGTGTATGTTAGAGTTAAACACTTTGGAAAAGCTTTCTCGTAGTTGTGATGGTAAGAAACTTCAAGTAATTTCTTTAATTATTGACAAACAAGGTTGGCCACTTCTTCCTTACATAGTAAAAACTCACCACCTTACTTACATAGTTGGTATAGCACCTGAAGGAGTTTTTAAATTATTTCCAGACTTTTCAATTCTTCCTACGAGTTTTATAATAAGTCCTCAAGGAAAACTAATTAAAACGATAACAGGGCTCTTACCAGAAGTTAAATTTAAAGAGATTTTAAGTAAGTTCGTATCTTGTAATTAGGACGCTAAAAGTGATTGACATAAGAAAACTTGAGGTCTTTTTAAAAGTTTATGAAACGAGAAGTTTTTCAAAGGCTTCAACTATTTTACACCTGTCTCAACCTACTATAACGCTTCACATAAAAGACCTTGAAGATTCCTTGGGAGTGTCTCTTTTTAACAGACATACCAGAAAAGTAGTACCAAGTAAAGCTGGAAGAATTCTTTACAATTACGGAAAAGAAATAATTAACACCTTAAAACAGATGCAAAAAGAGCTTGAGATACTCAAAGATGCCTCTGGAGGTTATATAGAAATTGGTGGTAGCACGATTCCAGGGCAATACATCTTGCCTAAGGTCATAAAAGATTTTAAAGAAAAACATCCTGGTATATCTGTATTTTTAAAAGTTAAAGACAGTAAAGAAGTTTTTGAAAAAGTTCTTGAGGGAGAATTTGACTTAGGAATGATTGGAGCAGTATTTAGTGACAAAAGAGTCAGTTTTAAACCCTGCTACGAAGACGAAATTATTTTAATAGGACCTCCTGACTATCCAGAAGAGGAAGTAACCGTAGGGAAACTTAAAGAATTTCCGATTATAAAAAGAGAGGAAGGATCTGGAACTTGGAAAACCGTTGTTGAGGCTCTTGATAGAGCAGGTTTGGATGTACTTAAACTAAAAGTGGTTGGAGAAATGGGTTCTACAGAAGCTATAAAAGAAGCTGTCAAAGCTGGACTTGGTTTTGGATTTATATCTTCTCTTGCAGTAGAGTTGGAATTAAAGTTAAAGCTAATTAAAAGGGTTAAAATTACGGATGTGGAAATAAAAAGAAATTTTTACTTAATTTATCTTAAAAATAAAGCTCTTATGCCTGCTGAAAAAAAGTTTATAGAATTTTTAAAAAATCACGGATAAAGTTCTACTGTTGGACAGGTATCTTTAGGTTCTAATACCTCACCAACAGCTTTCAAAAAGAAAAGCCCCTTTTCAATTGCCTTAACTTCAAGCTCTTGAGCTTTTTCAGGAGAAACGCTAAATAAAATTCCTCCTGAAGTTTGAGAATCACAAGCCATTATAATTTCTTCTTCTGTCAATTCTGGAGAAATTTTAACGAACTTTTTACAATAATTAAGATTTTTGTAGTCCCCTTCTGGAATGATTCCCATTTTTACGAATTCTAAAGCTTCTTTTATTATTGGGATTTGGTGATAGTAAATTCTTAAAACTTTTTTACTTGCTATAGCCATTTCAAGTGCGTGTCCCAAAAGTCCAAAGCCCGTAATGTCAGTCGCTGATTTAACCCCAAATTCTTGCATAAGCTCAAGTACTTTGTCGTTTAACTCAGTCATTACTTCAACCATATTTTTATAAGCTTCTGATTGAGGAGTAATAAGTCCTCCTTTGTAAGCAGTTGCAAGAATCCCTGTTCCTATGGGTTTTGAGAGGTAAAGAATTTCTCCAGCTTTTGCTTGAGAATTGGTTATCACCTTATCAGGATGAACTATACCAACTACAGCAAGCCCGTACTTAGGTTCTTTGTCGTCAACGCTGTGACCTCCAACGAGTAAAGCTCCAGCCTCTTTAACCTTGTCAGCCCCTCCTCTTAAAATGTCTTTTAAAATTTCTACTGGCAAGTCTTTTTCTGGAAAACATATTAAATTAAGTGCAAGAAGAGGCTTTGCTCCACACACATAAACATCTGCAAGGGAATTAGTCGCAGCGATCTGCCCAAATGTATAAGGATCATCCACTATCGGGGTAAAAAAATCTGCAGTAAAACATATGGCAATTTCGTCAGTAAGTTTGTATATTCCAGCGTCAGCACCGTTTTCAAAACTCTGAATAAGATTTGGATGAGTAGGAAGCTCAAGCTCTTTTAAAACCTCCGCAAGAAACTCTTGCGGAAGCTTAGCTGCTCAGCCAGAGGCTCTAACCATTTTAGTAAGCTTAGCCTCCTCCACACTCACTGTCGTCTCCTTTAAGTTTTTCTACCCCGTGTTTCAACACTTTTACGAGTGAAGGCATTATTTCTTTTATTGCCTTCGGACTTCCAGGAAGATTAACGATTAAAGTTTCTTTTCTAATTCCAGCTATAGCTCTACTTAAAGCTGCCATTGGAGTTGAAGAAAAACTTACAAATCTTATGTATTCTGCAATTCCTGGTACCTCTTTTTCTATTACTTCCTTAGTTGCGTCAGGAGTAACATCCCTTGGATGAAGTCCAGTACCTCCTGAAGTTAAAATAAGATCAAGCTTTAACTCGTCACACCAGTTTTTTAATGTTTGGACTATTTCGTCTTTTTCGTCTGGTAAAATTTTAAAAACCTCCACCGAAAAACCAGCTTCTTCGCACATTCCACGAAGAAGCTCTCCTGAAAGATCCTTCCTTTCTCCTCTACTTCCTTTGTCACTTAAAACTAAAATACCTACGCGCATCTTAAATAAATTATAACGCTTAAGAATTCTTATTCAAGAATTTTTTAAAACTTTTTCTCATTTTATTCAGCTTTTTAATACTTTTTAAAACTTTTGTTCGTAAATGTGTACATCTCTTTGAGGAAAAGGAATAATAATACCTTCTTCTTTAAACCTTTTGTGTATAAGTTTTATCAAACGATGAGTTACTGGACCTCTATTTCTCGGATCGTCAACCCAGCACAAAAGTTCTAAGTTAATAGAAGAGTCTCCAAACTCTCTATACCTAACCCTTGGTTCTGGATCCTTTACTACATTTTCAACTGATTTAACCAGTTCTAACAAAACTTTTTCTACTTTCTCAAGATCTGAATCATAAGAAACTCCTATAGGTATCCTCAACCTAAACCTTGGCTCAGGAGAGCTTTCATTTATTATTTTGGAATTTGCCATTATGGAATTAGGAATAGTAATCATTACATCGTCTCTCGTACGAATACATGTAGATCTTATTCCTATGTCAACGACTTCTCCTCTTTCTCCAGAATCAAGTATTATGTAATCCCCTACTTTGTAGCTTTTGTCTAAAAATATAGATATTCCTCCAAAAAAGTTTGATAAAGTCTCTTTTGCTGCAAGAGCTAAGGCTATACCTGCAATCCCAGCAGACGCAAGAAAAGGAGATAAGTTTAAATTCCATATACTCATTAAAACAAAAATACCAACTATTACTACTAAAGCGTAACCGAGATTTTTAATGAGAAATGCTACATCCGTACCAAGGTGTCCTGATGCTGTCCACCTTTTTAAGACCTTCTCAGAAAAACTTTTTATTACCTTTAAACCAGTAATGTCCCAAATTATAAGAATTATACTTTTGACAATTTTAGTAATTGTTTGCCAAAAGGGATGCTTCGTTAAACTTAAAGATAAAACATACCATATTATTACTATTAATAGAGTAACATAAAGAGGCTTTTTACAAATTTTTAAAATTTTCAAGAAGTTTTCAATGTGCGACGCATGTTTAAACTTTGAAGAATGCTTAAAAATCGTTTTTAAAAATACTTCTAAGATTTTAAGTAAAACAAGAGCAAAGAATAAAGACAAAATAATTGCAAAGACTTGATAGTGTTTGTAAAAGTAAAGTATTTTTTGCACTTTGAATAATTTTTAGTTAAGTTGTTTTTTAAATTTTATCATAATAAAAGTGGTTTATCAAGAAACTTTGGTTTACGATTAAGCAATTTAAAAAGTTTAATTTTAAATATTTCTTGCTACTGCTAATACCTCTATCCAAAGCGCTCCTGCACTTTTAAGCGCCTTTGCAGCCTCGTTTAGGGTTGCACCTGTAGT
>JAADEG010000039.1 GCA_013153525.1 Thermodesulfobacteriota bacterium
CATTCTAAATTGGCCTTTTTGCATTTGAGACTCAAGACGAAACCTGCATGGTTATTAGGTTTGATAATATTTGTCCCCAGATTGTCCCCAGAAAAAATTTAGCCCTCTGAAACCCGCATGAAATCTAATATTCAGAATGGGCCTGGGGGGATTTGAACCCCCGACAACTGGCTCCGGAGGCCAGTGCTCTGTCCTGCTGAGCTACAGGCCCAGCTCCAACTTTAAAATCTCTGCAAGTTTTCTTATTTCTTCCTGAGCTTGTGGAATTGCCCTTTTTGTTACGAAGTCTTTCCAAACAAGTTCACATCCAGTTGCAAGAACCGTGGTAGCTACACCTTGCGGTACTACGAATCTTGCTGACTCTCTTTTCATCTTTTTGCTCAAATTTTCATAAAGTTTCATTGCACTTTTAATAATTTTCTCATACTCTATTACATCCCCTTTTTCAAAAGTAGAAGGAATTACAAACTTATCTACTTTAGTATATCGGTGAGATCTTTGATTAAAGTTAAGCCAAGTGTGCCTTACAAACTGATGAGAAAATATTCTTGAAAAATTATGAGCTATTACTCCTATCCACTTAGGATTATGTTCTTTTTTGATTTCAATAATAATCACCTCTGGCTCTGCAAATACAGATTCGCTTTCTTCTAAAAAGTCCTGGGGTAGGTCAACAAAATCCCCTTCAAAACACTTTTTCCAACTTCTGTAAACTCTTAAAGTAACTTCTTCAAGTTCTACTTTTTTATTTATGTACTTATTAAACTGTTCGAGAGTAAGGGTTTCCGCAAAGTGTCTAAGATTAAACAAGATAACCTCTTCTTCCCAAAATACTTTAAAAAAGTTTTTAGCGATATTAAACTTATCTTCTAAAGTAAGCTCTGTATGTTTAACGAAAACAGGAGTATGAGCAAAAACACTAAAGTGTCCCATCTTTTTTAAATGTAGCAAAAATTCTACGAACTTTTGGTGATTTTTAAACCTTTCTTCGTAAAATAACTTTAAAGGATGCGTAGAAGCATAACATATTCTTGCACCTAAGTAGCTAAAAAAGAGAAATGGAGACAAAAGCTCTTCGTCTACCAAAGGAATAACTTTTTGAATTAATTCTCTCTGAGAACTTTTTAAAAACTCAAGTTGCATATTAATCTTTATAACCTCCTGTAGAACCAAATCCTCCTCTCGAAGTGGTACCTGGAGGAGAATCAACTTCCTCAATCTCAGGAAAAGCAACTTTAATAAACACTGCTTGAGCTACTTTTTCACCCTTTTCAATTACTACGGTTTCTTTTCCCAAGTTAACAACTGGTATTTTTAATTCGTCTTCTTCTCCACAATAATCAAAGTCTATAATACCTGCTGAATTAGGCATTATTAAGCTTTTTTTCTTAAAAAGCGAAGATCTTGGAAAAACAAAAAGAGCATAAGGTGGTTCTGCCTTTATAACCAAGCCCGTTGGAATAAGTGCGAATTCTCCAGGCTTAAGTTCAAGCCGTTCTACTGCAAATATGTCGTATCCTACAGAAAAGTCCGTTGCTCTAAAGGGTAGCTTTGCATCAGGATGTTTTTTCCAAACCTTTACCTTCATGGTTACTTACTCAAAAAGTAAGATAATTTCGTAAGGCCCATTGAAAAAGAAAAGTTCTCTACTTTTATGTTTTTGTCAAGTGGGAAAAGAGGCACTTTACTAAGGTTTAATATAGCTCTGATACCATGACTTAAAAAGGCATCTAAGTACTGCTCTGGATTTTCTTCTGCAACTATAACTCCAATGTCTACTCTTATAGCCTTAACTACATAAGAAATTTGATCAAGATTATAAACAGAAACCCCGTTGTATATTTTTCCTATATTGTCTTCGTTAGTGTCAAATGCTGCCATAAAGTAAAAGCCCTCTTTTTGAAGTTCCTTGTTTTCTAATAAGAAAATTCCAAAAGAATTAATTCCCCCAAGAACCAAATTCCATTCTTGAGATCGGCCTAAGAACTTCTTCAAGCTAAACTTTAAACTTTTTACATTATATCCAACCCCTTTAGTCCCAAGTGTTCCTACAAAGCTTAAATCTTTTCTTAGTTGGGCTGAATTAATACCACACTTACGAGCAAGTTCTTCTGAAGAGATAGAATCAACTCCACGAGTATCGAGATTTTCTAATACTTTAAGATAAATTACCAACCTTTCTAAAGTGTTTTCAGGTACCTCTTTAACCTTCATTTCCCACAACCTTTGGTATGTTTTTATTGTAAGGTGGTTTTATCACGCCTTTTTCCGTAATAAAACCTGTTATAAGTTCAGCAGGGGTAACATCAAATGCAAAGTTAATTGCATCGGCTTCCTTAGGTGCTACCCTCTTTCCCATACAAGTAAGAACTTCCTCTGAATTTCTCTGTTCTATAGGAATTTCTCTTCCGTCTGTACACTCTAAGTCAAAAGTAGAACTCGGAGCTGCAATGTAAAAAGGGATTCCATGATACTTTGACAAAATCGCTAAAGAGTAAGTACCTATTTTATTTGCAGTATCCCCATTTCTTGCTATTCTATCGGCTCCAACTATTACTGCTTCTACTTTTTTTTCCTTAATAACAAAAGCTGCTGAATTATCAGGAATAACTTTGAAAGGTATTTTTAGCTTAGCAAGCTCCCAAGCAGTAAGTCTTGCTCCTTGTAAAAGAGGACGAGTTTCGTCTACGAAAACAGTAAAGTTTTTTTCGGTTTCCCAAAGTTTTCTTATAACTCCAAGAGCAGTTCCATATCCTCCAGTTGCAAGAGCTCCAGTATTACAATGGGTTAAAACTTTTTTAACCCCTCTTAATTCCTTCAAACCGTTTTCAGCCATTCTTAAGTTGGCTTTTATGTCCTCTTCCCAAATTTTTAAAGCTTCGGCTTTAAGAGTGTCTATTAACTTTTCAACCTCTGCAAGAGAAAATGTGTGTTTGTCTTTAACGAAGTTAGAAACAATTCTCTTCATCCTCTTTGTAGCCCAAAAAAGATTAACAGCAGTAGGCCTTGCACTGTTTAAAACTTGAGAAATCCTGTCGGCTAATTGTAGAAGTTTAGGACTTTTTACCTTTTGGCAGGTTTTACTTTTAAAGTACTGTTCAAATCCTAAAACGAAACCTATGCTTGCACATATTCCTATTGCTGGAGCTCCTCTTACCGCTAAAACCTTTATAGCATGTTTTACTTTTTTTACGGTATCGCACTTAATGTAAATTTCTTTGTGTGGAAGCTTACGCTGATCTAATATAAACAAAGCACTTTTCGTCCAAATCCAAGCCTTTATAACATCTACCTGCGAAGGAGCTATTTCTTCTACAAAGAAGCGTCTTTCCATTTCCTTTTAACTTAAGTATTCCTCCTAATCTAAGTTAACTCTCGAGCAACTTTTGCAAAATTTGATTTACTACTTTAGGATTCGCCTTACCTCTGGTTTTCTTCATAACCTGGCCAACGAAAAATCCTAACAATCCCTTTTTACCTTTTTTGTACTTTTCTACTTCTGCAGGATTTTCTTTCAAAACTTCTTCGCAAACCGCTCTTAACTTATCTTCAGAACTCTCCTGCACTAAACCCTTTTCCTCAACCACTTTCTTCGGAGAGGTACCACTTTCGTAAACCTCAGGGAATACCTGCTGCTTTGCTGTGGTTATAGAAATAACCCCTTTATCCACTAAAGTTAAAAGCTCTGAGATAAGTTCTGGAGTAAGTTTTGTTTCTCCTATCAACTTGTGATCCCGGTTTAAGTACCTCAAAACTTCAGTAAGTAAGAAGTTAGCAACGGGTTTTGGATTTCCGTAAAGCTTTACGGTAGATTCAAAAAAGTCAGCAAAGTCCTTCTCTTCTATTAATATGTCCACTTCTTTTTCGGTTAACCCATACTCCTTCAAAAACCTATCCTTTTTCTGGGAAGGGAGCTCAGGTAGTTCCTTAGCCACCTGTTCTACCCAAGATTCAGGCACTTTTACTTCTATCAAGTCTGGATCTGGAAAATAGCAGTAATCGTGAGCTTCTTCTTTCCCTCTCATAGGATGAGTAGTTTGAGTTGCTTCATCATAAAGCCTCGTTTCTTGAACGACCTCTTTACCTTCTAATAGCAGTCCTATTTGCCTCTTAATTTCGTAACTCAGGGCCTTTTCTACATGTTTAAATGAATTCATGTTTTTAAGCTCTACTTTAGTGCCAAACTTTGAGCTACCTTTAGGCCTTACGGAAACATTTGCATCACATCGAAGACTTCCTTCTTCCATATTTCCATCACAAATTCCAAGATACCTAACGATTCTCCTTAAAGTTTTTAGATACGCAACTGCTTCTTCTGGAGAAGATATCTCTGGTTTACTAACTATCTCTAAAAGAGGAACCCCTGCTCTATTGAAGTCTACATAAGAATACGGATGTTTTTCATCGTGAATGAGCTTCCCTGCATCTTCTTCCATGTGGATTCTGACTAAGTTAACTTTCTTTCTTTGTCCGTTAATTTCTATTTCTACAGCTCCCTCTTCAGCAATAGGAAGTTCGTATTGAGATATCTGATAACCCTTTGGCAAGTCTGGATAAAAGTAATGTTTTCTCGCCATGACTGATCTAAGATTAATTTTACATCCAAGAGCAATAGCAAGCTTAAGAGCGTATTCAATAGCTTTTTTATTAATGACTGGGAGAACCCCTGGAAATCCCATGCAAATAGGGCAAACATTAGTGTTAGGAGGATTACCAAATTTTGTTGAACAAGAACAAAACATCTTCGTTTTAGTAGTAAGCTGAACATGAACCTCAAGGCCTATTACCGCTTCGAACTCCATATACGCTCCTTAATTCACAAATTTTAACAATTTTTTATATTACAATTCTTTTCCTCTTATGTCAATACGATAATTTATCAGCATCCCATGTAAAAATAAAGAAATTTTTATTAAGATGAAAAAATACTAATGGATAATTTATAGCCATACACCTTAATTTTATCAAGTTAAACATGTTTTTTGTATCAGCACGAAAGCCCTATTTTTAGACATATAATTTTTCATTTTTATTATACCCCATTTTTTGGACATCTTGTAATCCTTCGTAATACATTTCATCTGGTGTCCTATACCACACCCCTGATGTACTCTCTTT
>JAADEG010000079.1 GCA_013153525.1 Thermodesulfobacteriota bacterium
ATTTCTTCTTCACAAATTGCATTCATTTAATTTATGCATTATATTTTATTATAGAAGCTTTTAAAAGGAGGCTCGTGATGGCAAAAAAAGGAGACAAGTGGATTAGACACACCCACGAGTTTGAAACAACCGAAGATCCCTATGCAATGAAAGCAGCACCTGCTGGTGAAGCAATATGCCCCCGTTGTAAAGCAGTTTTTAAAGATAAAAGATGGGTTCTTGACGAAGAGCTTTACGAAGAATTAAAGGATATAGATTCAGTACCTCAAATTATTTGTCCGGGTTGTAGAAAAGCCCTTGATCAATACGCAATGGGTTATCTTTACATCTCTGGAAACTTCTGGGAAACCCACAAAGAGGACATTATGCGACTTATTAATAACGAATACGAAAGAGCAAGAGGTATGAATCCTTTACATCAAATCATAAACATGTACGAAGATAACGGAACTACGGTTATAGAAACCACTACAGATCACCTTGCTCAAAGACTTGGAAGAGCTATTTATAAAGCATATAAGGGTAATCTTGAGTTTCGTTGGTCAAAAGGAGATAAATTAGTTAGAGTTTATTGGTCAAGAGATTAAAAAAACTTTGTCATTAAATAAAAATGGCGATTTTTTTCCTTCTTCTTTCCTTAGGTATTATCTTAATTGCATCTGAGATTTTTACGAATGCTGTAGAATCCTTTGGAGACAAACTCGGACTTTCTCAAGCAGTCGTTGGTAGCGTGCTTGCTGCTGTAGGTACTGCTCTTCCAGAAACAATCATTCCTCTCGTTGCAATTCTTTCTTATAAAGGAAAAGCTGGAGCTCACATAGGAGTTGGTGCAATTCTTGGAGCTCCTTTTATGCTTGCAACAGTAGGGCTTTTTCTCGTTGGTCTTGCAGTCGTTATAAGTTATTTTGTAAAAAAGAGGAATTCTCTAAAAGTTAGAATTGAAGAAAAAACCTTTACCAGGGACTTTTCGTTTTTTTTGCTTAGTTATTCCTTGGCTATTTTTTTACCTATAATTTTCCCAAACACCCGCACTTTGCACATTTTAATGGCGATATTTTTATTAATAAATTACGGAATATACTTGCGTTTTACATTTAAGGCTGAAAGCAGTTCCCTTGAAACGGAAAAAGACCTGTACCTTTCTCAAATGTCTCAAAGAATAATAAACTTTGATACTTCTTCAACTGCAAGAATTTTGATTTTGTCTCTCTTGCAACTGGCTATTGCTCTTGTTTTAATGATAGAAGGTGCCCACCTTTTCGTAGAAAATTTAGAAGTTTTATCTATAAAACTTGGCATTGATCCACTCATCTTTGCTCTTATACTTGCTCCTATTGCAACAGAACTTCCAGAAAAGTGTAATAGTTTTCTTTGGGCTTTAAAAGGTAAGGATATTCTTGCTATAGGTAATATGACTGGTGCTATGGTTTTTCAGTCAACCTTTCCAGTAAGTATAGGAATAATTTTTACTTCCTGGGAAATACATGGACTTGCACTTTTGTCTGCACTTATTACAATAGGACTTGCGGTGTTTTACTTGGGGTTTTTAAAAGTATTTAAAACACTTCCTACTTTCGTGTTCTTTCTTTCTGGTTTGAGTTATATTTTTTACATAATTGCAGTAATTCACACGATACTTTAGGAGAACATGCTTTCTGAGCTTTTAAATTGGTTGAGTAAATATGAGTTTCACGGAATAAAACCTGGACTTGCAAGGACTATTAAACTTTTAAAGCTCTTAGGAAACCCTCACAAAAAGTTTTCGTCTATTCACATAGCAGGTACTAATGGTAAAGGTTCAACCGGAGCTATGGTTTCAAGCATTCTTAGTGCTCACGGACTTAAAACCGGGTTTTACTCATCTCCTCACTTTTTTAAGCTAAACGAAAGATTTAAAGTAAATAATGAAGAAATCTCAGACGAAGAGCTTGCCGATTTACTGCTACTCTTAAAAAAAGTTATTAAAGACATGCCTGTTACTTACTTTGAAATAACGACTGCTCTTGCATTTCTTTACTTTGCAGAAAAACAAGTGGACATAGCTATCGTAGAGTGTGGACTTGGAGGAAGACTTGACTCTACTAATGTAATTTTGCCAGAAGTCTCTATAATCACGAGCATTGGTAAAGATCACACTAAGTACCTTGGAGACTCTCTTGAATCTATAGCCTTTGAAAAGGCCTGTATTATAAAAAGAAACAAACCCTGTGTAATCGGTAAGGTTCCTGAAGTTGCTTATCACACAATTAAAAACCGGGCAAAACTCCTTAATTCTCCTGCTTTTTATTTTGGAAAAGACTTTTTCGTAAAAGAGGAAAACAGAGGCTTGTGGAGCTACATCGGTAAAAAACAGTTTTCAAATATAAATCTTTCTCTTAAAGGAGATTATCAAAAGTACAATCTCGGATGTGCTCTAAAAACTTTAGAGATACTTGAAGAGAAAAGTTTTTTAAAAATTGAAGAAGACAAGCTAAAACTTGCTTTAAGTCAGGTTAACTGGAAAGGAAGGTACGAAAAGATTAGTTTTAAAGGAAAGAAATTTTTAATAGATGTAGCTCACAATCTTGAAGGAGCAATTGCTTTGAAAAATTCACTTAAGAGCGAAAATTTCAACGACTTCGTCTTGATAATGGGTATGAGTAACGAAGACGGAAAAAAGCCTTTTTTAGATGTACTCAATGTGTTTTTACCCTATTGTAATAAAGTTTTTTTATGTGACTTTGAAAGTCCGAGAAAAATCGTAAGCATTAAAGAGTGGAAAAAGGCATTAACAAATAAAATAAAAACCAATCCTGAAAAAAATTTTTACTTTTTTTCCTCTCCTTACGAAGCTTTTAAAACTGCTTTAAACTTACAAAATAAGAAGTTTCTAATTACTGGATCCATATACTTCGTAAAACACTGGTTAAAACTCTTAGAGGTAAGTTAAGTGAAAACATTACCCTGGAAAGAACTTAGCAAAGAAGATAAAATTTTACTAAAAGACTTATACTTAAATGGTGCAGATTGTGCTAAGTTTATCTCAAGAAGGTTTAATTGGGAACTTGGTGCAACTATGGAAAGACTTAAAAGACTTGAGAAGCTCGGTTTTTTGAAAAGAGTAAGTGGAAGGTTCGCAGTAATAAGAGGTAAGTTTAAACACATGAATCACACTTATTACGAACTTACCAGACCTGCTAAGCTTTACTTGAGGAAGCATCCCGAAGAGCTTGAAGGTCTTTCTGTAAAAGATTAAAGGTTTCTCTTATTACTTCTAAGTAACTCTTTTTATGACTTAAAATCTCTTCCAAAGCCTTCTCCATTTTAGCAGTAAACTCGTAATTCATAAATTCTGGAAAATTTTTTAAAAGATAATCGCAAACCTTTTCACCAAGTTCAGTAGGGACTAAATAACCTTTTTGTTTTTTTATGTACTTCCTTTTGAATAGGGTGTCAAAAATAAAAGGATATGTAGAAGGTCTGCCTATACCCATAGATTCAAGTTTTTTTATAAGTGATGCCTGGGTATATCTTTGAGGAGGCTTACTTTGGTGTTCTTTTAGTTTAACTTTAACCACGCTTAGACTCATACCTTCTTTAAACTCTTCTGGAAGCTCCACGATGCTTAGGTCTTCTTTTAATAATCTCGTATATCCGTCAAAAAGCAGATTTTTAAACTTAATTCTAAAGGAATATCCCTTAGGTAGGTCTTTTGATTCTAAAACACAAAAACCTGAACGAAAAACTGCTGGTGCCATCTGGCTTGCTATAAAAATTAATCTTATTAAGTTGTAGAGTGCATTTTCTACCTCACCCAAGGGAACGCTATCTCTCAGCACATTAGTAGGTCTGATACACTCGTGAGCATCCTGAACAAACCTTGACGAAGGAGATTTTCTTTTTTCACCTACATAATTTTCTCCAAAAATACTTTTAATAAGTTTTCTTACTGTTTTTTTAGCTAATTCACTAACTCTTACGGAATCAGTTCTCATGTAAGTAATGTATCCACTTTCGTAAAGTCTTTGCGCATAAAACATGGTTTCCTTTGCTGAAAGCCCTAAAACTTTTTGACTTAACTCTATAAGCGTAGAGGTCTTTAAAGGATAAGGTGGATACTTCTTTTCTAACTTTTCGTTTATTTCTTTTAAATTTAGCTCTTTTAGATTACTTAGTGAATTTAATAAATCCTTAGCTTCTTTTTTGTCTTTTACTTTTAATTCCTTTTTTCCTTTAAAAAGAATAGCAGAAAATTCGTAGTTTTTGTACTTTACTAAAGCCTCTATAGAATAACTTTTTTCTGGAACGAAGTTCTTTATTTCCCTTTCTCTTTCCACTATAAATCTTAAGGCTATGCTTTGAACCCTTCCTGCAGAAAGTCTTGACTTAAAAGCTCTTGAAACTTCCGGAGATATAAAGTAACCTATAAGTCTGTCAAGAACCCTTCTCGTAAGCCAGGATTCGTACAGTTTCTCGTTTAAATCCCTTGCTGAAGAAAGGGCTTTTTTAATGCCAAGCTCTGTTATTTCTACGAGATCAAGTCTTTTAAACTTTAAATCTGATTTAAGTTTTGAAAGGATTTCGTATAAGTGATAAGAAATAGCCTCTCCTTCTCTATCAGGATCCGTGGCAAGATATACTTCTTTTACTTTACCGTTAACGACCTTTTTAAGTTCAGAAATGAGTTTTTTCTTGGTTGGAATTACATAAAGACTTGGAGTAAAAGTTTGTATGTCTATTCCTAAACTTTTTTTAGGTAGGTCTTTAATGTGTCCGTAAGTAGCACAGAAAATAGCTTTTTTTGGAAAAATTTTTCGTATGGTTTTTATTTTCGTTGGAGATTCTACTATAAAAAGAATCATAATAAAACTGGGGGCTTAAAAAGCCCCCTTTATCAAAAATTTCGGTTTATTTTATTCTACCACTATTTCCTGAGGATTTGAACCTGCTTTAATGATTAAAAAGCTTCCAGCATCCATAACCTTTTGCAAACTTCCTGGTCCGTGATAAAGCTCTTTCATTTTCATAAAAAGTTCATAAGCATTTGAAACACCTTTAATGTAAACTACATAAGCTGCTATGCTTTTACCAGAAGCGGTTCTCTTAATAGGTCTGTGAGTAAGTTTTTTAAATACGCCAAAGTAAATTGCCTCATCTACTTGACTCATTTCGTCAGGGGTAGTAAGGACTACTACTTTAAACGGACGACCCTTTCTTGCTTCTTTTATCCAGGACTTCGTAATTTGAGAAGTGATTTTATCTGCTGCATCGTGCGCTGCTTCTTCTACTATAGCGTCAATTCCCACTACTTCTCTTGCAGGAGAATAACCAGTAGTAGCTCCTATCTGTTTGCCTGTTGCTGTTTCAAAAGCTACAGCCCTTACTGAAGCCTTTTTAAAAACCTTGCCGTACTCTTGCATTTCTGCCACATCAACATTTACTCTTATATAGACATCAGATCCAAGTTGCAATGCCATTGCGTAATAAGGATCTACATTTCCTTCAAGAGTAGCTACTTTCTTAACGATTTTATTCACCACCGTATTTTGTTCAGGAACATAAACTTCAAAGTCTCTATCCTGTAAGTACTCCTGAAATACCGTGACCGCAGTACCAATTCCTGGTTTTTGTGCTTCTGGAATTACTGCTATAGTAGGTAATCCAACCTCTTCAGCAAGCTGTTCTACAGGTGCAATTACTCCTGCGTCAATAAGTTTTTGTTTAAGTGCATTAACATCCACCTTAAAAAGGTATGTTACGAGAACATAAGGACCTTCGTATCTTTTGTCTTTTACATCGCTTTGCCAACGAATGTAAAGATCGGGATTTGAAAGGATTTCATCAACGATGGGTTTTGCCTTTCTTTTTGCATCAGGAGTTTTAAGTATTGGTTTGTCACCAGCGTATAAAAGATACCAAATAGCTACTCGTTTAGCATCAAGGGTAGCTTGATTAAAAGTACATCCTTTACCAGTAGCTCTTACCATACTTTCACCAGTAGAAGTACTCTCAATAAAGGTTGCTTGCCTTGAAAATGGCTCTGGTCCTTGTGGTACAACGCACTTAGGTTTTGACTGCATACATCCCTGAAAAATAAGTACCAAAAATACAACACTTATTAGTTCAAAGTAAAATCTTAAACCTTTTGCTCTAATCATTTTAAACCTCCTTTATTTTATTTTGTATCTCTCCTTTATTTTCTCGCAAATTGCTGAGGGTTTTTTGTAAAACCTTGCGAATGGTCCAACCGTAAAAAGGTGCCATCTTAAGGTAAAAAGCGCTGTAAGTCCTCCAGACACATCTGCAGTATCATAACTATAAACAGAAGAGCCATACCAGTTTTCTTTTATACTCGCAGAAGTAGAAATTGGAAAATTGTAACCGAGTTTAAGAGCCACTTCAAAATCAGGAGAAAGATTGTACCCTCCTACTGCATTAATACCAAAACTATAAGAATTAACCACAAGGTTATAAGAAGTGTTTTGTTTTAAAGTCGCACTCATACCCTGATAAAGTAAGTCTCCACCAAGCATAAAGTAAAAACCTGTTGCACCTATGTAAAATCTCTTGTAAAGCCCAATTCCAGCAGTATAATAGACTGGAGATTCTGTAGAATTGTCTGCAGTAAGCCATGTAGTATAAAATGCCGGAGAACTTTCCATCGCGTCTCCACCACCTCCAATTCCAAGGAAAACATTTAACCACACTTCTGAGAGAAATTTTGAATTAAAAACATATCCTAAGTCAAGAGCTGCTCCTATCTTACCTACTACAAATGTTCCTCCACCTTTACTAAAATTGTAAGTTGTTAAAGCATCTTCTAATTTGTTAAGGGTATATCTATCAATACCTATACCTCCATATAAAAACAGTCCTGTCCACGGATGCTCCCTAAGTTGATCTTTAAATGCAACTTTACCTTTTATTAAGTCAAATCTTGAAAAAATGTTTTTATCACTCTGTTTTTCTTGAGTACAGGTGTTATTACCAGGAGGGCAAGTAATGTATTGATAACAGTTTATAGCTACATGCCTTGCCTTTGCCCAACCAACATTTTCCCACTTACCATTACGAAATTCTTTAACAATGTACGGAGCGTCTATTCTTAAGTCTTCTATTACACCTATTTTTGAGTAAATCTTATTTCCAGAAACTTTATCAACGGTACTAAAAATTGCAAAATTATCGTCCTTTTTTAATTGTGCATTAAGATTAATACCAACTGCCTTTGCGGTAAGTACCATAGTTTTTGCAAAAAGTCCTTCTGTCATTGCTTGGGTAGGATAAACAGGATATGTAGCAGATTCCCCTACCCCAGCTCCACTTTCTCCTTTAAGCTCTTTATAAAACACAAACTTCTTTTGATCAGGATCAAATTTGTAAATAAGTAACTTTGCCTTAGCAGGAATGTCAAAACTTGCTTTGTATTCTATTCCTCCAAGTAACTTTCTTTTTGGTGTTATTTTTAGCGTTGCTCCTGTAGAAGTGTTTAAAACTCCTAATTTCCCTGGTTCAGGCTCCATGTACAAAGCAAACACATAAGCTGAAGACATTAGCTTTTTTGCAATTTCTACAGGAATACCTAACTCCTTTGCTTTTGTAGTAATAAAAGTTTCTTTTTCTTTCTCAGGAAGTTCTTCGTATCTCGCTTCCATTGCAGAACTTAGTAGCTTAGATACGGTATCTGAAAGCTGCTGTAAGTAATCCTCAACTGCTTTCTTAAACTCGTTATAAGAACCTACATCAAAGGAAAAAAACTTTCCATAAGAAATTGGTAATTTTTCCTTTGAACCCGCAGTAATAATAATTGCTTCGTCAGGAGAAATAATTACTTTGTCAAATCTTTGAGTAATAAGCCAATCATAAATTTCTTTTTCCACTCCTTTTTCAATCTGAGGTGATATGTAATAATTCCATGTTCCTTCTATTCTGCACCTGTTAGCACAGTACTTAATTATTACAGGAAGTGTTCTTGAAGGAAGTCCAATGTCTAATCCCATTACAGCTTTTCTTTGATACTTCTTTTGAGTTTGAGTAGAATAGAGCTGTGAAACATTTTCAACAGCTTTTGCAGAAGATGTGAATACCAGTCCCCCTACTACAGCTCCTACAACGACTTTCCCAAACTTTTTCATGCCCCACCTCCCCTTTTTTAAAATTTATAATCAACGCTTTTTATTTGATTAGCTATGTTTTGAGGAACAAATCCTTTTAAAGTAACTTCTTGCCATCCGTTAATTACTACGAAAATGTTTTCTCTACTTTCCCAGGTCCACGGAGCTTCAAAACTATTTGCCATCCATTCTCGTGGATTATTTTCTAAAGAAAAAATACAACTCCTTAAACCCCTTTTCCAATAGTGACAGTACGAAAATTTGTACTTCAGACCAAATATCGTAATTCCAGAATTATCTTTAAAAGATATTTCTAATGTTTTGTTTTTCTTCAAATTTTCTAAATATTTTTTAAAATCGTCAAATTTTGATTTAATCATTCTTAAACCAAAATTCCACAAAGCTGAAGTTTTAATAGTTGAATAAAGTCCTAAAAATACTGTATATTTATAATTGAAGACCTCAGAAGAACTTATGTTTTCAAAGGTACGCTTTGAAAAATTGATTAAATAGTTTTTAATAACATTTAAAACATTCTTTGGATACCCTACTTTAAACTTTATTAAAAGTAAGTACTTTCCTTTGGTTCCTTCTTTTACTTCTTGCTCGTATCTTTTATGAGTAATAATGCTCGTGTAAAACTCTCCTGAAGGATCAGGTTTAAAAATGTCGTAAGTAAAGTCTTTTATTTGATACTTTTTAACTAACCACTTAGCAAAATTTTTTAAACTTGAAAAAGCTACATTAGCAATTTGAGTCTTTTTTCTTTTCGTAAAGTTATTATTTGAATTAGTCTCTAAACTTACATTATTAACTCCAAACAATTTTGAATAATCAAAGTCTTCTTTTCCTTTAAACTTGTCCACATTTAACACATTTATTAGTCTAATTAAAACTGCTTTAAGTAACTTGTCTGCCTCTTTTTTTACTATTGTTACTTCTGTTGATGGGGTCGTAAAAAAACCCTTTGTTATACCACGAAGTTCTAAAAACTTTTCCTCACCTTTATAAGCAGTTACATACATGTAAAGCGTGTGCTTAGTGTATTCGTCAACTTTAATAGTCGTATCTTTTAACTTGATGTAAATTGCATTTGGAGCAATGGGTAAAGATGTAATTTTAAATCCTGCATGAGAAAGAATGTCACTTGCTTCGTCAATAAGAAACTTTACATTTGAAAAAACATAAACCTCAAGGCTCGTTTTTAACTTTTTAATAAGCTCTATAGAAAGACTTTTTCTTTCTCCTCTTCCAAGATAGACATTTTTTATAACTGATTCGTACCCTGGAGCCTCAATTTTTACTATATAACTCGTCTCAGGAGGAAGATAAATAGGCTGTCCAGAAGCATAAGTCTTTCCATTTATTATTACTTTAGCATTAGAAGGAATAACATTTACTACCAAGCAACCGTAATTTAAATACTTACTTATTTCGTTTATTTTTTCTTTGGCAAAGGTTTCTATCTTCTTTTTGTTTGAAGATAAAAAAGCAAGGTTAAGCAAAAAACCAGCTTTTGTTAAGGCGTTCTTTAACTGAGCTCTATTCATTTTTGAAAAGTCAACGCTTAAAGCACTTTTTAAGTAATCTATCGTTTCTTTTAAAGAGTTTTCCGTAAAATAAGCACAAACTTTGTATCCAAGATCCGTTTTTCCAAAGTTTTTAAAATTAACCCCCTTTAAAAGGCTTTTCGTAATAATTTCTGAAGAAGAAACATACTTTCTATAAACTTTTCCTTGTTCGCTTTTTTTGTACAACTTTTCCTGAGCCTGAACTTGTGAAATAATTTGTTGGGACAAACCTTTTAAAGCTGAATTTTTGGCTTCTTTCAAGCTTTTACCGTATCCACAAGCTTTAAGCACGACCTTTGAACTTTCTCGTTCCTGAACCCCTGGTCGTTGAAATTCCTCTTCTAATTCTTGAAAGGCTTTATTTGCCTTTTGTTCGTAGGTTTGAATGTTTTGAGCACATCCTGTACTTAAAAATAAAAACACTACAAAAATTAAAAATAAAGTATTTTTTACTTTTTTCATGGCTTTACCTCCATAACCCCAGCATAAACGGTGTTTCCTTTTTTATAAATTCCTATTAATTTTGCTTTTATAACCTGCTTAGTCCCCGTAAAGGTATTCTCAAAAACCAATTTAAATCTACCAAAACTATCTATCCTCGTAATTTTTAACATTTGGTCTTTAACTTTTAAACCTTTTGACTTTGCTAATTCAATTAATGCATTGTAAACAGCTTGTTTAACTTGGGCGTAAAATCCATTAATGTTTTCTCTTGCACTACCTACAGCTACATAACCTCCTAAACAAAATCTATTCTCTAACCAACAAGGAGTTTGATAATATACACTTCTAACTTTAATGTCTGGAGAAATTATATACACATACATCCTTCCGTTTTTGTTTATACAAATAGACCTAACTAATAGGCGAATTTTATTAAGTTTTCCAAAGGGAGTAAGTTTAGCTTCTTTTAGTTTTAACTTAAATGCTGATAAATTCGTTCTTATTATCTCTTTTACTTCACTTACTCTTACATCAACTTGGTTTAAATAAGCAAAGAGTTCTATAGCTCTTTTTAAAGCAAGTTGATATTGCATTAAAACATTAAAACTAATTTCTGAGGAACCTATACTTCCTGCATATCCTTCAACTAATGGATTACACAAGTAAATTGGTTTACACTTTTTAAAAGAACACGCTTTACAATCTTTAACGAACTTAAAGCTTTTGAGTCTTTTTAAATATGCGTGAGAAATAAAAACCGGTACTGATTCGTAAAAAACCAATTTGGTTTGAAAGTCGTCAAACTTAACTTTGTGAATTAAAACGACTTTTTTAACTTCTTTTTCAAGCTCTTTTTTGGTTTTAAAGTAGGTACAATTTAGATTACACTTCCAATTTTTAACCTCACACAATCCTTTTAGTGCTCTACACCTTGCTAACAATTGAGAATGCGTTTTTCCGTAAAAAGATAGATTTGCAAAACCAAGAGCACCAGGCGCACCTACATCACCAGGTTCATAAAACCAGGGAGGAAAACCTCCTCCCCAAGTTACATTAGAAAAACATACACTAATAACAACAAAAACTAAAATTATGCGTTTTCGTGGCATAAATTTTATTGTTGATTACCGCTCGTAGCTTTTTCAAGCTCTTGTTGAGCTTTGTAAGCCTTAAATTCTTCGTAAAGAATGTCTTCGTCTCTTGGATTTGTAAGTCCTGACTTCTTTGCGATGTCACTTATCATCTGCTTTACTACTTGTGGCTGAAGACCAACTGCTGCACATACCATAAACTTTCCTTCAGGTGTTTTGAAAATTTTAGAAGCTAATACTCTGCTTCCCTGTAAGTACTGATTTGCAACCTGTTTAGCAACATCTTCAAAAGTACTTCCTACTGCTCTTTTCTCGTTCGCTATAGTCCTTGACTTGTATCTCTTTACCATCGTTTTTACTCTTAAACCAAGCTCCCTTGCAAGCTCTGACCTTGCGTCTGCAATTGCTTCGTCTTCTGCAATACTTACTTCGTCGTAAGTTACTGCTGGATTACACTTACATGTAGCAATTCCACCTTCCATATTACGATACTTATTACAAAATTCTACCCAAGGAATTGTAACCTCTCCTTGCATTTTTTGTTGAGGCTTGGGTCCACATCCAAAAATTCCTAAACACATCCCAATTGCAGCTCCTACTGCTAATCCTTTCTTTAAGAGCTCCTTTCTCATAACACCCCTCCTTTTTAAGTTTTCTCGTTTAAAACTTTTGTTATGCTCCAAATAAAGCTTTATACAACTTTATCCTATTAGTAACTCTCTTTAAGTAATTTTTTGTTTCTTGAGGAACGCTTGACTCAAGAGCTTGAAAAACCTGAGAAGGTGTCATAGAATTGACCTTCTTAACAAGCTTTCTCAAACTGTAACTACCCGTAAGGGCATAAGCTACATTTCCAACACCCGTATTGTACGCTGCAATTGCACAATAAAGCCTACTTAAAGGATTTTTAATTCCCTTTAAGTACTTATAATAAAGAAGATTAAAATAAGTGGTACCAATTACAATGTTGTTCTTGCTGTTGTAAAGATAGGAAGGAGCAAGAAGCATCGGTCTTCCGTAAAGGACCCTCGTTGCATCCTTACCAGCTGTTTGAGGAACTATTTGCATAAGTCCATAAGCTGGTATCGGAGACTTTGCAAGAGGATTGAAAGAACTCTCAGTATGAATAATCGCAAACACAAGAGCAGGAGGTAAAGCATTTTTTCTTGAGTACTTATTAACTAAGGGTTCGTATTGTTTTGCTTTTTTTAAAAGATAGTTTGGTGGAAGTTTAAACTTTATAGTAAAGACCTCTTCCCCTTTTTGCTTGGCAGGTTTAACCTCTTTTTTTGCAACTTTTAAAATAAATTTTACTTTTCGTTCAATCTGAGTTTCTGTGGGAGGTTTGTTAAAAAATATAGGAGTAAGTATTTTGGTTCTGTCTATTTTACCGGTTTGAACATTTTTTATTACTTTTTTTAAACGACTTTCTATTCTGTGAGCTAAAACATCCCTTTTAAAAGCCGTCCGTTTGTCTTCAACTAATAAGTTTTTTAAAGTATTAACGATCTTCTTTCTGGCTTCTTTTGGATTTTGAGTAATTACTGAAATTTCTACCTCTCCTTTTGAAAAATCTACTACTTTTCTAATTTTGTAACCCTCGTCGTATTCTACCCACTTTTTTCTCGTCGTAATCTCCGCAGTTCCCCACACCTTTTTTATTTCTTCTTTATACCTCTTAAATTCTTCTTCAACTATTCTTTTATACTCTTTAAACTCTTCTTCTAACCTCTTTTTGTATTGATAAAATTCTTGATTCCTCTGTTTTAGAAATTCTTGAAATTCTGTATCTCTTTGAGCAAAACTCTGAGAATGACTAATTCCTAAAAAAACAAAAATCATTATAATTAAAACTAAAAACTTCGTTTTCATAAAACTCCCCAAACTTCCTCACCAACTTTTTGACTTAAAAAGTACGAGAAACTTAAAACTTCCCCCCTTTTTTATAAAATATACACACTTACTTAAAAAATCATTTTAGGGAAAAAGAAATAAAAAGTCAAGCTAATAAAATTTAAGAAAAACGAAGAAAAAAAAAGAAGCTTCAAAGAAGGATTTTATATTTAGTTTTAATGAATTAATTTTTTAAAATTTTTAAGTCAACTACTCAAAATTAAAATTAAAGGTGTTTAAAAGCTTTGTGTCCAATGTCTTTTCTGTAATAAGCTCCTTCAAAGTGTATCTTTGACACCGCTTCGTAAGCCTTTTTTATAGCAGAAGGTATGTCCTCATCAAGCGCAGTAACTCCTAAAACGCGCCCTCCATTAGTAACTACATCTCCGTCTATTTTTTTCGTCCCAGCGTGAAAAACTATTACTCCTGGTATCTTTTCTGCCTCTTTTATACCTGTAATTTTTTTCCCTTTTTCGTACTTTCCTGGATATCCACTACTTGCCATGACCACGCAAACAGCAGCATCAGACTTTTCTACGAGACTCACATCTTTGAGCTTTCCGTCTATGGCTATTTTAACGAGCTCTAAAAAGTCGTTCTCTATCCTGGGTAATATCGCTTGGGCTTCTGGATCTCCAAGTCTGCAATTAAATTCAAGAACAAAAGGTTCGCCGTTTGTTATCATAAGTCCTGCGTAAAGAAAACCTACATAAGGGTTTCCTTTCTTTAATAAAGTTTTTATTATTGGACTTATTACTTTGTTTTCTATTTTTTGCTTAAGCTCTTCGGTAATTAGTGGTGCAGGAGAGTAAGCCCCCATTCCTCCGGTATTAGGACCTTTATCCCCGTCAAGAAGCCTTTTGTGATCCTGTGAATTTGGAAGAGCAACGAAGTTTTCTCCGTCACTTATAACTATGTAAGACGCCTCTTCTCCATCAAGTCTTTCTTCTATAACTACTCTCTCTCCAGAAGCACCAAAAATTTTTTCTTCCATAAGTTTGTGTATAGCTTCAAAAGCCTCTTCTTTAGTATCACACACGAAAACCCCTTTTCCAGCACACAAACCATCGGCTTTTACCACTATAGGTGCACCTTTTTTTTCTATATAAGCTCTTGCCTTATCTGGATCGTCAAATATTTCAAACTTTGCAGTAGGCACTCCTGCCTCAGCCATTACTTCTTTGGCAAAAGCTTTGCTCCCTTCAAGCATCGCTCCTTTGGTATCAGGACCAAAAACCTTAATACCCTCTTTCTCAAGAGCGTCTTTAATCCCCTTAACTAAAGGCTCCTCAGGTCCAGGAATAACCAACTCTATCCCTTCTTTTTTACAAAACTCTACTACTTTCTCAAACTCAAGTGGTTTTATTTCTTGATTAACTTCAGCTATTTCACATATTCCACCATTACCAGGAATACAATAAAGTTTCGTAAGTAAGTTTGAATTTTTCAAACTGTAACAAATTGCATGTTCTCTCCCGCCGCCTCCAATCACGAGCACTTTCATAAGCTCTCTCCTATAGTAAAAATTTAAATATTATTATATGAATAAAAAGCTCTATGTCAATAAGATTTTATCGGTTTTTTAAAAACTTACATTAATCTTTTGCATACCTCAAGAGCAAGATTAAGAGGCTCCTTTACGCCTTTAAAAATAAGTTTAGAAATGGTATCTTCATGTCTCACCACGAACCTAAAATCTTTAAGAAGTCTCCTAAACCTCGGTAAAAATTCTTTGTTTTTTATAACGAAAACAAGCTCTCTTCCCTTTGCCTCTATGTAAGGAATGCCTACTTTTCTCATGAGTGCCTTAAGTTCAAAAATTTTTATAAGATTTTCAAATTCCTCTGGAATGTGCCCGTACTTGTCTAAGATGTATTCTCTAAAGTCTTTTAACTGTTCAAGCTCTTTAGCAACCACGAGGTCACTGTACAAACTTAGTCTTTCTCTTGCATCTGGAATGTAGTCCTGAGGAATGTAAGCAGGTATTTTAAAGTTTACCTCTGGTTCCCATTCTTCTACTACTTCCCCTTTTATTGCCTTTACGGTATTTTCAAGAAGCTCAAGGTAGAGTTCGTATCCAACGGTATTTATGTGCCCGGATTGTTTTATACCAAGAAGTTGTCCTGCTCCTCTTATTTTTAAGTCACTTAAAGCGAGTTTAAATCCTGATCCAAGTTCACTAAACTTTAAAAGTGCTTTAAACCTTTTTTGAGCCTCTTCAGAAATAGCCTTAAGTGAAGGAACGAGAAGATAGGCATAAGCCTCTTGATGAGACCTCCCTACCCTTCCCCTTAGTTGATAAATGTCTGCGAGCCCAAACATGTCAGCCCTGTTTATTATTATGGTATTAGCACTCGGAATGTCTATTCCACTTCCTATGATTGCCGTGCAGACTAAAACATCCACTTCTTTTGCAAGAAATTTGTACAAATTCTTTTCTATAAGCTCTGGAGGCATTTGTCCGTGAATTATCTCAACCCTTGCATCAGGCACCAAGTTTTTAACATACTTTGCAAGTGAAGTTAAGCCCTGAATCCTCGGATTTACGAAAAAAACCTGTCCTCCTCTCTCAAGCTCGGTTTCTATAGCGTGTTTTATTATCTCTGGCTCAAACTTTGCCAGAATAGTTTTAACAGGCTTTCTACCAGGGGGTGGGCTTTCTATTACGGAAAGATCAAAAATTCCAAGTAAACTCATCTGAAGGCTTCTTGGAATAGGAGTAGCTGAAAGACTTAGCACCTTTACGCTTTTCTTTAGCTGTTTTATTTTTTCTTTTTGTTTTACTCCGAATCTGTGCTCTTCGTCTATTACGAGTAACCCAAGGTCCTTAAACTGAACATCAGGAGACAAAAGTCTGTGAGTTCCTATCACGACTTTTATTTCACCTTCTGCAAGCCCTTTTAAAATCTGCTTTTGCTCTTTTTCTGAACGAAGCCTTGACAAAACCCCTACTTTTATTCCAAAAGCTTCCAGCCTGGGCTTAATACTTTGATAGTGCTGTTCTGCAAGAATAGTAGTGGGAACGAGAAAAGCCACTTGCTTACCTGAATAAGCAACGAGAAAAATAGCTCTAAGTGCAACTTCAGTTTTTCCAAAACCTACATCTCCAACGAGAAGCCTTTCCATAGGCTTATTACTGCACAAATCATTAATAATCTCTTGAATAGCTACTTTTTGATCTGGAGTTTCCTCATAAGGAAAAGTTGCTGAAAATTCTTCATAAGCAAGAGCAGGAAAAGGTATAGCAAAACTTTCTATAGCTCTTCTTTCTGCATAAAGGGAAAGAAGCTCTTGTACTACCTCTTTTAATTCCTTCTCAACTTTTTTCTTCCTCTTTAAAAAGGTCTGCCTGCCCAGTTTGTCAAGTTTTGGTTCTTTATCCCCTGCTCCTACATACGGATAAAGCTCGTCTAACCTTGAAACAGGTAGGTATAACTTGTCACCTCCCTCGTATTCAACCTCTATAAATTCACCTTTTATTCCTCCTATGTCCAACACTTTTAATCCAAGATACTTACCTATTCCGTATGTCCTGTGTACTACCAAGTCTCCTTCTTTTAATTCCTCAAAACTTCTAAAGTGTCCTTTTGCCCTTTTTACACTCCGGGCACTCGTTGACTTTTTAAGTGGTGTCTTTCCAAAAAGTTCGTATTCAGAAGTTACCCAAAGTCTTTCTTCTGGATAAAAAAATCCCTCAACAAGCTCTCCTCTTAAAAACTTTATTATGTCTGGATTTTCTACACCTCTGTATGTAAGACCTTCTTTAATAACCTTTTCTGTTTTTTCGTCTGATACCACGAGCCAGATCTTTTCTTGAGCTTCTATAGACTCTTTTAAAAGGTTAAAAGCAGTCTCAATCCTTGCTTTACCAGATACCTCAAGAACCTCTTTTGACTTCACTTCAAAACTAAGCTCTCCTTTTTCCTGAGTATCACAGAAACTCAGCTCTCTTACTATTACTGGCTCATTCTTTTCAAGTATTGACGAGACTTCGTCCCAATTTGAATAAACCTCTTCAGGTTCAAAACCAAGTTTTCCTAACTTTTTGGCTTTTTCAACTGCAATGTGAACTTTATTTTCAAATAAAAGTGCCTCCTTTTCCAAACTTTCAGGTTCGTAAAGAATTATCTTACCTTCTGGACGAGATAAAAACACTTCAACGAAAGTCCTTAACCTTTCAAAAAACAACGGTAATAAGTAATCTGTAGCCTCAAGGATGGCTTTGTTTTCTATCTGTTGTAAAAGTGTTGACAACCACTTTTCAGAAACCTTGTTTTTTAATTCCAAAATTCTTTTGTAAATTTTTTCAGGAGATTCTGCAAAAAATAGCTCTTTTACCGGCAATATCGTTAATTCTTCAATAGTTTCTATGGTTCGCTGTGTTTCTGGAGAAAATAGTCTTAAGGATGTAACTTCCCTACCAAAAAATTCCATCCTTACAGGATTTGCGTAATTAGGAGACCACAGGTCTATAACTGCTCCTTTTACGGAAAAACATCCTGGCTCTTTAACCACCCCTACCCTTTCGTATCCAAGAAGCACCAACTTTTCAACGAACTCGTCGCGATTTAATTCTTCTCCAGGTATTATGTATAGATAACCTTTTTTAAGTACAGTTAAGTCAGGAATTTTTCTCATTATTGCACTAATAGTGGTTACGCTTATTTTAGAGGATACAGACTTCCAAACTCCTAAAATTCTTTCTGCTTCTGTAGTAGAAAAGGTTATACTTTGAGAAAAAGGAGGTAGGTCTTGAGGAGGAAACCAGTTTACATCAATTTTTGAAAAACTTTGAAGGGCTGAAACAAAGTTTTTGGCTTTTTCTATCTCAGGAAAAATAACGAGTATTCTACCTTTAAACTTCAATTTTTCCGTGGTTAAAAGATACGCTAAAAAAGAAGGTGTAACACCTGATATTTTTTTTATTGAAGCTAATTCCATAAGTCTAAAGCTTTAAAGACGCCTTTTTAAACTCCTCTAAGTAGTCTCTAAAAAGATCCAAAAGTGAAGAAGAAGGAGCTTTATTTTCTACTGTAAAGTAAAAGTTTTTAAAAAGCTCTTCCTCGTTAAGTGAAAAAAATTCCTCTGTACTTAATTGAGTAACCTGTGCACTTGAAACAATTTTGTCTTGATTCTCGTATTCAAGCACGAGAAGATTTGGAAACACGCTTCTCAATCTCTCAAAGGGATGTAAAATTGGTGTCTCGTCTTCAAGCACGACTTTTATGTAAGAATCGTCTTTTGGAAACCTTATTAATTCGTTAAACTTTCCTTTTAACACCTTAAACCTAACAGGAGAAGACAAAGGAACGAATTCCTCCTTTGTAACCTTTTCACACTTTAGTTCTATCAACCACACTCCTTTTTTAACTTCTGCTTCTTCAAAACTATAAGGCATTGGAGTACCTGAATAATACACTTTGTTAAAAAGCTTTTGAACCCTGTGGAGGTGCCCCATAAGCATTAAGTCAAAGTCTTTAAAAATTCCAACAGGTACGAGCTCTTCCATACCTATAGTTTTAATAGAACTCTCCTCTCCAGTGAATTCTCCTTTTTCTATTGCAAAGTGTCCAATAAATACAGCTGGTTTTTTTACTTTTTCGTAGTTTAAAAAGTAAACGAGTTGTTTAAAAAGATCGCTTAATTCAACCTCTTCCTTGTTGGTAAAAAGCGTAAGTCTTCTTTTTAAGTCCTTCCAAAAGGTGTTAATTCCTTCTCTTAGCTCGTAAATGTCCATGTAGGGCATACAATAAAAGTAAACATTTTCTCCTTTTTTAGAAGTAACTTTAAGAGGGGTTTTTACCCAGCTTAAATCGTCTATTAAAAACAATCCAACGCTTTGAAGAAATTCTTTGTAAAGAGTAACTCGTTTAGAATCGTGATTCCCTAAAATTAAAATCGTAAGTATTCCCTCTTGTCCAAGTTTGTAAAGAATTTCTTTAAAGAGCTGTTGAGATTCGTAATCAGGATTTGGCTTGTCCATTATGTCTCCTGATACTATTACCACATCGGGCTTTACATCTTTTATCAGAGGAAAAAACTCTGACTCAAAAAGTTTTAGTTGCGCACTTGTTAGTTTTTTACTGTAAAAATTCTTACCAAGGTGCCAATCAGAGGTGTGAAGAATCCTCATTTTTTGTGCATTGCTATTATAAAGGTTTCTTTACTTTCTTTTCTTGAGGCTTTTGGCTTAAAAAGTTTAACACTTTTAAATTCTTTTGCTATGTCTTTTTTAACCTCACTGAGTTTACTTCCGTCAAAAATTTTTGCAACGAAGTGTCCTCCGGACTTTAAGTGTTTTTTAGCGATGTTAAGTGCTTGATACACGAGCTTTACGGATCTCATGTGATCAACGAAAGCCTCTCCAGTAGTCTTAGGTGCCATGTCACTTAAAATAACATCAAACTTTTCCACGCCTAATTTTTTAAAGTCTTCTGAATCAAGCTCAAAGGCGTCTTTTTTTAAAAAAAAGAAGTTTTCTGCATTTACTTTAACATCCTGTAAATCTACACCCACTACTTTTCCTTCTTTACCAACGAGTCTGCAAGCGTACTTTGACCACGAACCAGGAGCTGAACCAAGGTCAAGGACGAACATCCCCTTTTTTATAAGCCTAAACTTCTGTTGTATGTCTTCAAGCTTAAATACAGACCTTGCAGGATAACCCTTTTGTTTTGCCTTTTGTGCCCACTTGTCAAACCAGGGATTTTTTCCCACGACTTTTATAAATCTTTAAGCAATTTACGAATTTTTTTGTAAATCTCTGGAAGCTTTTCAAAAATAACAACTGCTCTTCTCCAGGTAGAGGCTTTTATCGCAGGTATTCCAGCAACATCAGCACCAGCAGGAATTTCTCCAACCACTCCAGACTTAGCAGCAACCCTTGCTCCTTTTCCTATCTTACTTGAAGGTGCTATCCCTACCTGTCCAGCAAGCATTACATAGTCTTCAATTAAAGCACTTCCACCAATCGCAGTGTGAGATACCAAGATAGAGTGTCTTCCAATCCTAACATTGTGCCCTACTTGAACCAAATTGTCTATTTTCGTTCCTTCTTTTATTACGGTGTTTCCAAAAACCGCTCTATCAATTGTAGAATTTGCCCCTATTTCCACATTGTCTCCTATTTCCACGCCTCCAAAGTGATAAATCTTTATGTTTTTAAAACCACCTTCGTGAGGTTCTTGAGCATATCCAAAGCCATCTGCACCTATTACGACTCCTGCGTGAACTATGCAATTTTTACCAATCTTGCATCCAGGATAAATGACTGCATTTGGAAAAATCACGCTTCCCTCTCCAATAACGCTTCCTGCTCCTATAAAAACTCCTGGATAAATTATTACTTCCTTTTCAATAACTGCTCCTTGTTCCACATACACCCAAGGATAAATACTACAAGGCTCTTTAATAATTGCACCTTCTTCTATAAAAGCAAGAGAGCTAACTCCCATGTAAAAACGCTCTTTTTTTGCAAAAAGTTCAGTTGCTTTTGCAAAGGCAACCCTTACATCCTTTACTCTTATAACACTTCTATCTTTTATTAAATCAGCTAATTCTTCAGGGCACAGCACGACCTTAGCTCTTGACACTTTTAGTTCTTCAATTCTTCTTCTTGAATCAACGAACACGACCTCGTTTTCATTTGCCAGTGGTATGGCATTTATACCTTTTACCTCTAAGTCCTCACCAATTAAGTTTCCATTAAGGTGCTCTGCAAGCTGGGATGCCTTCACTTTTTACCTCACTTAACCTCTTTTAATACTTCTAACACTACATCAAACGGTGGAGATTCGTAAAAACACGCTTTTCCTATTTTTTTAAGCAAAACTATGGT
>JAADEG010000055.1 GCA_013153525.1 Thermodesulfobacteriota bacterium
TGTAAAACACGACATAATCGTCTGGTAACTCCTCTATGACCTTCATCAATAGAGCGGTTTTTCCGCTGTTTATTGGACCATAAACGAAATACACGAAATTAGGTCTTCCACTTAAAATCGCCTTTAGCTCCTTCTTCTCCCTCTCCCTATCAACAAACTCTGGTATGTCCATTTTTACACCATTTTTTTATAAATCTTTCTATTATCAATTTTTTAGTATAATGTAAGCTTGGCTCTAAATCAATACTTAAATAAAATAAGAAAAAGAAGTTTATGTTTATTAAAACGAAGAAACTTGACGAATTAAAAAATTAAAAAGTGAGAAGGCTTACCTCCGATAAAGGGAGGTAAGCCCTCGTTAGCGAACTTTTTAGAAGAAGTAGTAGAAGCTGAGCATAAATCTGTTTATAGTGCCGTCTCCTCCGTCAGAAGCTCTATAATGAGTCTTAACCCTCATGTACTCAAGTCCTGCACCAAGCTCAGGAACAAATCTGTAAAGGTTGTGCACATAGAACATTTGCTGAGAAAGCCTCGCCTTTGCAACTCCTTCAAGATCCTTATCGTTTGGATTGTCTATTCCCCAACCAATCCAAGTATTGAGTTTTTTCAAAGGCTTAAAACCAAGCTCAATCCATCCACCTGTTGCGTGAACAGGTTGAACATCAAGGATTGTATCAGCACTTTTGTCAAAGGTGCTTAAGTCTGTGGTATGAATAATAGTTCCATTTCCAAGTCTTATAGTAAATCTCGTGCTTTGATCTATTCCACCGCAATAGTATCCACCAAGGCTCTGTCCGTACCAAATCTCTCCAGAAATACGAGGACTAAACTGAGTCAAAATAGGAATAGGCACGGTTACCTCAAAACCTGTGGAAAAGCTTGTAGTTTTAAGACTTCCGGATAAAGTTTTATAGTTCTGCTTGTATTCTATACCAGAGTAGTGTCCGTACAAGGCAAACATTGCCTTTTTGTTAAAAAGTTTGGTGTAATAACCAATTCTTGCCTCAACACCCGGCATTCCGTAGTCGTTGTTAGGATCGTTGTCAAAGATAACGAGATTTTCGCTAAGCTTCCCGAAGTTATAAGGACGCTCTAATGCAATCTGAAGCTTAAGCTTGGAGTCATTTATCTTTATTATTCTTGCAAGCTCTATAAGGGTGGTTCTGTATCCGAGATTTCCCATAAATGTACCTGCTGGAAAGTTTGAAGTGTGTGGATAGAGCTGAGAAATTATCATCCAGTCCTGTCCTGCTCTGAACTGCCAGGCACCTTTGTCAACCTCAAGATATGCAATTCTTGCTCTTAAAGGTGCGTGCTGTGGGTTCCAGGGTCTGTACTCTGCATCGTTACTCTGAGTGTAAAAGTCCATTTCAATTTTACCTTTAAGGGTAAAGCTTTTGTAAGGTTTTTTAAGCAAAAATCCAAATCGCGTCTGCCTAAAAGTGATAGTTGAGTAAGAATCATGCTCACCAACCTTCTTTGGCAAGGCAAAGAGTAAGTAAGTAGTTCCTACTCCTGCTGAATCCTGCCAGATTCCGTCAATTTTGATGTATCCGTAAAACTTAACTTCAGAGCTTCCAGCTCCATAAGCAGGTGCAGAAAGGAATCCCGTTTTTTGAGCCTTAAGGGTTTTAACCTCTTCTTCAAGCTGCTGAGTCTTGGCTTGAAGAGCTTTAATTTGTGCTTCAAGCTCAGCAGCATCTTGAGTTTGAGCAAGTGCTTGAGATGAAGTAGCCAAAAGTCCAAGACCTGCTAAAATCGCAAGAGCCTTTTTAACCTTCATCTTCCACCCCCTCTTCTGTTTTTAAAACTCTACTGTAACCTTCTTTAACTTGTCTATTTCGTCAAGAGCCTTACCTGCACCAAGAGCAACGCAGGTAAGAGGATTTTCTGCAAGGTGCACCGTAAGTCCTGTTTCTTCTTCTATTAATCTATCAAGATTTTTAAGAAGAGCTCCTCCTCCACTTAGCCATATACCGTGCTCCACCATGTCAGCAGCAAGCTCCGGTGGTGTTTCTTCAAGTACCTGCTTTATTGCCTGCACTATTAAGTCTATGGGCTCTTTTATCGCCTCCTGAATTTCCTTTGAGTTAATAGTAAGAGTCTTTGGCACTCCTGTAACAAGGTCTCTACCTTTTATATCCATAGTTTCGTAAGGCTCTTCTGGTTTAACATTACCAATCTTTATTTTTATCTGTTCTGCTGTTGCCTCTCCTATAAGCAGGTTGTACTTTCTTTTTATGTACTGAAGAATAGACTCGTCAATCTTATCTCCTGCTACTTTAATGGAATGACTAACTACTATTCCTCCAAGAGAAATCACTGCAACTTCTGTAGTTCCACCACCTATGTCAACTATCATGTTTGCAACCGGCTCTGTAACAGGAAGTCCTGCTCCAATTGCAGCAGCCATAGGTTCTTCTATAAGATACACCTCTCTTGCTCCGGCACTTTCTGCACTCTCCTTTACTGCTCTTCTTTCAACTTGGGTAGTTCCAGAAGGCACGCTTATCATAATCCTCGGTTTAACCAGATATCCACGATTGTGCACCTTTTGAATAAAGTACCTTATCATCGCCTCTGTAACCTCAAAGTCTGCAATAACTCCTTCTCTCAGAGGTCTTATAGCTTTGATGCTCCCAGGGGTTTTACCAATCATTCGCTTTGCTTCTTCCCCTATTGCAATGACTCTCTTTAATCTTCCGTCCTCTTTTATAGCAACCACAGACGGCTCAGTCAGAATTATACCTTTTCCTTTTAAATATATCAAAGTGTTTGCTGTCCCAAGGTCTATTGCTAAGTCCTTTGAAAACCAGCTAAAAATTTTGGAAAACATGGCTTAATCTCCTTTCAAAATTTAAGTTTCTATTTTAATTTAGTTTTTAAAATTTAAAAGGAGCAAGCACTACAAAAGGTCCAAATCCTCTCAATTCCTCTGCAGGCAGAAATATAAGCTTCTCAGGTTCGTAAAAGTACAAACCAATAGTAAGCCCACACACCAAAGCGTCTATTAAGCCCTCTTTTAAAGGCATTTCTACTTCTGATTTTATGTTAAATTCGTCAAACACAAACTCTTTTGCCTTTTTTAAGGCTTCTTTGCTTTTTTTGTACTCCACTGCAAGATAAGGTTCTTTTTCACAGGTTAAAAATAAAAGCCCTGCTCGGGGATGAGTCTCTATTATAGCTCCGCAAATAGGAGCTAACTTCTCAGCAAGTAAAAAGCTTCTTAAGGGTGTTCCCATAAGAGTATTGTAAGATACTACCCATTTTTCTGCACCTTTTAACCTTTGTTTTAAAAATTTCTTAAGCTCTAAGTCAGACTTTCTTAATCCAGAATCACAACTTACCGAAAAACTTAGAGGAGCGTCAATAGCAACACCAAGCACCTTGTTTTTTAAGGCAAAGTCCAAAATTTCTGACAAAGTTACGCTTCTTCCTTCAGGAACATCAAGAGAAAGCTCGGCTTTTAATGTCCAGCCTGAGCCTCTTTTCTCAAGAACAACAGCCCAAGTGTTGTCTTTGCCACCTATGTCTATTCCTAAAAAGTAAAACATGTAGTAAACTTTAGTTATGCAAAAAGACTACCCATACTCTATTTTAATAAAAGTTAGAAAACCCTCAAGATACACAGGAAAGGAGCCTTTTTTTAAGAAAAAGGCTTGGGAAGACGCAAAACTAAAGCTGGTTTTCGTTTATCCTGATCTTTACGAAGTAGGAAGGTCTCACCTTGGTATAAACATCCTTACCTGGCTTATTAACAAAAAACACGAATGGATTGCAGACTTTGCCTTTGCAGTTGCTCCTGATTTTGAAAAAGAATTAAAAAACTCTAAAATTCCTCTTCTTAGCTGGAATTACAGGAAACCTCTTAAAGAGTTTGATGGCATAGGTATAAGCTATGCGTACGAGCTTCTCGTAACTAACATATTACAGATTCTTGAGCTTTCTGGGATACCTTTCAGAGCCTCAGAAAGAGACGAGAGTCATCCTGTAGTTTTTGGTGGTGGTCCGAGCTGTGGAAATCCTGAGCCTATAGCAGAATTTTTTGACTTCTTTATAATCGGCGAGGCAGAGGAGGTAATTTACGAAGTAGCAGAGTTAATAACAGCTTACAAAGAAAAAAACTTAGACAAGGAATCGTTTCTAAAGGAGCTTTTAAAGCTTGAAGGAATTTATGTACCCAAGTACAAAAACAGAGTAAAAAGACTCGTAGTAAGTCGTCTTGACAAAGAAGAGTTTCTTTGGGATTTTGGAGTTTCAACCATACCCCTTTCTCACGATAGAATTCCTATGGAGATTTCAAGAGGATGTACCAGAGGATGCAGGTTTTGTGAGGCAAGTTTTTACTATCGTCCTGTTAGAGAAAAGCCTCCAGAGTTCATAGTAAAACACATTAAACAAAACTTTGAGCTCACGGGTTACACAGAAGCCTCGCTTATGTCTCTTTCAGCAGGGGACTACACCTCTTTAAAAACCTTAATTCGCCTTTTGGATAGAGAGTTTTACTCCTCTGGAGACAGAAAGTTTTCCTTTTCTCTTCCATCTTTAAGAGTTGGAAGCATTGACGAGGAGATTCTTGAGTTCATAAAGTTTGGAAGAAAAGCAGGTCTTACTTTTGCTCCAGAGGCAGGAACAGAAAGGTTAAGAAGGGCTATAAATAAAGACATAGAGATAGACAGACTCGTAGAAGACGCAAAACTCGCTTGGAAGCTGGGGTGGAAAAAGATAAAGCTTTACTTTATGATAGGACTTCCAACGGAAACAGAGGAGGACCTTCTGGGAATCGTTGAACTTTACAGAAGGCTTAAAAAAGAGCTAAGAAAAATGGACATAACTGTTTCAGCGTCAACTTTTATTCCTAAGCCTCACACTCCTTTTCAATGGGAAAGACAGATTTCCGTAGAGGAGAGCTATCAAAAGGTAAAACTTTTAAAAAAGCACCTTGGTAGAGCATTTAAGTATCATCAGCCTGAGCAAAGTTTTCTTGAAGGAGTTATTGCAAGAGGTGACAGAAGTCTTTATAAAGTTATCTTAAGGGCTTACGAGCTTGGTGCAAGGCTTGACAGCTGGAAAGAATTTTTTTCTCTTGATACCTGGCTTAGGTCTGCTGAGGCAGAAGGCATAAGTCTTGAGGACTACTTAAGAGAAAGAGATCCAGAAGATTCCCTTCCTTGGGAACACATAGACTTAGGAGTTAAAAAAGATTTTCTTCTCAGGGAAAGAGAAAAAGCTTACAGAGCAGAGCTTACGAGAGATTGCAGGTTTTTTAAGTGTAGTAAGTGCGGTGTGTGTAATAAAGAGGTTAAAAATGTGCTGTTTTTAAGAGAGTTTAACGAAGTTAAAACAAAGAGCTTGGACTTTGTTAACAAAGAGGAAGAGTTTTGGTGGTGGAAGCTTTACTACACCAAGCTTGAAGATTCAGCATTTTTGTCTCAGCTTGAGATAGCAAGGCTTTTTATACACTTTTTAAACAAAGAAAAAATCCCTCTCGCCTATACCTCTGGATTTCACCCTCACCCAAAAAGCGTGTTGCCAGGTGCACTTCCCGTTGGAGTAGAGTCAGAAGAGGAAGTAATTGCCTTTGCAGTAAAAAGTAAAGAAGGTTTTGAAAAACTGATAGGTGCAACTGTTTATCCAGGAATGAAGATTCTAAAAGTAGAGGTTACAAAAGAAAAGCCCAACTTGCAATCCTCTTTACAAGTTTTTGAGATAAGATTCTTAAAAGAGCTAAAGTTAAGAAACTTAAATTATAAAGATGTAGAGTTTGAGGTAGGGGAGGGCAGAATTCTGGTTAAATCAAAGGCTAAAAATTTTTCCGTACAAAAGTTTTTAAAAGGGTTAACAGGCTTGGAAAGACCTCTTAAAGTGGCAAAGGTTAGAAAATTAACTGTTTAGTATGCGTTTTATTACTTCTTTTGAAATCGTGTCTATGTATTCAAGAATAGCTCCATAGGACTTTCCAGTTTTTTCGTCCACTTTTTCTGGTTTTTCAAGTAATTTACTAAGCTCGTATCCAAGAAGCTTTGCCACTTCTCTTCTTATACTTGCATTGCTGTTCGTATTGAATCGCATAATAGAATAAATAAGCTCTGCTCTTTCGTTTCCTTTTGGTAACTCTCCAAATATGTGCATACCGCTTTGAATTTGAGAATTTCTAATCAGAGAAAACTTCAGGTGTAATTCATTAACGAGCTTTTCCATTTCTTTTCCGTGTAAAGGTTCGTCCGGTAATCCAAGCTCTTTTGCTAAGCTCGTTTTCTTAACCTTCTCAAAAATCATGTGTTCCAGAATGTGAAGTCTTGAGGGATCCTTTTGCCTGCACTCTCCGTACTCCTCAAGAAGTCGTTCTATTTCTTCAAATTCTTTTGGAAGTCCTGCTTGGGTTATTACTGTTTGCATGTGATCCACGAGTACTGCATAGGACCTTCTTTTAGCAATGGTTCCTTCTGGTGGGTTGTCAGAGTTGTATATGTAAATGTGAGGTAGGGTGTTTATTGCTATGTCAGGAAAGCAGGCTCCTGAAAGGGCAACCCCTTTCCCGGGTAGAAACTCAAGATTTCCGTGAGTTCCAACATGTACGATTATGTGCGCTTTAAACTCCTTTTCAAACCACTTGTATGTAGCAATGTATTGATGAGGTGGAGGTACATCTGGATCGTGAAGAATCTTACATACCCTTCCATCACACCTTGGACCAGCACAGCCTCTTTTAGGCTGGACGCATACAAGAGCATTACCAAAGCGCAATCCTGTAATAACGATTTTTCCTTGATAAAGCATAGCAGGAGGAATGCCGTTCTTGTACTCTCCAGGTGGATTACCCCATGCTTCTATCATCCGATTTCTTGCCTTCTCAGGAAGCTCCTTAAACCACTCTAAGTACTTCTCCTTTTCTACGAAGGCTACCACCCCACCTTTTTTAACGATTTCCTCAACCGTAGTCCACCTAAACTCAGAAATAGCTTTTCTTTTCATGATCTCTTCTATAAGAGCCTTCCCACTTTCTGGAGCAGACACTTTATAGCCAAGTTTTTTCATCTGCTTAAGAATTCTTGCCAAGCTTTCAAGAGAATCAAGGTGAGCTGCACACCCAACTGTTGCTTCAACAGACGCACAAGGATTGTTGTGTAAAACAAACACGACCCTTCTTTCTGAAATCGGGGTGTTTCTCAATTCTATCCACTTTTTAACTCTTTTAGCAAAGCGCTTTATTCTTTCTTTAATTGCTACTCTTTTTCTACAGCCTGCTTCTTCGTCTTTCTGCGCACCAATTATAAAAGGCTCTATAACTCCTTCAAACTCTGGCAAAGCTATACTCCAGCCAATGTCAAAGTTAAGCTCCTCCTTTTCCCATTCTTCAACGGTTTTGTAAAAAGAATAAATAGGAGAAAATACGGGTATGTTAAGCCTTTTAAGGAGTTTAACACCTTCTTCCACACCCGAAGTTCCGCTTAAAAGATCTCCCTTTCTGCTACCAAGAAAAAAGCAAACGAGTTTTATAAGCCCTGCGATAAGAGGTTTACCCTGCGCATCTAAAAAGTAGTGCTCAATTACCTCTTTTCCGCTTCTGGTTCCAAGAGAAGTGTCTTTTAAAGAGTACATAAAAACAGGTATGACTCCGAGCCCTTCCTCTTCAAGGCTTTTTATTAAGTAATCTTCAATTTCTGTGTTTTTGTTAATCCAATAGTGGCGAGAAAATAGAATCCCTACCGTGTTTTCAGGCTTGAATTTTTCGTACCACTTTAAGTAGTCTTGAATGCTAAAAAACACCTGGTTTGCGTCTGGATGATAGATGCCATCCCAAGGTAGCTCCTCTGGTTCTTTAAACTCAACTTTTAGTCCAGCAATGTTTAACAAAAACAAAGTTAAATTTTTAAGGTTTTGCTCTCCTCCTATGAGAAGGTACTTGTAAGCCTTTTCTATTACTTCTGCACCGACATTTGAAAGCCTACAAAACTCTGGATTGTTTCCAAGAGCCACGATTTTTGCACCAAGGTTTTGTTTTTTTATAAAGTTCTCTATTTCTTCCCAGCAGTTTTCCGAAGATCTGTAAAGCAGAATCACATCAGCCTTTTTTAATTCGCTAATAGCAGTTCGTAACAGGTCTTTATTTAATTGAAGGACTCTTGCAGAATAGAGCTTTACTTCTGCAATTTTTAAGTTTTTAACTGCTTTAAATAGTTCGTTGTAATAGGTTTGCCACAAAATTCCAACCAGTCTCATACTTTACTCCTGATCAATTACTATTTCTGGAATTACGAGCTTGTAACCATTAGCGCTTACCAATTTCACGCTTATTCCGTATATTTTTTTAAGGTTTTCAGAATTTAAAGTATCTGCTATGTTTCCGTGAGCAAATACTTCACCGTTTTTTAAAAGCACCACCCTGTCTGAAAAAAAGAGGGCTAAGTTTGGATCGTGTAAACTTACGAGAACAACTATTTTTTTTGATTGAGCCAGCTTTTTTATTTTGTCCATTATTAAGATTTGATTTTTGAAGTCAAGGTGACTCGTTGGTTCGTCAAGTAGCATAACAGGAGCTTCCTGAGCTAATGCCCTTGCTATTAAGACGAGTTGCCTTTCTCCACCACTTATACTCGTGTAAGGAGTGTCTTTCAAGTGATAAATTCCAAGGTCTTTTAAGATTTCCTCTGCTATTTCAAAGTCTTTTTTTGTTGGAGAAGAGAAAATACCAAGGTGTTTTATCCTTCCCATTACCACCACTTGCAGGACGGAATAAGGAAACGGAGGCTCGTGATGTTGCGGAACTACTGCAAAGTACTTTATTCTGTCCTTAAAACTCTTATTAGAGATGTTTTCACCGTTTATTAAAACACTTCCAGCGTAGTGTTTCCACACACCACATATACACCTGAAAAGAGTTGACTTTCCAGAACCATTTGCTCCAAGTACTGTGGTTAACATCCCTTTTTCTGCAGAAAAAGATACATTTTTTAAAACATCTTTATCAGCTTTTTTGTGCCTAAAGTAAAGACTTTTCACCTCAAGCATCGTTTTAATTCCAACCAGTCCCTGATTTTCTCATTAAATAAATAAAAAAGGGAGCACCTGCTATTGCAGTAATTATTCCAACAGGGATGTCAAAACTCGTGAGACTCCTTGATATGGTATCAGCTATAATCATTAAACTTGCTCCTCCAGCTATGCTTAAAGGTAAAAGACTCTTGTGATCCGGACCAAATGTCATTCGTACGAGGTGAGGGACCATTAGACCTATCCATCCTATTATTCCACAGGCAGAGGTCGCACTTGCTACTGCAATCGTTGAAAATAGAATAAAAAGAATCCTTTCTTTTTCTACATCAACTCCGAGAAGTTTTGCCTCTTCCTCTCCCATGCTTAAAATATTTAACCTCCAGCTCATGAGGATTAAAGGAAGCAGACCTATAATAATTCCTGGAGAGGTGACTTTAATCGTGTGCCAATCTGCAAGAGAAAAGCTTCCCATAAGCCAATACACTATACTTTGTAATCTATGTGGGTCAACTAAAAACTTGATTATAGAGACCATTGCAGAAAAAAACGCAGTTACTATAACTCCTGCAAGAACCAAGGCGAGTCTGCTTACTTCTGATTGAGATCTTGCAGTAAAGTAAGTCAAAGCAACAGCAAGGATTCCAAAGACAAAAGCCATTGGTTGAACAGGAAGAAAGCTAAAAAAGGCAATAGTGACTGCACAACCAAAAGCTGCACCAGCAGATATTCCAAGGATGTAAGAATCAACAAGAGGATTTTTAAATATAGCCTGAAGTACTGCTCCAGAGCCTGAAAGTGCTGCACCAGTAAGCCCTGCAAGCAAAACTCTTGGTAAGCGAATCTCCCATATTATAGCCTTTTCTACAGAGGCTGTTTGCGTTTTAGAAGTATAGGTAATTAAAACTTTTAATACATCTATTGGACTTATGTGATAAGGTCCAAAAAAAAGAGCAAAAACTCCCACTAAAAAAGGAGATACGAGAACACAGAACTTTTTCATTATAATAATTTGTGTTACGAAACTGAAAAATTTATATCTATAAGATTAAAAACCAAATTTTCGTAAAGTCAAGACTCTAATTTTGGATTATAGGCTTGGGTTTATGGATTTTTATTTTTTTTGTATTATACTCCATAAAAAAACAAGGAGCTTAGCCATGTGTAAAGAGTGTGGATGTGGTTTAACAGAAGAGGTTAAAGATCGGCAGGCTTTGGAGGTATTTGAAAACATACTAAAGTTTAATCAAAAACAGGCTGAGCACAATAGGGAGCACCTTGAGGAGCACAGAATATTTGCGATAAATTTAATGAGTGGACCAGGTGCAGGCAAAACCACGCTTCTTGAAAGGACATTAGAAGAGCTTAAGGATAAGTACAGGCTTGGTGTGGTGGAAGGAGACCTTGAAACAGAAAGAGACGCAGACAGAATTAGAAAAAAGGGAATTCCAGTTTATCAAATAACTACTGGCACAGCTTGTCACCTTGACGCCTCTTTATTACACAAAGCAATGCATCACCTACCTCTTGATGAAATAGACATACTTTTTGTGGAAAACATAGGTAATCTCGTTTGTCCGGCAAATTACGACCTGGGTACTCACTTAAGCGTAACCCTTCTTTCAGTTCCAGAAGGACCTGACAAACCAGAAAAGTATCCCCTAATATTTAAGTCCTCAGAGCTCGTACTTATAACCAAGATAGACCTTTTACCGTACTTTGACTTTGACCTTGAAAAAGTAAGTGAACAAATAAAAAGAATCAATCCTCAGGCTCAAATAATACCTCTTTCTGCAAAAACCGGTGAGAACTTTGAAAAGTGGTTGGAGTTTCTTGAAAGCAGGTTTAAAGAATACATCAGTAGGTTTTCTTAAAGAGGTAAACTTATGGATAGACTTTTACTTTCTCACGGAGGAGGTGGAGAAGAAACCTACAAACTTATAAATGAGGTAATTCTTAAGTACTTTGGCAATCCGGTTTTAAGTTCTCTTGAAGACGCAGGTTTATTTGAAGTTAATAAAAAAAAGCTTGCTTTTACTCTTGACGGCTTTACGGTTAAACCTCTTTTTTTTAAAGGAGGAGACATTGGAAAACTTGCGATTACGGGTACGATAAATGACCTTCTCGTAATAGGTGCAAGACCTATAAGTATAACTGTAGGTTTTATAATAGAAGAAGGTTTTAGCTTAAAAGACTTCTGTAAAATATTAGAAAGCATGAAAAAAGAGGTAGAGAAAAACGAAATTTTCGTTGCAGGAGGAGATACTAAGATAGTTCCCAAAGGAGCTGTTGACGGAATATTTATTACTACTTCAGGAATAGGAGAGGTGATTTACTCTGGGATTTCCTGTAGTGCTTTAAGGGAAGGAGACCTAATAATTGTTTCTGGAGGGATTGGAGAACACGGAGCCTGTATAATGGCTGAAAGAGAAGGAATAAGTATGGAAATAGACCTTGAAAGTGATTGTGCTACTTTGCTTCCGATTTTGATGCCTTTGTTTGAAAGTGGGTTAGAGATTCACGCTATGAGAGATCCTACGAGGGGAGGACTTTCTGCAACATTGTACGAATGGGCTTATAGTTCAAAAGTTGACATACTCGTAGAAGAAGAAAAAATACCTGTTAAACCTCAGGTAAGAGCGTTTTGCGAAGCACTTGGTTTTGAACCTTATCACCTTGCTTGTGAGGGTAGGGTGGTGATTTCAGCTCCTGAAACTTCAGCATACGAAATTCTTAAAATACTGAAGTCCTTTGAATACGGAAAGGATTCTGCAATAATAGGAAGAGTCATTAAAAAGTCAGATAGTCCTAAGGTGATTCTAAAGACTCTTTACGGCGTGGAAAGGGTTCTTGAAAACGCATCAGGTGAGCTTTTTCCCAGAATTTGTTAAAATTGGAGGCAAATTTGCACGAATTTTTCATAGTTCAAAACATCATAAGGTCTGTAGAAGAGTGTTTAGCAGAGTATCCAGGAAAAAGAGTAGAAAAAGTAGTACTTCTCATTGGAAAGTTTTCAGGGGTTGAAATAGACTTGCTTAAAACAGCTCTTGACTTTTTTAAAAAGGGAAGCGTGATAGAGAATGCGGAGATAGTTATAGAAACAGAAGACCTAAAACTAAAGTGTAACGAGTGCGGAAAAGAGTTCGTAAAAGATAAGTGGGACATGATGTGCCCTTATTGTGGTTCTTTAAATACTACTGTAATAGCAGGACAGGACATGCTCCTCAAGACCCTTGAGCTCGTTGAGGATTAACCTCTTTTACTTTTACATTCCATTCCTTAAGCTGGGAGATTACTTCATCTATTAGTTCGGGAATTTTAGCCTTCACTTCCTTGGATAACCTGCCTTCCATTTCAAGGCTTTTAGGTTCTACTCCTATTATAACGACTTCAGATGGCAACTTGTTTCTAATTTTACACAGATTTAAAATGTCTATAAAACTTACTTCGTGCATGGAGATTTTTTCAACTACCTCTTCAGGAATTTCCTTAGCGTTAAATTTATAAATAGTACCAGGTTTACCCCCGCAGGTTATAGCGTCTATTACGAGAAGCTTTTCTGCTTCCTCAATAAATTGAAGTAAAAGCAATCCTCCAGTGCCCCCGTCAACGAGCTCAACACTTTCGTCAAAATAAAACCTCTTTTGAAGCTCCTGCAACACTACGACTCCTATTCCTTCGTCGTTAAGTAAAATGTTTCCTATGCCTAAAACAACTACTTTCTTCATAAGTTTAAATTCTAACCAGTTGAATTATAAAAGTATTTAACCTGAAGAGCTTATTCCTTATAAGATAGACAAAACACGATGCAAAAAGTGCAATAATTATAGAGCCAAAGACATCAAAAGGCCAATGCAAACCACAATATACTCTTGCTAATCCACCTATAATTCCTAAAATTAACAAAGTTATCCCCAATTTTCTCGTTTTTGGAAAGAAAATAAGAGAAAATGCTATAGAGCACATAAAAGTCGTGTGATCCGAAGGAAAAGATGTTTCTGGTTCGTGATAAACGAGCAGTTTTCCTATTCCTTCCATAAAAGGTCTTGGATGAAAGTAAAAGTAAGCTATAGTAAAGTTTACGAGAAGACCTAAAAGAGCCGAATAACAAGCGTAAAGAATGTGGTGTTTTAATTCCTTTTTACCAAACCACAAAATAGCCAAAATTACTACGAAACCAATTGGTAGGTATTTAGCTGATACTATAGCAAGTTTGTCTATAAAAGTGTTTTTTCCTGCTAAACCGTTTATTAACTTAAAAAGTTTTAAGTTTAATTGACTTAACATTTTTCGTTATTTCCCAAGAGAAATGATGCTAAAGTATAATCCTGTTTTCGTTTTCTGTAAATACGAATTTTAAGTATTATCTTGAAATTTTTGCTTGAAGGTAAGGGACATACTTTTTGTCAGTGCCAAGGACATGACTTATGAGCCAGTCTTTTAGAAACTTCATTATTTCTATAGTGAGCTTAGTTTTTTCTTCTGAGTGTTGTCTTTCGTCCAGAAATTCTCTAATTTTCGCGATAAACTTTTGATGCTCTCTTCTATGGGAAGGGAGCTCAGGATAGTCGTACTTTTCCATCAGCCTTTCCTCTGTTTTAAAGTGATAATGGGCATAAGCAAACAGGTCGTCAAGAATTTCGTCAACTACCTGAGGAGCTTCTCCACTTCTTATACATTCGTAAAGGTGATTAGTAAGAATAACGAGTCTTTTGTGCTGAGTGTCTATTTCTGGAAAACCCGTTAAAAACTCTTCAGTCCATTCTATAAACGGCATCCTTTAGCCTGTTCAAAAAATAAAATGTATGGTAAATTTTATTTATTAAAAGTATAACATATTTGAAAAATTACAAGGTTAAATCAAGTGAACGAGGTTATTTTTCTCGGAACAGCAGGTGGAAGATATGTAGTTGCGTATCAATTAAGGAGCTCAGCTGGTACTGTAATTAAAGTTGAGGACGAATTGATAGTTTTGGATCCTGGTCCTGGAACACTCGTACATCTTGCTAAGAAAAAGTTACAAGTGAGAAAAATTTCCTCAATTATAGTCTCTCACAAACACCTTGATCACTCAGCAGACCTTAATGTAATAATAGACGCACTTACAGAAGGAGGATTTAAAAAAAGAGGAAGTCTTTTTATTACTGAAGAAGCTATAAACGAGTGCATACCCCTTCCGTACTTAAGAGATTTTTTAAAAAACATAGACTTTTTGAAACCGAGAACAGAATACACCTTAGAAAAAGGTATTAGTTTTAAAACTACGCGTCTTTTAAATCACGGTGCAGAAAATTACGGGCTTTTATTTAACATGCCTTCTGGAAAGATTTTAGGATTTATTACTGACACTGCTTACTTTGAGGGGATAGAAGAGGAGTTTAAAACAGCAAACATACTCGTTATAAATGTAGTAAGATACACGAGGTTAAAAGGAGTGCTACACCTGTGTATAGAAGATGTTAAAAAGATTTTGTCAAAGCTTCGTCCGGAGCTCGTAATTCTTACTCACTTTGGTATGAGTATGCTTAGAGCCAATCCATTTAAGCTTGCAAAAGAGCTTTCAAAAGAGTTTGGACTTGAGATAAAAGCGTGTTACGATGGGATGACGATAAGGGTTTAGGGGAAAAAGCCCCTAAACCCTTTACTTTTTCATTTTAAAAAAGTTCTGCAAGAACCTGTTTTAATCCGGTGTACATTGCAGATGCACCGCAGATTATTCCTTCGTAACCTGCAAACTTTTTAACAGCTGCACTTCCAGTAAACTCTCCTATTGCGAGTAAAAAGAAAAGAATTGTAAGTGTTGCAAATATGAACTGAAGCTCTTTAGTAAGTTTAAGAGTACCTATAAAGAGCACCCCAGTAAATATTCCCCAAAGTAACAAGTAAGCTCCTACTGCGCTTGCAGTTGGAGCGTTTATCCATCCCCACTTTGCCATGTAAATTAGTCCCACGAGGGTTAACCAAAAAGAACCATAAGAAGTAAATGCAGTAGTTCCAAAAGTATTTCCTTTTTTCCACTCCATTATTCCAGCAATAATCTGGGCAATTCCTCCGTAAAAAATTCCCATTGCAAGGATCATACTACCAAGAGGTATTATTCCTGCGTTGTGAAGGTTAAGAAGAACCGTAGTCATACCAAATCCCATAAGTCCAAGTGGTGCAGGATTAGCAGTAGTGTCCTTTACTACTACTTCGCAAAGCTTTTTCTCCATACGCCCTCCCTCCTTTTTTTATGAAAAATTTTACAATCAAACTCTATGCCACTTTTGTAACATTTTCTTAAAAGACTAAGTTTTGAAAGAAAAAGACGAAGTTTTAAAGATTTTTAAAAGGAGTTTGGTGAGGAATTTTTCTACATCATTTTTCAATGTGGGAAAAAATGAAGCACCTTAATTGTTCAATACCTGTTTTTTCCTTACAAGAAGTTAAAAATACACTTACATCTTTAAGGTTTAGAGCTTTAAGTATCTCTTCTTTTCTTTTACTCACTTCTTTTTTCTTTAGGAGGTCTATTTTATTAAGTACGATGCAAAAAGGTTTTTTACAAGATTGTACGAATTCAATTAGCGAGGTGTCTAAATTGTCAGGGTTTCGTCTTATATCAAAAATTAAAATGAGAAGCCTAAAGTCTCTTATAGAGGTTAAGTAAGACTCTACGAGACTTGCCCACAATTTTTTTAATTTGGGGGGGACCTTAGCAAATCCATATCCAGGCAAATCAACCAAATAGAACTTGTTATCAACGGAAAAAAAGTTGATAGCCTTGGTAAATCCCGGGGTTGAAGAGACTCTGGCAACTTTTTTTCTATTAAGAAATGCATTTATAAGGGAGGACTTTCCTACATTAGATCTACCAAGAAAGGCAATTTCAGGAAGTTTAGGAGGTGGTAAGTCTTTTGGATTATAAACACTTTTTAAAAATTCTACCCGTTTAAACATAGTTAATTAGATAAGGAGGGGAGGGTTTAGGTAAGCCGGGTTCTGTTCTCTGGGGGATATTACCCCAGAGGGTGGTTATTTATCTTGGGAGAGGGTTACCCCTCTCCTCAAGCGGCCTACCCGAGCGCTTCGGGCGGGGCACCCATGCGCTCCTTTTGGCCTTGCTCCGGACGGGGGTTGCCGTGCCACTCCCTGTTGCCAGGGAGTGCGGTGGGCTCTTACCCCACCTTTTCACCCTTGCCCGCACCAGAGGACATTCGTCCTCTGGCCGCTGGCGGTCTGTTTTCTGTGGCCCTTTCCAGGGATTGCTCCCTCCGGGCGTTACCCGGCGTCCTCCCCTGTGGAGCCCGGACTTTCCTCCCCGAGCCTTTTCAAAGAGCTCGGAGCAACCACCTCCTAAACCCTCCCCTCTTTTGTTAAACTAAATATAATTCACCTTCCTCACTATTTCAATCTTTTAAAACACTTTTTGATTCTTTTAATAAAATTGTACCACAATTATTTGTTTTACTTATAAAAAGCCTTATTACATTAAATAAAATACAGGATTGACACGAATTTTGGCTGATGCTACAATCAAAAAATGTTGCTAAGTTTCAAAAAACAAAACTAAGAGGAGGCTTGAGAATGATTGACAAAAAAGAGCTTGAAAAGATGTTTGAGTTTCACGGTCACAAGTGCTGGGCTTCAACCTTAGGTTTTAGAGCTGGACTTATTGCTTTAAACAAGCTCGGAGCAAAAAGAATTAAGTCAAGAGGGCTTTACGCAGTCGTAGAAACTGGTTATGCTCACGGAGCAGTGTGCTTTCTTGACGGACTTCAATATGTAACAGGGTGTACCGTTGGAAAAGCTGCAATTCTTTGGAAACCAAGAGGTAAACTCGCATTTACGCTTATTGACGCAAAACAAGGAAAACAGATAAGAATTGCGTACAAGTTTAATCCTGAAATAAGAGAAAGGATAGCTAACACCCAGTTTATGAAAAAAAGAGCCCAAGGAATTCCACCACACGAGATTCCAGACGAAGAGGCATGGGAGGCTGTAAACATAATTCTTTCAGCTTCAGAAGAAGAGCTTTTCGTTATAGGAGAGGTTGAGTCAACAGACTTTATTCCTCCTGAAGAAATCCTTGGAGCTCAGCAGTGTGAGATATGTGGAGAGTGGGTAAGTTTGCCTTACATAAGGATTCTTGGTCCTAAAAAGGTGTGTATAGACTGTGCTGGTTACGAAGAGGGTTTTGAAAAAGGATTTGAAGGGGTATAAAGGTGTTCGTTCTCGTTGCAGTTCTTTCTTTTGTGTTTAGTTTTATATTTGCTTTAGGTGGGGTGGGCTCTGCTATTGCCCTCGTCCCAATCCTTAACTGGATAGGTTTTCCCTTAAATCAGGTTAAACCTACATGCTTGTTTATAAATACTTTAAGTATGGTAGGAGCAACTATTTCAAACATAAAAGAAAAAAGAGTCAACTTTAAAATTGGGCTTCCCATTATTATCACTTCAATGGTAATAGCTCCTCTTGGAGCTTACATATCTACCAAAGTTCCTACGAAAGCAGTTTTAACGGTATTTTTAATGTTTCTCGTATTTGCAGGAAGTATGCTAATTTTTTACAGAGGTAGCAAAAGGCAGACCTTTAGGACAGATGCTCCGTACTTGATTTTAAGTTTAATAGGTGGATTTGCAGGCTTTATTTCAGGATTATTAGGCGTTGGAGGAGGAACCCTTATTTCGCCTCTTATGGTTTTTATGGGATACAATCCAAAAACAGTTGCTGCGATAACTGCACTCGTGGTGCCGTTTTCGTCTTTTACTGGATTTATTTCTTATTGGATAATGGGGCATGTAAACCCGGCTCTTCTCGTAGTTGCAGGAATAACTGCGTATCTCGGAGGTTACCTTGGAACTTACTTTATGCAGAAAAAACTTAAACCCTCCACGGTTAAACGCTTTCTCGGAATTATAGTATTTTTGCTTGCAATAAAACTATTCTTTAAGCTCATTAAATAAAAACTTGTCAATTAAAAAACTTCCGTCACACTTTTCTTTTGCTGAAAACTCCTTTATTCCTTCTCTACACGCAGCAATTGAAATGCCAAATTCTTTTGCTTTTTCAAAAAGAGGATACAAAAGCTCTTTTCTCAAGTCTTCAGGAAGATACCAGGCACCTTCTATTTTTTTACCTTTTACGAAGTATAATTCTTGCCACAGTTTTGCTTTTTCAGGAAAAGCCTTTTTAAGGCGGGCGAAAGAGTCTCTCTTTGCTTTGTATGTACTCGTGGTTATGTGCTTTACCCAGGGAGCTACCTCTTCAAAAATTTTTATTACCTCTTCGTCGTTTAAAAAAGGAATTACAGGGTCAATTCTTGCGGTAACGAGTATGCCAGCTTTAGACAAGGTTTTTATTGCGTAAAGTCTTTTTTCGTAAGAAGGAGCTCCTGGCTCAAGAATTCTAAAGTACTTTTTCGTAGTAATAGTTATGCTAACCACGCAGTTTAAGTTTTTTAAAATAGGAAGGTCTCTTAACACCAAGTCTGACTTGGTTATTATAAGAAGCTTAAAGTTTTTACTTTCAAGAAGTTCCAAAAAGTTTCTCGTGTGGAAGTAAGTTTTTTCTAAGGGTTGATAAGGATCAGAGGAATTTGAAAGGGAAATAAGACTTCCTGGTGGAATTTTTTGAAGTTCGGACTTGACTTTTTTGATGAAGTTTTTTTTAGGTCTTGGAGAATAAAAGTTTTTAATAAAAGCAGTGGCATAGCAGTAAAGACACCTGTGTCCACAACCCGTGTAAGGATTAAGGCTGTACTTTTCTGGGCAGGTGCACAGCTTTGACTTCCAGGGATCAAATCTCTGGATGTACACGAAATTTTATGATACAATAACCTATTAAAAAAGGAAGAGAAAAAATGCCGAGTCTAAGAAAGATTTTTTGGGAATTTTTGAAACTTGGTTTGAGCTCTTTTGGTGGACCTGCAATGGTTGCTTTTATAAGGGATCTTGCAGTTAATAGACAGAAGTGGGTTCCAAAGGAAACTTTTAACGAAGGAGTAGCAATTGCCCAAGCTGTTCCTGGTGCAACTGCAATGCAAATGGCAACATTCGTTGGGCTTAAAACCAGAGGAATAATCGGTGGACTCGTTAGTTTTTTAGGTTTTTCTCTTCCTGCATTCGTTTTGATGATGCTTCTTTCTTGGTTTTACAAAGAAAATCACACTCTTACTATCGTTCACAACATGTTTCAAGGTTTGAGACTTGCAGTTGTAGCTATAGTAGGGAAGGCATTTTTAGACTTTTTCTTACCTATTTCAAGAAAGGCAAAGGAGATACTTATCGCAGCCCTTTCTTTTGTTTTATTTTTTGAAGGAGTAAACCCGTTTTTGATAATTTTTAGCTGTTTTTTGCTATCTTATTTAATTTTTACTGAAGTAGGAAAGTTTAAGCATCAAGCATCAAAAGTAAACCTAAAAAAGATCTTAGGACTCATTACTGTGCCTTTTGTTTTTCTTGGGATTTTTTACTTAATAAATCCGAAGTACTTTAACCTTTCTCAGGTCATGATGAAGGTTGACGCATTTGCTTTTGGTGGTGGTTATGCGTGTTTACCGCTTATGCTACATCAGGTGGTGGATAAGCTTCACTGGATGACAAAAGAAGTTTTTATGGATGGAATAGCTCTCGGACAGGTAACTCCAGGACCAATAGTTATTACCGCAACTTTCGTAGGTTTTTACCTTTACGGAATTATTGGTGGAATTATAGCAACGATTTCTATTTTTACCCCATCTTTTATAATAATCTCCATTGCGAGTGAGCTTCAGGAGAGGATTCGTTATTCTACTTGGTTTTTAAGGGCAAAAAGAGGTCTTATAGCATCTTTTTCTGGACTTCTTCTCTTTGCAGAGCTTAAGTTTCTTGGGGGTGTTCATTGGACTCCTTTAAGTGCGATTATTGCTACGATATTTCTCGTTGCACTTTTAAAGAGAGTAAATATTCTTTGGGTGGTATTTTCAGCGGTAATTTTTTCACTTTTTATTCACTTTTAGTGCGGATTTTGTAAAATTGAAAATTAATAAAAGTTAAAATTTTAAAGAAAAACCGCAAAAATAAAGAAAAATCTGAAATTTTAAAAGGTAAATCAAGTTTTACAGTATAAAAATTTTGTTGACTACTTAATAAAAGTATTTTAGAATTTTGAATAGAAGCTCAATTGAGGGGGTTAGCTATGAGCAAGTTGGATGGAGCTTTAAAGGTTGGGGTTGTATTTTGTACATGTGGAGGAATTTTAAAAGAAGTAATAGATTTTGATAAACTTGAGGACTTTACGAAGGAATTACCTGATGTAGATCAGGTTATTATCGTAAACGACCTGTGTAAGTCTCCTGAAAAGTACTTAGAACCTTTAAAAGGGAGTGTAAACGCAATTATAATTGCTGGTTGTTCTGAAAGATCGTCTCTGAGGTTTAACGAAGACAGGATAAAAAAGCTTTTACAATACCTCGGTATTGATCTTGGAATGCACGAAGTGGTTAACTTAAGAGAGCAGTGTGCGTTTATTCACCAGGATAAAGAAGCTACCACTGGTAAAGCTATGGACATGATTCACATGGCTTATGTAAAGCTTCAGACGAACTATCTTGCTTACAGGGGTAAAGAGCTTAGCAGAGATGTACTCGTTATTGGAGGTGGTCCTGCAGGGCTTAGCTGTGCTCAAACACTTGCAGATCTCGGAGTAAATGTTTGTCTGGTAGAAAAGAAGCCTTACATAGGTGGACATGTTCCTGCAATTCCTCTTTTGTGGCAAGGTGAGGGATTTCCTTCTGTGTGTACCTCAGAGTGTATAGCTCCTGTTATGGGAAGGAATACCATTTTAAGAGA